>CAYRTW010000037.1:0-31313 GCA_964426935.1 uncultured Rickettsiales bacterium
CCGGGGGGAAGCAGCGGCGGCTCGGCGGCGGCGGTGGCGGCGCGAATCACCCCCTTCGCCCTGGGGAGCGACACCGGAGGTTCCATCCGCCAGCCGGCCGCCCTGTGCGGGGTGCTGGGGATGAAGCCCACCTACGGGCGCGTCAGCCGATATGGGTTGGTGGCCTTCGCCTCTTCCCTCGATCAGATCGGCCCGTTCTGCACCGATGTGGAAGGACTGGTCCGAATCTCTACCGCCATGGCCGGGGCCGATCCCTTGGATTCCACCAGCTCCCTACGCCCGGTTTCAGACCCCCTCTCCACGTTGGACGAGGGGATCTCCGGGCTCCGGGTAGGGCTCCCCGCCGAATATTTTGCCGAAGGGGTGGACGAGGCGGTGAGGCTCCGGGTGGAGGAGGTGGGGAGGGTCCTGGCCGACGCGGGAGCCTCTCTTCACCCCGTCTCCCTTCCCCACACCGCCTTGGGGATCGCCGCCTACTATCTCCTCGCCCCCTCCGAAGCCAGCTCCAATCTGGCTCGCTTTGACGGGGTGAGGTACGGGTACCGGACTGAAAACCCCAGTAGCATTGAGGATTTGTACGTGCGCTCTCGGACGGAAGGCTTTGGTGAAGAGGTCAAGCGCCGCATCATGCTGGGCACCTTCGCCCTCTCCTCCGGCTATCACGACGCCTACTACCGCAAGGCCATGGCGGTGAGGGAGGCCATCACCGAGGATTTTCGGGCGGTGTTTGCCAAGGTGGATCTGCTGCTGACCCCCACCACTCCCACTCCCGCATTTCGCTTGGGGGAGAGGGCCGAAGATCCGGTGCAGATGTACCTTTCCGACGTGTTCACCGTGTCCCTCAACCTGGCGGGATTGCCAGGAGCCAGCGTTCCCTGCGGTTTCTCCGGGGGATTGCCGGTGGGGGCCCAACTGGTTGCTCCCTGGTGGGAGGAAGATCGGATCTTCCGGGCCGCTCGGGTGGTGGAAAAGGCCATGCCCTGGCTGGGAAAGGTGCCGGAGGTGCCCCATGTCTGAGGTTTCATCCCCCTGGGAAGTGGTGATCGGGCTGGAGGTCCACGCCCAGCTTCTCACCCGCTCCAAGGCGTTCTGTGCCTGTTCCACCCGCTATGGAGCCCCTCCCAACACCCAGGTGTGCCCGGTGTGCATGGCCCTTCCCGGGGCTCTTCCGGTCTACAACCGAGAGGCGGCGGCCCTGGCCTGTCGGGCGGCCCTGGCCCTGGGAAGCACGGTGCGGAGGGAGAGCGTTTTTGCTCGAAAGAACTACTTCTATCCCGATCTGCCCAAGGGGTACCAGATTTCCCAATACGAGGAGCCCCTGGCGGAGGGGGGAGCCGTTCCCATCGAGGTCTCTGGGGTGCACCGGGAGATCCGGCTGACCCGAATCCACGTCGAGGAGGACGCCGGCAAGAACTTCCACGAGGACGATGGCAGTTCCCGGGTGGACCTCAATCGGGCGGGGGTGCCCCTCATCGAAATCGTGTCCGAACCAGACCTGCGCTCCGCCGAGGAGGCCATGGCCTACGTCAAGAGCCTGCGCCAGATCCTGCGCTGGCTGTCGGTGTGCGACGGAAACATGGAGGAGGGCTCTTTGCGTTGCGACGCCAACGTGTCGGTACGACCCCGGGGGAGAGAGGCCTTTGGCACCAAGGTCGAGGTCAAGAACATGAACTCGGTCCGGTTCGTGGGCCGGGCCATCCAGTTCGAGGTGGCTCGTCACATCGAGGTTCTGGAGGCGGGAGGTCAGATTCATCAGGAAACCCGCACCTTTGACGCCGCTCGGGGGGAGACGGTGTTCATGCGCTCCAAAGAACAGGCCCACGATTATCGTTACTTTCCCGATCCCGACCTGCCTCCCCTGCGCCTGTCGGAGTCGTTTCTGGAGGAGGTCCGGGAATCGGTGCGGGAGCTTCCCCACCTGCGGGCCCAGAGGTTCCAGGAGGAATGGGGACTGTCGGCCTACGATGCCCAGGTGTTGACCCAGGAGAGGGGTATCTCCGACTTTTTCCAAGAGGCGGTGGAAAAGGCTGGAGGGGCATCCCGGGCCAAGAAGGTGGCCAATTGGATGATGGGGGAGGTGCTGCGGAAGCTGAACGAGGAAGGGGGAGAAGCGGGGAAGCTGCCCCTGCGCCCCGCCCATCTGGCCACCCTGGTGGAATTGGCCGAGAAAGGAGAGATCAGCGGCCCGGCGGTGCGTCAGGTGTTTGAGGAGGTTTGGAAGACCGGGGAGGATCCGGTCGATGTATTGGACCGCCTGGGGCTGCGCTCCCTGTCGGACACCGGCATGTTGGACGAGGCCATCCGGTCCGCCTTCGTGAAAAATCCAAAAGAATACCAGCGGTTAGCCGGTGGAGAAGACAAGCTGGTGGGATTTTTCATGGGGCAGGTGATGAAGGAGACCTCGGGCAAGGGAGAGCCTCGCAAGGTCCAGGAGAGGATCCGGGTGCTGCTCAGGGAGGGGTGAGGGAGAGGATCACATCGGGTCGGAGCCTCCCCAATCTCCCATCGGTTCATCCTCCCTGTCGTCCCGTCCCCGCTGGCGCCCCCACTCGCATCTCCCCCAGTCCCAGCGCGGTGGACTTGCCCGCTCCCATGACCTCCCCCGCCAACAGCAGCAGCCCCACCGGCCGGGGTACTCCTCCCTCCCAGAAGCCCAGATGGCCGTGCAGGGGCTGATGGCGGGTCGCCGAGTCGCGAAACTGGGCCACCTTCCTCCATGAAGCGACGGTGTTGGGGGCAAACTGGGTCTCGGTGGCCAACTCCAGGAGGGGAGTCAGGGCAGGATGGCTCCTCCAGTCTCCATACAACCAGGCCAGGGACTGGAGTCGCCGCAGCAATTGATGAACCAGGGGGGAGGCCTCGGGGGGCACTTCTTCCCCTTGGACCAGAATCCGGGCGGGAACTGGGAAATCCACTCGGAGACGGGGAATCTCCAAGCCCCCGGCCAGTCTCTCCCATCCGGCCAGGGCATGGGTCATCAAGGAGGTGGGAGCGGAAACGTCCAGAGTCCGAACGTGGAAACGAGCCTGTGGCTGTCCAAATCCCTGGCGACAGGCTCCCATCAAGGTCTCCTGCCAGATGGAGAGGGTGTCGTCATCGGTCAGGAAGGAGGTGATTTCCACGTCCAATTCACCACCGCCGATGGGAAGGTGGGAGGGAGAGGGGGCCCGAAGTCGAAATGGAGGAGAGGCCCCCTGACCTCCTTGGGTATCGGGGGGGAACCCATCTTTGGGCATGGGAGGCTTGAACAGGCGATCCAGGTGAGAGGTTTCAGTCAGGTGCCTGCCCAACCCGCCGCGCAGGTCCACCGCCAGCGGGTTGCGGGGACCAAAGGCATCGCGAGTCACCAGCCGGGCCCGCAACACCCGGAAGCGGACGGCTTCCAGCAACCGACCCAGGTCTTCCTCCATGAATCCCTCCCCTCGGCCGGATCAGGCCATCTTCACATCAATGGACGAAATCTCCAGAGCGGCGCCCTGTTCTTCGGCGCCGAAGGGCAGCCATTCCCAGCACAAAAGCGAGAGTCACCCCATGTGAGGCGGCAGGAGGGGAGACGGTTTCGCAACCCCGCCTTGGGCTCCCGTAGTCGGAGTCATAGTCGTCGTCATCGTCATCGCCGCCGTTGTCATCATCGTCATCCGCAGTGGCGTCATCGTCATCGTCGCCGGTGACGTCATCGTCGTCGGTGGTGGCGTCATCGTCATCGGTGGTGGCGTCGTCGTCGTCGGCAGTGGCGTCGTCGTCCCCTGAGGCACAGTCGGGATCGTCCCCATCGGTATCTCCATCGCAGTCGTTGTCTTGCCCGTCGAAACAGAGCTCGTCCCTGCCCTCTCCGTCTTCCGAGCCATCGCAATCGTTATCCACTCCGTCGTCACAGACCTCGTCCAGTCCCTCTCCGTCTTCGGAGCCGTCGCAATCGTTATCGACCCCGTCGTCACAGTCCTCAGACGCGCCAGGGTAGACGTCTTCATCGGCGTCGTTGCAGTCCGATCCTCCCACCGCCGTTCCCGGTTCCCCATCACCGTCTTCATCTCCATCCCCCTCGAACATCATGGGTTCGTCCAATTCTCCTACTTGGAAGGAGAAATCATCCACCAGAAGCCCGGAGTCGAAAATCCCATCGAACACGTCTCCCACAGACAAAGAAAGATGAATAGTTTCACCTGGTTGTACGGGAGAGACGATGGTGAGCCAGGCGGTAGCCCCTCCGTTTTCGCAATCGAATCCCGACCCGGAAAGGTCTTCGCCGCTGAGGGTGATGGGGGCGTCGGTGGCGTTGAGGGTGTGTCCCGTCTCATCCACGGCGAGGTTTCCGGTGTACGCATTGGACTCCAACATAACGGTGGCGATGTCCAGGTAGTCGGAACCCACGAAGGCCGGATATTCCCGAGTCACAAAGGCCACTCGCATCCTCAGGGAGTGCATCCCCGCTGGCACGTCCAGGTCGAAGTCCACCATCACCGTGTCGTCTTCATCCCCCGTCGTCCCCAAATCGGCATCGACGCAGTCGGCTTGGGTATCGGGATCGCCGGTGTACATCCACCCCATGGTGGAGCCGGACCAGGGATCGAAGGCGACACCCAAAGAAGGGATCGTGTCCAGCATCAGCTCATCGTCGCCGGTCACCACCACCGAAGAGGGGTCCTCCACGTCGGCGGCGGTGAGAAAGGCGGAACCGGTGGCGGCCCAGGCGATGGGAGAGAGCAACAGGGCAAGGAAGAGGGCGGGGAGGGACAATCGGAGGGACACGAGGGGCTCCTGGCCAGGGGACGGGTCCATTGTGCGAAAGAGGGGCATGGGAGTAAAGGGTGGCGGACCACCCGGGGCAAATGCGCTTCGAGTCCGCTGCGCCCTCCTGCGCCTCTCTGGGAAGGGGAGCGCCGCTTCCGGTTCCCGGTGACCGCTATCCGGATTACAATCGGGCTTCCTTGGGCCGCATCGGGCCCGGGCTCCATCGGGGGAGGTCCGATGGGCTCTTCTCCGGTGGGGTGAAGGGCAAGAGGCCAGGAAAAGGACGTTGTCGATTCCCCGAGGATCCTTTCCCCGCTCCAGTGAACTGGCTTCCCCCCTGCTCTTGGTGGTGGACGACGACCCGGACATGCGCCTGCTGGCGGAGATGGCCCTTCAGCGGTTGGGGAGGGTGGTGTGCGTTGACCGGGTGGCAGCGGCGATCCCCTGGTTGGATCAGCATCCATCGGTGGTCCTGGTGGACCTGGAGCTTCCCGGAACCAAGGGGGATGGCCTCCTTCAGGAGGTGCGCTCTCGCAGCCCCCTGAGCCGGGTGTTCATCGTCTCCGGAGTGAGGGACATCGAAAGGGCGGTGAGCCTGCTTCACCAGGGGGCGGAGGACTACCTCCTCAAACCGGTGGACCCCTTTGCCCTGTCCCACAAAGTGGAGAGATGCCTGTTGCAGCAGAGGCTGGCTTCTCGACTTCATCACCTGGAAAGCCTTGGAACTGAAGGGGAAAATTCACCTTCCATGGTTCGGTTGTCCATCGGGTCCAGCCAGGTCATGACCGAGTTGAGGAGACAAATCCAGGTGGTGGCCGGGACGGATCTGCCCGTTCTGGTGGAGGGAGAGACCGGCACGGGCAAGGAACTGGTGGCCCGAGCGGTTCATGAAATGTCCCGGCGGCGTGGGGGGCCCTTCGTGACGGTGAACTGCGGAGCCATTCCTCGGGAGTTGATGGAGGCGGAGCTGTTTGGGCACCTCGCGGGCTCCTTCACCGGGGCCACCTCCTCCCGCAAGGGGATGGTGAGGGAGGCGGAATCGGGCACCCTGTTCCTGGACGAGGTGGGGGAACTTCCCCTTGAGCTTCAGCCCAAGCTGCTGCGCTTCCTTCAGGAGAAGGAGATTCGCCCGGTGGGAGGGGACAAGCCGGTCAAGACCGATGTCCGGGTGGTGGCCGCCACCCACCGGGACCTGTCTGCGGGGGTGGTAGCGGGGAGTTTTCGCCAGGATCTCTACTATCGGCTACGGGTTCTGCCGGTTTCGGTGCCCCCCCTGCGGGAACGCCAGTCCGACCTCCCCGCCCTGGCAGAGTTCTTCCTTCGGGAGGCGGCTGGACAGACGGGAAGGGAGCTGCGGGGGTTCGAGAAGGTGGCCTTGCGGGCGCTGATGGCCTGCCCCTGGCCGGGAAACGTGCGAGAACTCCAGAACAAGGTGCAGAGGAGCGCGGTGTTTGCCGAAGGGCCTCTGGTGACGGTGGGGAACCTGGATCTGGCGGGAGGGGCCTCGGCCCAGGGGGTTCTTTGGCCCGATGAGCTGTTTGAGCTTCCCCTCCAGGAAGCCCGGGATCGGTTGATGGGGGAATTTGACCGGGAGTACGTAGCCCGACAACTGAGAGAGGCCGGGGGCAACGTTTCCGAGGCGGCACGGAGGGCGGGACTTCCTCGCAAATCCTTCTGGCGCATCGCCCAGAGAGTGGGGATGGGCCACACCCTGGCCCAAAGAAGGGCGGGGCTGGAGGAGGGAACCCTGGTTGAGCTTTCTTCTCAGACCGGGGACCCTCCCTCGGGTCACCCCGATCCCCTGGCCCTCGCTCGGGAAGAGTATCGACTGCGGACCTTGGAAAAGGTTGCCCGGCTGCTGAAGGATCTGAACCATCCCATGGGATTGGAAGGGTGGCGGGAACTCAAGGAGACCGCCCATCGGCTGCGGGGATCGGGGGGATCCTACGGATGGCCCCAGGTTTCCCTTCAGGCGGAGGGGCTGGAGAGGGCGGCGGAGACGCTGGCGCGGGGTGAAGCGATCGAGGCTCTTCTGGCGCTGCGGGAGGCTCTGGGAGGATGAGGGCGAAGGTGAAAGCCACCAAAAAGGACGATGGAAAGGCCGAGGAAGTCGAGGGATCGGGTCCCCGAGGCCCTGCCTGGAGGGAGGGGATCTCGAAGGAGGGCGCCCCTCTCTCTCTTCTTTCCACAATTTCCAGGCCCTTCCGAAGAATCCAGGAGGGTTTTCGTGTAGAGGGAACTCCCGATCTGGCGGAGCGTCTCCGTCGATGGACACGGCCCCGGGAACGCCGACTGAAATTGGCCCGGAAATTGCTCGTTTCGATGGAACGATGGGTTGAACGCTCGCTTTTTCAGCAAACGAAAGGAAAACATCTCATGACGATCTCAATCTTCCGCTTTTCTTCTGCCCTCCTGGGCCTGGCCATGGGGGGCTCCCTTCTGATCAGCTCCCCTGCCGGGGCCCAGACTCCTCCTGCCGCCGCCAATACCGGTTTCGTCAAGGCCGAAGCTGAGGCCGTCGAGGATGGCAAGGTTCACGGCTCCATCACCGGGCAGGTAGGCGTCCTGTTCACCGCCGGGAACTCCTCCACCCTGGCCCTGTCATCGGGGGCCAACCTGGAACTCAAGAAGTTGAAGAACCGATTCCGGTTTGAGTTCGTGGGCAACGTGGCGGCGGGGGATGCCAACCTGGACGGCAAGTTTGACTTCTCGGGAGACGATTCGGAGGTGTCCGGTTTGTTCCTCGGAGCCAACACCCGCTACGATCGGTTTGTGGTCCCGGGAGCGTCCCTGTACATCCTGGGAGGAGCCTTCCACGATCCCTTCCAGCACCTCACCGTCCGCCCTCACGTCCAGTTGGGGGTATCCAAGGAGATCGTCAAGAATGACAAGCACCTGCTGGTGGGGGAAGTGGGCGCGGACTACGCCATGGAGATGTACGGCTACTACGACTCTCTCAAGTACAACCCCGATGGGGTGGCCGCTCCAGGCACCAATCCCACCCACATCATCTCCGGGCGTCTCTATCTGAAGTACGGCCTCACCCTGGCGCCCAACCTCCTCTTCTCCCAAGAGGTGGAAGGGCTCCCCGGTGGAACCACCGATCCTGAGAGGCGATTCAGCGCCCGGCTCAACTCCATCACCGCCCTGAACGTACAGATCACCAAGGGGGTGGGCCTCAAGTTTGGTCTCACCGGTGCCTTCAACTTCACCCCTCCCGAGGGGACCAAGCCCTACGACATCGCCACCACCGTCAACCTGGTGGCTGGCCAGGCTTTCTGATGGGCTTGTGTTGACCGCCTCCCCCCTCACCGTGCTCCTGGTGGACGACGATGAGGATGTCCGTACGGTGGCTCGCATCGGGCTGGAGATGGGGGGAGGTTTCCGGGTGGTGGCGGTGGCCTCGGGGGAAGAGGCCCTGGCGCGGGTGGGTGAAGTCGCCCCTCAGGTCCTCCTGATGGACGTGCGGATGGAGGGATTGGGCGGTCCAGCCACCTTGGAGATCCTGAGGTCTCGGCCGGAAACCCGGGCAATTCCAGTAGTTTTCCTCACTGCAGAGGCGGAGGATCCGGCGAGGTATCTGGCCATGGGGGCGCTGGGAATCCTTCGCAAACCCTTCGATCCCCGGGAGTTGGCCCCCCTTCTGAGGCGGCTCCTTTCCACATGAGAAGAGGCAGGATCCCCTCTGCGGCTGGAAAAACCCTCTTCCCCCGAGTAGAACAGCTTCATCGTCCTGGATGGAGAGCCCGGGTCCCCCGGGGCGGAGGGGCGATGGAGCAGAGCCGATGAGCAATCCCAGTTCTTCCGTGGAGGTCGCCGCCAACGGAGAGGCTTCAGGGGCCTCCCCCCTTCCCGAATCCACCGAAGGAGCCGGCAACCTGGACCGGGTGCGGGACATCCTGTTTGGAGCCCACGTCCGGGAGAACGACCAGAAGGTGCGCCGTCTCGAAGAGAAGGTGGCAGCGGATCTGGCGGGGGTCAGAGAGGATGCCCGCAAGAGGGCCGACTCTCTGGAGCAGTTTGTAAGAGATGAACTGGATGCCCTGGAGCAGCGCCTGGCAACGGAAAGAGCCGAAAGAGGGGCGGCCCTGTTGGAGTTGGGAAGGGAGCTCAAGGCCCTTCTTGCCGGGCTGGATCAGAAGCTCACCCAGATGGAGGAGCAGACCCACCGCCGTCAGCGGGAGCTTCGTCAGGCCCTGTTCGAGCAGGGAAACTCCCTCAGGGACGATCTCCTTCGGGAATCCACCCAGCTTTCCTCCTCCCTCGCCCACAGCGTGCGGGATTTGGACCATCGAAAGACGGATCGGCAGGCCCTGGCAGGGCTGTTGAGCGATCTGGCGGAGAGAATCAGCCGCGCCGGGCTTTCGGGAGACGAGTAGCGCATCCACGCTTCTCCCATGGCTTCTTCCCCTCGCAACCTTCCTCCGCCGCACCTTCCACCGGGGGATCCCTTTGATGAGCTGACCCGTCTCCTTTCGGCCCAGGTGACCAGAAGGCTGGAGGGGGTTGAGGAGCGCCTGGAGGACCGGGAAGAGACTGCCGCGCGGGTGGGGGAGGTCCTTCCCCAGGCCATCGCCAGGAGGATGGCTCGGGATGAGGAGCTGGCCCGGGTTCTCACCCCCCTCTTGGAATCGACCCTCCGGGAGGCCGCCCGCACCTCTCCCGAAATCTTTGTGGACGCGGTGTATCCGGTGCTGGGACCGGTGATTCGCAAAGCCATCCAGTCGGCCTTCCGAGGGATGGTGCAGTCTCTGAACCAGTCCTTGGATCACGGGCTGTCGTTGCGGGGATTGAGGTGGCGTTGGGAGGCGTGGCGCACCGGCAGGTCCTTCGCCGAGGTGGTCCTTCTTCACACCCTGGTCTATCGGGTGGAACACGTCCTGCTGATTCATCGAGAGACCGGGCTTCTCCTCCTTCATCTCCACTCTGCCGAGGCGGAGGAGGTGTCGGGAGACGTGGTTTCGGGAATGCTGACGGCGTTGCAGGACTTCGCTCGCGACTCTTTTCGGGTGGGGGAGGAGGCCACCTTGGAGCGCCTGGCGGTGGGGGACCTGACGGTATGGGTGGAGCAGGGTCCCCTGGCCCTGGGAGCCCTGGTGATGCGAGGAGGGCCGCCTGAGGAGATGCGGGAGGAATTGGAACGGTCCTTGGGAGCTGTTCACGCGGAAATGGCTGAAACTCTTCGGGAATTTTCGGGGGATCCTTCCCCATTCTTTCGAGCCCAGCCCCTGTTTGAAGGGCTGCTGAGGGGGGAAAGGGAGCTGCCCTCGTCTCGGCCCTCTCCCCTTCTCCTGGTTTTGACGGCCCTTCTGCTGGGAGTCCTGGTGGTCCTTGGGCTCAGGGAGTGGCAGGAGGGGAGGAGGTGGGGGAGGTTCATGGAAGCCCTGGGGCAGACGCCGGGGCTGCGGGTGACCGAGGCGATCCGCGAGAGGGGAGGCGGAACCGTGGTCGGGCTGAGGGATCCCCTGAGCTCGGCCCCGGACGCCCTGGCGACGGGAGTCGGGTACGCCCCTGGGGAGGTGGTGTTTCGCTGGGAGCTCTTTCACTCGCACCATCCCCAGATGGTGGAGGCCCGGGCCCGGACCCTGCTGCATCCCCCTCAGGGGGTGCACCTGGAGGTGAAGGGGGAGGCGCTCACCGCCCGGGGGATGGCCCCACGAACCTGGATCGAGGTCGCCCGGCGGGAGGCCCTTCGGGTGCCGGGGATCCTGAGCTACCAGGATTCCTCGGTAAAAGATTCGGATGCCCTGGCCTTCCAGCGCGTCAAAGATGAACTGTTGACCCTGAGAGTCCTGTTTCCAATGGGGGAGTCCCAGGAGATGGCAGGCCAGCAGGAGACGGTCAAGAACATGGCCAGGGGGATGAAGGAGCTGCTCCATCTGGGGCAGGTTCTGGGGGTTTCTCTGCGGTTTCAATTGACGGGACATGCGGATCCGGTCGGCAGGGAGCGGAAAAACCGTCCCCTCTCCCAGGCCCGGGCAGGCCGGGTGGCGGAACTTCTTCGTCCCCATCTTCCCAAGGACTTTCCCCTGACTGCTGCGGGAGTGTCGGTGGATCAGCCCCTGCCTCCCCTTCCCGGGCGGGATCCAGGGGCCTCCAACCGGGCGGTCAGCGTGAGGATTCAAGAAGGGGGTGTGACGGTGGAGAGGGTCCCATGAGCATCCCACCCGAGGGAACTCTCCAGAAGAAAGTCTGCATGGTGGGCAGCTTCGCCGTAGGCAAGACCAGCCTGGTGGCCCGCCTGGTGGAGGGGGTGTTTTCCGAGAAATACCTGACCACGGTGGGGGTGAAGATTGATCGGAGGGAGATGGAGGTGGACTCCCAGCGGGTCCTGCTTCTTCTCTGGGATCTGGCGGGGGAGGACCGGTTCCAGCGGGTGCAAGCCTCCTATCTACGGGGAGCGGCCGGCCTGCTCCTGGTGGTGGATGGTACCCGCCGGGAGACCGTCGCTACTGCACTGGAGGTGCTTCTCCGAGTGACCGGGGAGAGGAGAGGGGTGCCGGCGGTGGTGGCGGTCAACAAGGCCGATCTGAGCTCCACCTGGGAGGTGGACTCGGCTTCCCTGAAGCCCTTCCTGGAGGCGGGAATCCCGGTGCTCCATACATCGGCTCGAACCGGAGAGGGGGTGGAGGAGGCCTTCTCGGTTCTTGTCCGGGCGATTCTGGCGGGGAGCCATGACGCTTGAGGTGCCCCCCTGGTGGGAACACGTCCAAGGGAGCTTGAGGATGGCGGTGTTCACCCCCGAGGAGGGAGGTTTCCTGCGTTCCCTGGCCCCCCTGCCCCCTTCCCTGAGGTGGTTGAGCCCTCCCGGGGAGGAGGGGCTGGGTGCGGAACGGTTTCCATTCCTTCAAGAGTTTCTACAGGAGGCGGCCCGGGTGTGGTCCGGGGCGGAGGAGGGACCCTTGCGCTCGGGGGTATGGATGGAAACCGGGCCGGAGGGAGGGACCGTTGCCCTGGAAGCGGTGGCTCTGCGAGGAGAAGGGCTTTCCCTGCTCCTCATCGAAGAAGGGGGGCAGAGGTTTCGAGAGAGGGTGGCCATTCTCCAAGCGGCCCGAGACGGAGAATGGGCCCATCAGCGTCTGCGCCGGGAGGTGGAGATTCGGGATGTCCTTCTCCACTGCGTGGTCCACGATCTCAGGGGCCCCCTCACCGCCATCCTGGGGGCCTTGCAACTCCTTCAGATGCAAGGAACCTCCCCCCAACAGGAGGAGCTTCTGGCCCTGGGAGAGAGGCAGGCGGAGAAGCTGGGGGAGAGGATCTCCTCCCTGCTCCAGGTGTTTCGAGCTGAAGTGGAGGCCCTGGAAGCGTTCTCCAGCGACCCGCGAACCGCCCCCGACCTGGGAGAGGCGGTGGAAGAAGTGCTTTCCTCTCTTTCTCCATCGGGGCGGAGCCGGGGAGTGGGTCTGATGCGGGAGGGGGAAGGGTTTCCCCCTCTGCGGGTGGTGGGGGAAAAGGACCGACTGGTGCGGATCCTCACCAATCTGGTGGAAAACGCCCTCCGGCACGCCCCCCAGGGCTCGGTGGTGACGGTGGGGGTGGACCGGGTGGAGGGGGGCTTCTGTTGCCGGGTAGAGGATCGGGGTGCGGGCGTTCCCGAAGGAGACATCCCCTTCCTGTTCGAGCGATTCCACCAGGGAGGGCCGGGGGCGCGAAGGGGCAAGGTGGGGTTGGGGCTCTACTTCTGCCGAACCACCGTGCAGCGCTGGGGAGGGGAGATGGGGTACCGGCAGAGGGAGGGAGGAGGGGCGTGTTTCTGGTTTCGGCTGGTGGGGGTTGGATAGGATTTTTGAATGATTACCCTATGTTGCCATGAGTTCTATTCGCAAATAATGAACGCCATGTCATCCACCGCCGTCACCTCTCCCGACCAGTAGCCCACGTTGACGTAGGCGCCGGTGGTGGGGTTGATCCGCAGCAGGCGGTCGCCCGTGGAGGCGTAGAGTTCTCCGTATCCGGTGCGATATTCCAGGCCGGCCCCGGCGAAGTGGGCCCCGTCCAGGGTCACGGCGTTGCTGAGGGCGCCTGAGTCCATGTTCACCCGATACAGGGTGTCGGCGTCGTCCCCATCCACCAGGAACATCCGATCCAGGGTGCAGTCGTAGGCCAGGCCGCAGCGCTGGATGTTCACTCCCAGGCTGCCGATGGCGGTAAAGACACCGGTGGCCGGATTCACCTGGTAGGCGACGTCGCTGGAGTTGTCCACCGCGTAGAGGTTGCCGTCGGCATCGAACTCCATGCCGCAAACGGCGGTGTGACCGGAGTTGCCCACCAGGGTCATCACCCCGGTGCAGGGGTCGAAGCGGAGGAAGTTGCCGGTGTTGTTGTCCACGGCAAAGGCCACCCCGTCGGCTCGCACCGCTACCGAGGCGGCCTTGATGAGGAGGTAATCGGCGGGGCTGATGTTGCTGACCAGGGTGGAGGAAGCGTCGGTCAGGTTGACGGCGGTGATGCCGGTGGTGGTCAGGGTCACCAGTTGGGCGGTGGCGGGAAGCTCATCGGCGAGACCGTCCCCATCGTTGTCGATCCCATCGCAGTCTTCATCATCGAAGCAGTCGGCGAGGCCATCGTCGTCAGCGTCGAACCCCTCGTCCACCAGTCCATCGCCGTCGTTGTCCACCCCGTCACAGGCCTCAGAATCGGCACAGTTGGCCACTCCGTCGGAATCGACATCTCCTTCGCTGGGATCGCTCACCCCGTCGCAGTTGTTGTCGGCAATGCCGTCACACACCTCAGGGGCCCCGGGGAAGACGGTGGAGCGGCCGTCGTTGCAGTCGGTTCCCAAGGTCACATATCCGGCGGGGGGGTCGCTGCAGATGATCAGGGGCAGGGTCACGTTTCCATATCCATCCCCATCCACGTCCCGATAAACGGTGGTGGAGTCCAACCCCTCGTCCACGGTGCCATCGCAGTCATCGTCCACGCCGTCGCAGGCTTCAGGAGCGGCTGGGTACACCGAGGGATCCAGGTCATTGCAATCCTCACAGGCGGCGTACCCGTCTCCGTCGGCATCGGCAAAGCCGGATTCTCCATCGCAGTTGAAGTCCGAGGCGTCGGCGCAGGTCTCGGGGGCTCCGGGATGGTATTCGGCGTCGCCATCGTCGCAGTCCCCGTTGTTGTCCACCGTTCCTGGAGGGGCCACGCAGGCGAACACTGCGGCTCCGTCTCCATACCCGTCTCCGTCGTTGTCGTTGTACCAGGCGGTCTCGTCGATGGGCTCGTCGTCAATCAGCCCATTGCAGTCATCGTCCTCCCCATTGCACAACTCGGCGGCATCGGGATTCTGAAGGGGATCGGAGTCGTCACAATCCCCCGGAGCTTCTACATATCCCAAGGGTGGGGTGCAGGAGACCACCGACACTTCGGGATTGCCGTACTCGTCCCCATCCACGTCCTGATACCAGGTGGGGGCGTCGGCGACGTCTTCGTCGATGAGGCTGTCGCAATCCTCGTCCACTCCGTCGCAGTGCTCCTCGGCGCCGGGGTGAATGTCCTCGTCTTCGTCGTTGCAATCGGTATCGTCGTTGACGTATCCCGGGGGAGTGTCACAAGCAAACATCATCGATCCCGCATCTCCATATTTGTCCCCGTCGCCGTCCTCATAAAAGGAGAACCCGTTGGCGGGGTCCTCATCGATCTCGGTGTCGCAGTCGTTGTCCTCCTCGTCGCACAGCTCTGGGGCTCCCGGGTAGATGCCGGAATCGGTGTCGTCGCAGTCCCCGTCCTCCACGGCGAAGCCATCCCCATCCAGGTCGGAGGGGGAGGGCGTGGTGTCGTCGTCGGGCAAGGTGGTGTCGTCGTCCACGGTGACGCCCAGCTCATCGCACTCCGAGTAGGGGTGACAGCCTGAACCGGCAAAGCCGAGGGCCAGCAAGAAGAGGGGAAGGAGGGGAAGGGACTTCATGGTCAGTCTCCTGAAGAATCAGGGTAGGCGGAAGGGGACAGGGGCTCCCTACTGGGTGAGGATCCGGAACTCCACCCGGCGGTTCTTGGGCCTCTCCTCGGGGGTGTCGGGATAGGCAGGGCGGGTCTCTCCGAAGCCCACCGCCTGAAGCCGCACCGCCTCCACGCCCTTGCCGATCAGGTAGTTCATGACCGAATTCGCCCGGCGCTGGGAGAGGTCCAGGTTCTTGGCGTCATCTCCGTCCGACGAAGCGTGGCCCTGGATCTCCAGGCGGATGGAGGGGAACTTGACCAGGGTGGCCGCCGCCTCGTCCAGGATGGGATAGGAGCCGGTGCGGATCACGTCGCTGTTCAGCTCAAAGAAGATCCCTTGGATGATCCCCGAGAATTTCTCCATGATCTTGGGCATCTCGTCGGGGCACCCATCCCGGTCCTCAAAGCCATTGCGGGTCTCGGGCTCCATCACACACCGATCCTCCGCATCGACGATCCCGTCCTGGTCATTGTCGGGGTCGGGGCAGCCATCCTGGTCCTGGAAATTGTCCTTGTCCTCGGGCTCGTTGGGGCATTTGTCGTTGATGTCGAGAATGCCGTCCTGGTCGTTGTCGGGGTCGGGGCAGCCGTCCTGATCCTGGAATCCGTCCCTGTCCTCGGCCACCAGGGGGCAGGAGTCGGCGCCGTCCAGGATGCCATCCTGATCGTTGTCGGGGTCGGGGCAGCCGTCCTCGTCGTCAAACTGGTCCCGATCCTCGGGGTTGTCGGGGCAGGCGTCGTTCTTGTCGAGAATTCCATCCCCATCCCGGTCGGATGGGCCTCCCCCCAGGAGCACAAACAGGCCCCCGGTCAACTCGATGTTGTCAAAGCGGTCGTCCACCAGGCCTCCATCGGCGGAGCCAAGGGTCTCCCCCGGGGCCAGGCTCAGAAAGTAATGGGCACCCAGGTCGAAGCCGATCCAGTCCGCCACCAGGAACCTCACCCCCAGGCCCAGGTCGAACTCGAAGTCGGTGTCCGGGTTCTTGGTCTGATACAGGGTCTCCTGGGTGCAGTGGGCGATGGTGAAGTGCTTCACCCCAGCCCCCACCTCCAGGTAAGGCACCACCGGGCCCTTTCCCATCCACACCACAAAGTCCAAGCGGGGGTTGATGAGATCCACCCGGCGGCCATACTCCACCCCCTCCGGTCTCCAGAGGGTGGCGGTCTGCACATATCCCAGGCCGAACTCCAGGCCGAAGTGGGGAGCAAACTTGACCCCCACCTTGCCGCCGATGACTCCGCTGTGCTCGAAGTCTTCGGTGGACTCCAGGAAAAAATGACCACCGCCGTACACTTCGGCGAAGAATCCCATGGGCTTCAGCTCAATGGGCTCGGCGGCGGAGGCGACCGGCGACCCGGGCAGCGTCAGGGCCATCCCTATCGAAAAAAGGAGGAGGGAAGTTCGGTTCATGCGAATGACTCCATCGTGGAGGGGGCGCGGCCCACCATCGGTATCCGAGCCGGGTGACTGACCTGGGTGAACGCGGTCCTCCGGGGAGTCAGTTCGCAAGGGGAGTGCCAAGACGCAGATCCCTTTACCCAGCTCAAGGGAGCTTACCGGAACCCCGGTACGCGAAGGAAGGGGGTGCTGCCGGTTGGGAGAATGTGGAAGGAGGGTGGAGTGCGGAGGCCCTATTCATCACCAAAAATGGGGCCTTGGCGTCCCATCGAAATCCTCACGGGGAGACGGCGGTCTTGGCTCCCAGGGTCGCGTCGAGAAATTCCATCATCCTTGGATAGAGGCGGACCCGGTTGCTCAGCCTGGCCACCCCATGCCCTTCGTCGTCAAAGCGGAGATAGACCACCCTTCCCCCTCGGGCTCGCAGGGCCGCCACCACCTGCTCCGCCTCGGCCAGGGGCACCCGGGGGTCGTTGGCCCCCTGCACCACCATCAGGGGTACGGCGATGGCCTCGATGCGATGGATGGGAGAGATCCTCTCCAAAAGGGAAGCGTCCTTGACGGGATCTCCATACTCCGCCGCCCGCAGCGCCCGCCTCCAGGGGCCGGTGTTGGCCAGGAAGGTGGTGAAGTTGGCAATCCCCACCACGTCGATGCCGCAGGCGAAGGTACGAGGATGAAGGGTCAACGCTGCCAGGACCATGTAACCGCCATAGCTGCTCCCCTCCACGGCGATGCGCGCCGGCTCGGCGACCCCCTCCTTTACCAACCACTCCGCCCCCGCCACCAGATCCCTCACCGAGTCCTCTCTCTTGCCCAGATCATCCAGATGGGTAAACGACTTTCCATATCCGGTACTCCCCCGAACGTCGGGCAGGAACACCGCATAGCCTCCTCGGCTCATCATCTGGGAAACCACGTCGAACCCCGGTCGGGACTGCCCCTCTGGGCCGCCATGCACCCTGACGACGGTGGGGTGGGGTCCGGTCTTCCCCTTCGGTTCGTAGAGGAGGCCGTGAATGATTCGACCGTCAAAACTGGGGTAGGTGACGCTTCGGGCGGAGACCAGGGAGCTTTCCGGGATTCCCGCTCGGGAGGAGCAAATGAGCTGCTGCGCGGTGCCTCCCAGGGAATCCACCAGCCACACGTCGGTGGGGAGCACCGGAGAGGAGATGGACAAGGCCAACCATCGTCCGTCTGGTGAAAAAGCCAGACCGCTGTATACCCCCTCGGGAAGACTGGGAAGGGAGGGAGGAGGGCCCCCTCGCAGGTCCCGCAGCCCCAGATGAGACCACCCCTCCCGATTCCACACCGTGGCGAGCAGGTTTCGGTCGGGGGAAAGGCTCATCTCCTCTCCGTCTCCTGGGGGACTCTCCACTACCTTCCATTTCACCTTCCCCTTGGCGTCCCGGTCGATACGGTGGAGGGAAAGGAACTCTCGACGATCATCGGAAAAGGCCACCACACCAAGGGAGTTCGTCCAAGACGCCGCCTTCCACTTCGCCTCTCCTTTGCGAGGGGAGAGCTTCCACCTCTCCAGGGTGGAGATCTGCACCGCGAAAAGCTCCTGGCGCGAGGGGGTGCGAGTGAGGGTGACCAGCAGCCGGCTTCCGTCGGGGGAGAACTCCCCTGCCTGCCAGTCTCCCCCCTCTTCCACCAGGGTCCGCACCCGCAGATCCCCCAGATCCAGCACCTTCACGTCGAAGGAAGAGGGGTCCCGAGCGTTGCTGGAAAAGGAGATCCTCAGTCCATCGTCGGACCAGTCCCCAAAGCGGTGGATCACCCCAACGCCCGTGGCCAGGGGTCGGATCCCCATGCCGTCTCCAGAAACCAGATAGAGCTGGGTCTTCTCGTCTCCGCCCCGGGCCAGGGACACCACCATCTCGTCCCTGACCGGTGAGGTGGCGAATCCCGACACGTTGTCATCGAAGAACGTGATCTGGCGGGCATCCCCACCCTCCCGATTCACCGCCCACACCTGCAAGGTGCCGGTGGTTCGAGTCAGGAAATAGATCACCTGCCCCGACGCGCTCCATTGGGGAGAGGAGGAGGCCCGCATGTTCAGGTACCGCTGGGCCAGGGGAAGGGGATCGGAGACGTCCCTGACGGATGAAAGGGGATCTGGGGGAACGGAGTCATTGGGCGGGGTCTGGGAGAAAACCGGGGCAGAAAAGGAGATGAAGGCCAGGAGGAGCCATCCCAGTCTCGCCCCCCGGCGAAAGATTCTCTTCCTCCCGGTGCAACCCTCGGGAAGCTCACCCGTAGACCACCCGGTGCCACTTTCGATTCCCCCTTTCCGCCTTCCCCACCGGGAAGCCGAGGAGCCCTCCATGACCTCCCTCTCCCGCTCTGGTCTCGCCTCCATCCTGGCTCTTTCCACGGTATCCCTCGCTCCTCTCTCTTCAGGCTGCGGGCGTCTGCAATGGGTGAACGAGGCTCCGACCATCACCGCTCTCTCCTTCTCCCTGAGCCAGGACCCCGAGTTGAGGTGGGCCTTGGATCTGAAGGTGGAGGACGACGACGATCTGGAGTTCCTCACCGTGGAGACCGACGTGCGGGACGCCAACGGTCGATTGGTGCTGTCCCGGGCGGTCTTGGATCTGACCGGCGGTGGGGACAATACCTACCACTTCTCCACTCCGGTAGGGGATCTGCCCGAGATGGATCCCCTCCAGTCATACGAAATCGAAGTGACGGTGACCGATCTGGCGGGAGGCCAGGATCAGGCGGGGACCTTCTACGAGCCTCCACCCGATCTTTCCCCTCCCCAGGTGGTAGACGGGGGCTACTTCTGTGAGTCGGTGGAGCAGTCGACGATCTTTGTGGCCTACGCCTACATCGATGACGACGACGGCCCCTCCGACATCCTCTCCGCCGAGGCCGCTTTCTACCCGGCAGGATCGGGTTTCAATGACCCTTTGGCCACCGTGCAACTGCACTACGACCTGGATGCCGACGCCTTCCAGTACCAGGAGTTTGTCGAGCGGCTGCCCGACGGAGTCGGATGCAACGTGGCCCTGGACGTGGTGTTCACGGCGGTCGATTCCCTGGGATTGACGGGGGAGTTCGTTCCTGAGCCATAGGGCCTTCAGGATGGGTGGGGAGAGGTCAGAAAGGGGGAAGGGTGCAGAGAGGGGGGGGGAGGCTGGAGAGGTTCAGGGGGATCCGTTCATCTCACGGCTCGGGCAGATCGCCAAACACCCAGTCGGTGGAAGCGTACTCATGGCAATCCAGGCATCCTTCCAGCTGGCCAGCCGCCTGCACCGCCCCGGCTCCGTCGTACATCGCCCAGAACCAATCGGAGTGGGCGGCATCGTAGCCGGCTTTCTTCCACATGACCGTGTAAGCGACGAGGTTGGTGCCGAGGGAGTCGTCGTAGCCCTCCTTCACTGAGATGGAGCCCTCGGGAGCCGTTCCCGTCCAGTCCCAACTTCCCATCATCTCGTTCATGAACGCCACCACAAAGGTGCCGTCATGGGAGCCACTCTCCATGGGGGTGTTGGTCCAGCCGGGGAGAAGGGACCAACTCTCGTATCCTTGGATGTCGGTCCAGAGCTGGTTCGCCAGGGCGGTGTCGTCGGGGGGAGTGGTGTCATCGTCAGCGGTGGTGTCATCGTCAGCGGTGGCGTCGTCGTCAGCGGTGGCGTCATCGTCAGTGGTGGTGTCGTCGTCGGTGGCAGAATCGTCATCCGTGGTGCTGGCCTCACAGCCCAGGAAGGTCAGGAGAGAAAGGGCGCACAGTCCAAGGAGGTAGGGGGATCGGGTCATGACAGTCTCCGGAATCCGCCGATGCGGGGGGTGGCGGGCCAACAGGCCTTGATGCCGGTAGAATATCATGACTTCAGGGGTGAAGCATCGGAGTCTGGCCGATCCCACCCTCCCCCACCGCTCTTCAGGAATCGAGGGCCAGGGCCTTCCTGCCAGATAGGGCACGCCGGCACGACGCCGGCAGGAGGTCTTTCTCATGTCCAAGCATCCCCGTTCCCTCCTCGCCCTGGCCCTGACCCTGGTCGTCGGGAGCCCCCTTGCTGCCGGTCCTGCCCTGGCAGCGGCGGATTCCATCACCGTCTGGCGCGGTTTCCACCACTTCTGGGAGGACAAGAATCACCGCATCGACCGGTTGGGAGACTTTGTCACCATCGACTCCTGCATCTCCACCGGGTGCGACGCCGACACCAACCACACCGCCGCCACCGGCACCGCTGACGATGTGGCCCACTTCACCTCCCGCTTCACCCACATCAACACCGAAAGCGCCGCCTTCCAGCCCGGCAACCGCACCATCACCCTGTCGGGCTCGGAGGGGGGAGATATCGATGTGACCACAACGGTCAGCGTGTCCGCCCCTTTGGATATGCGGAGCAAGAACAAGTACACGGTGGTGATCAATGGCTTTGACCTGCGGGTGACCGACGGCAATCCCGACAAAGTGGAGTCCTTTGAGATTGACCTCTCCTCGGTCACCTACGATTCTGCGGCCAGGACCATGAACTTCACCCTTCAGACCGCCATCAACATGGACTGCGACTCCATCGAGTGTTCCACCGACAACGTGGCGGAGTACGAGATGAAGGTGTGGTTCGTGCTGGTGGCGGGAAACAATGGCCAGTTCCGCTTCTCCAGCGATTCGGTGGGCAACAGCTACACCTGGGATACCACCGACGAGATCTTCCATTCTGACGAGACCGAAACCAACGAAGTGGTGGGGACGGGAGGAAGCGCCTATGGAGACGCCGCCTTGGGATTCCAGCGGATTCAGTTCGACCTGGACAACGATGGAGTGGATTGGTGGAACGCCGCCTGGGACCTGGGCTGCTCGGGGCTGCATCTGTTCGCTCTGGCCACCCAGTTGACCGATTTGGACTATGAGGCCTCCTCGGGCACCATGACCTATGACCTGGATCTGTTCTTCAAGTCCTGGCAGGAAGGCATGAGTGTGGGGGCCTACAAGACCAACGGCTCCGCCACCTTCAACGCCGATGTGATCCTCCTCCAATTTGCCGACGCCTTCGTGGATCACGACTTTGTGACCGGTGAATTCGATCAGGATTCGGACCATGTGGAGAGCACCGCCATCGATTTTGACGCGCCGTGAGGAGAGGAGCGATACCCTGTCTGCCTTTTTGAAACGGAGGAACGGAGAAGCAGAGGCAACGGAGGGAATGGCGAACTCAGAGTCCACAGAGGCTGACTGGGGAGGAGGAAGGGAGGGTCGGGAGTGGGGCACCTGGCCTTCTGTGTGATTCCACACACCTTCCGTTGAAGGGTGTACTCCCCTTGGACTCCGGGGAGGCCCTCCCGTCGGAACTCAGCAGGATTTTCCAGTAGAATCCATGGTTTGATGGAAAGCCGGCCTCCTTCGGTTCCTCATGGCACGCTCCATGCGATAGGATAACGGGACCCTGGAGGCTCTCCCATGTTTCGTCATCTTCTGGTCCCTGTCGACTTTTCCGATACTTCCCGCAAGGCCCTGGATGCCGCCGTGGACCTGGCCGCTGGGCTGTCGGGACGCATCACCCTCCTTCACGTCGGCCCCGTTCCCGACCTCTACCCCCCCGACTTCGCCCCCGGTGGAGCCAGCCAGGTCCCCGCCCTCCTCATCGACATGTACCAGCGCATGGCGGAGAAACAGGAGCAGGCCCTGAACGCCCTGGCCAAGGAGGCCATTCCCGAGGCGATCCCTCGCGCCCTGCGAATGCGGGAGGGCTTTCCTCCCGACGAGATCCTGGAAGAGGTCAAGGCGTCTGGCTGCGACGGCATCGTCATGGGCACCCATGGCCGTAGCGGAATGACCCGGGTGCTGTTGGGTTCGGTGGCGGATCGGGTGATTCGGGGGGCGCAGGTGCCGGTGGTGGTGGTGCGGTGAGGGGGGAACTTCCCCTCAACCCCACGAAACCGCTGAGCTGCCGTCCTCGTTGAAGGTGAAGGCGGTGTACAGGGCCGTTGGCTGATCCAAGGTGGAAGAACCTGCCTCAATTCTGACCGGCCACGGGTGTCCAGGCCGTTCCATCCACAATGACTCCCCCCTGGCAGGCCATTCGCCATTCTTCCAATCCTTCCACCTGCTCAGGAGATGGGAAGGGCCAGGACTCGTAGAACACCTGACCGTCCAGGGTGGCCAGGACCCGTCGCCCCTGCCTTTCTGGCCCCGGCATCACGATGTCCCCCTCCCTGGGATCCCACCGGGGGTCCCTCACCTGGAGGGGATTGATCAACTCGCCATCATCAAACATGGGTTCCTTCCCGAACCCGTCCACGCCCATCTTGGTGGAGGTGGAAGTTCCCCATTCCATGAGCCCCTGAGCCAGGGCATGCCCGATTCGTCGCAGTCCAAAGTCGTCCAGCAGCGGTCGATGGGCCTGTACAAAGACCGGCTCGAAGCAGATGCCCGCCACATGGGCGGGGCCCGCATAGATGCCGCGAATGGTGTTGTAGCAGTTGAGCCACCGCGCCGGCTGGGAGGGAGACTCGGGACATCCGAAGTCCATTTTTACGCTTTTGATCTCACTGGGGGTGAAGGCGTCCCTCAGGCTCTTCTGTACCCGGGTGGCCATGCTCCTCCCCGCCTGGCTCCGGTAGTCATGCACCACCAGGCCGTAGGTGCCCCCGACTCCCGAGTTCAGGTGACAAGCGACGTAGGCGGCGGGGCGTTGGGGCAGGGGAAGGGATTTGGCCAATTCCACGGCCATTTGATGACGCTCCGGGTAGGAACCCTCTTGGAGGACGGTCACCGAGTGTCCCTTTGCCTCCAGCATCTGGCGGGCGGCGTCGATGTACAGGGGGGTGACGTTGGCTTCCTGGGAATCGTTGACCCCGTCCCCATCCCGGTCGAATTCGACGCCCCGATCCAGGTGGTGAGGAGACGGCTTTCCAATGTGTTGACGATCCAATATGACGTGCATGGATGGGTTCCTCCTTATTGTTGAAAAAATGGACAAAGGAAGACAGAAGGAGTCGGCCTCGGTGACACTTGGGTGACTCTTCCCCTGCTCCTACTCCTCCTCCACTAACTCCATCTGGATGATTCGAGGGGGGCTCTCCGGAGAAAGAGATTGCAGCAGCACCCCCAGACCCAAGGAATCCCAGCGCAGGTGGGTCAGGCCTCCTCCCCAGTCGCTCCCTGCTCCGGTGGGAGGCCCGTACACCTCCTTGGCTCTGGCTTCGCTCTCCCCCAGGCGAAGTCCTTGTCCGGTGCCCCCCCTTCCTGGAGAGGACGTGGAGAGGGTGAGAACCCGGCCATCCACCAGGAGAGCCTGGAGGGGCAGGGGGGAATACATCCACAACACCGCCCCCGCTCCTGAAATCTCCATGATTTCCGTTGGTTTACCTAAAATCTTCTGGATCTCTTCCCCCGTCTGCCCCAGGGAAACGCCGCAAAGAGTGGTCTCGGTCACCCCCGAAGGGCCTTCCAAGGACACCACTTCGCCCTCCCCCGGGGCAGAGGCCGGCGTGGGAGAGGCGTCGGCCTTGGGCTCCACCCCCAAGGAGGCCAGATGCCGTTCGGCGCTGGGGCGATGCTCCTCATGCTTCAACACCTCTTTCCATTGGGCGATGGCCTTGCTCTTGTCGCCGCGAAGCTCAAAAAGAATGGCCCGGTTGCGGGCGATCCACGGCAGCGTCGTCTCCGCCAAAGAATCGGCCTTTTTGAACGCCGCCAAGGCATCTTTCCAATTTCCCTCCACCGCCAGGAGGTTTCCCAGGCTCCCCTGGGCGCCGGGGTGCTTGGGCAGCAGCTTCAGGGCGGCCTCTATCGCTGATTTGGCTTCCGCCAGCCGACCGGCACGGCGATACAGACAGGCCAGGGCCAGAGCCGCCGTCCCCCGGTTGGGATCCCGGAGCAGGGCTTCATGAAGGGCCCTCTCGGCACTGCCGGTGTGGCTGGGGTCCATGGATCTCACCACCACATCCGGCTCGTCGTAGTAGGGCAGATCGTCGTACAACTCCTCCCGAAGATCGGTGCGAGGGGCGGAGCGAACGGCCAGGTCCAGGTGACACAGGCCCAGGTTGGTCCAGGCAGACGCGGAGAGGGGAAAGGCCTTGAGAAAGCGGGAGAACGAGGCCACCGCGTTGTCGCATCGGCCCGCCCTGGCCAGGGAAACCCCCTCTCCGAACTGGCGCCAGTGCTCCCTCAAGACCACTCCCCCCTTCTCCATCTGGGCAATGCGGTCGGCAAAGCTGGGGTGATTGAGGTTCCTGGCCAATTCGGGGGGAATCTCCCCCACCAGATCCCGCAGCTTGCCCATGGCGGAGGGCCCGGAAGCAAGAGCCCCTCCCGCCCTCACTGCGTAGAGCATTCCGTACAGATCCGCCTCGTATTCCAACTGTCGGGAGTGGCTGCGTTGAAGGGCCATGGAGCGTTGCCACTGGGGCTCGGGGTCTCCACCCGCTCCCGTTCCGTTCCCCGCAGCAGGGGCTCCCAGTCGAAGCTCCTGCATGGCCCTTTCCATGTTGTGGGTGGTGGCAAAGTGGCGAAGCTGCACATGGGCCAGCTCATGCCCCAGCACGAAGCGCACCTCATCCTCAGTCATCACCTTGAGGATTCCGGTGTGAATCACCATGAATCCCCCCGGCAGGGCCATGGCGTTGGGATCGGCCCTCTCCAAAACCAGTACGTCATAGACGAGATCAGGGCGATCCGAGGCCGCCACCACCTCCCGGGCCAGACGCAGCACGGTCTCCACCACTTGCGGATCCTTGGCCAAAGGCGCCCGGGCCCGCATCATCTCCACATACTGCTGCCCGAGGGTGTAGTCATCGGCCTCGGTGGTGACGAAAGTGGGGCTTCCCGTTGCCGCACGCCCCTCCCCAGGCATCCCAAAGAGGGCGCTCAACAGGAGAAGGGTAGCAAGGGCTTGGCGGAGAAGAGAAAGGGACACGTCAACCTCCCAGGGCGTGGCAGCAAGGGGACCCTACCTCAAAGGGAGGGGGACGGGAATCGACCGTCAGAGAGAAAAGGCCATTCGGAATCCCACGTCATCAAAGGCCATTCCCTCGGGCAGGCCCCTTCGGGAACAGGCCCGGGTCTCCGCCTCCTCGCTCATCCACGAGCCTCCCCGAACCACGCGCAATCCACCGTTTTCATTGAAAAAATCACCGCACCACTCCCGAACTCCCCCGGCCATGTCGATCACACCGTAGAGAGATGTGTCCAGGAGGGGTCCCGGTCCCGGCCCTGGCTGGGAGCCCCCCGCTCCCGACCGAGCCATGCGACAGTAGGTGAGGTCGAAGCGATCCCCCCAGGGCCAATGGATACCCAGGGGACTGCGGGCGGCCTTTTCCCACTCGGCGTCGGAGCAGAGGCGGTAGGGGCGGTCGTCCCTCTGGCTCTTCCACCGGCAATAGGCCACCCCATCCTCCCATGAAATGCCGAACACCGGCCAGGTGGGGACCCCCGCCACGGTGGACTTGCCGTCATCGGTGACCAGGACAAACGCGCCGTCCTGCTGCAGCTTCCAGTGGGATCGGGACAGAAACGGGCACCGGGGAAGGCGTCGTCGCGCCACCGCTTCGTTGCCCACCGCCAGGGATTGCAGGAACGTCAGGTACTCGGAGAAGGAGACCGGGTGAAGGGAAATGGCGAAGTCCGGCAGGGTGACGATGCGAAGGGGACCGCTTCCGGGGGCCTCCCGATCCCCGCCCCAGGGAAAGGGACCCCTGGGGATGAGAGCGAAATCCATGGGAACCTGGGTCTGGGTATAGAGTTGGGCGTCCACCCTCAGGGTTTCCCCCGACCGGGCCTGAAGGGGATGGCGCAGCTCCCGATATCCGGATGCTCGTAACACCAATTGGTGACGGCCTGGATCCAGGCGAATGTTGAGGAGGGGGGTTCTGCCCAGGGCCCGGGGAGCCGAGGGCAGGAGCCTCCCGTCCATCTCCCTGAAGGTCTGTAGGAGCACCTCCACCCCTCGGGGGGCGGTCTCCACCGACAGGCGGGCTTCCCCCTGCAATTTGGCGGCGAACCTCCCGTCGTCGTATCTCAGCAGCAGGGACTCGTACCAGGCCATTTCCCTGCCCCCTCCCGCCGCCTGGGCCTCTCGAAACCGATCCCAATACAGCTCCGCCAACCCGGCCCGGGCGGCAGTGAGAGTGGGTTGTTGGGCCAATGCCTCCTCAAAATGGCCGGTCGCCGCCGAAAACGCTGCCCAGGCCTTGCGAGTCTGGGAGGAAATCCAAGCCTCCCTCTCCCACAAGGCCCTCTTTTCCTCCAGGGGAGAGGCGGAATGGATCTCCCGGATGTGGCTCGCCAGGGATTCCCCTTCCGCTTCGGTTCTCTCCTTGAGGATTCGGTAGGTGGCCACCTGCTCCTGGGCCAGGGTCAGGAAATGTGCCGCCGCCTGATGTTTCGCTTCTTCGGGCTCTCTTCCCTCGATGAAATCAAGGAGGGCCTCCCCCACCTCGACGGCGGAGTTGAGGCGCTGCTCCTTCTTCTTGGCCATGCAGGTCCTGGCCAGGCGCTCCAGTTCAGGGGGAACGTCGGCGTCCGCAGGAGCGACCTGGGAGGGAGGTTCAGGCTCGGTACGGACCACCCTTCTCAGGAACTCCACCATGGACTCCTGAGGGGACATCACAAAGGGGGCGCGGTAGCAAAGAATCTCGTACAGGACGGCTCCCAGACCATAGACATCGCTGCGTTCATCGACCTCAAAGAGCTTGCCCTGCACCTGCTCGGGAGCGATGTAGGCGGGAGTTCCCTGCACCATTCCCTGGTCCATGGAATGAATTTCGGTGATGGATTCCCGGGTGACCTGCCCGTCGTTCCCATCCAAGGGGGCGACTTCCACCTGCCGCCGCCGCCGTGCCAGCCCCCAGTCGATGAGCTGCACCTCCCCGTAAGGCCCCACCATGATGTTCAGGGGCTTGAGGTCCCGGTGAATCACCCCTCGGGAGTGAACGAAGGCGATGGCCTCCACCACCTTCTGGAAGATCTGGAGGAGGCGAGGCAGGGTGAAGGCCTCCCGGGCGCCGGCATCGTCCCGGTGAAGGGCTCCCAGGATTTCCGCCAGGTTGCGCCCCTCCACTTCCTTCATGGCGTAGAAGAATCGCCCGTCCTCGGTGTGTCCCAGATCATGGATGGGGATGATGGCGGGGTGGGAAAGGCCAGCAAGAACCTGGGCTTCGTGGAGGATGGAGCGAGTGACCCGGTCGTCCTCGGTCTTGTCTCTCCGCACCAGCTTGAGGGCCACCTCCCGACCCAACCGGGAGTCGGTCGCCCTCCACACCTCTCCCAGGCCTCCTACCCCGAGCCTCTGGAGGAACCGATATCGACCCTCGCTGGCCACCGGAGCTCCCGGGTCGGCCACTTCATCCTCCTCCACCGAAGCAGGGGGGAGGCCATCCTCGATGGGAGGGGGGTCCTTCGCAGTCGCCATGGGGTGAGGATGAACCGCATCGACCGGGCTTTCAACTCGGGCCTCCCCCCCGGCCCTCCCCCGTCCTCAGAATCTCCCCATCCACCCCACCGTCCCGCCGCCGTAGATGGAGTGTAGAGTCTCCTGCCCCTCCTCCAGGCTCTCTTGCAAGGTGGCTCCCCCCAGGGCGGAGACGGTCACCGCCTGCTCTTCGTTGAGGGGAAAGCCAAAGCTCCCCTCCAGGAGAAAACCCACTCCTGGCTGATAGGTGGGGTCGGTGGAGAAATTCGGCCCGATCCGCAGGGACAGGGAGCGCCACAGCCGGGGGGTACGCTCGCCCACCACCACCTCCAGGTCCGCCTGAATCCACTCAGGCATGTTGCCATCGTCTTCCTGAGCTTCTGAACTGCCAGGCAGGAGCCAGCCGGTGGCCGACACACCGCCGCCCAGAGTGAAGACTCCCGGATACAGGTGATGGCGGATTCCTACCCGTCCTCCCATCATGCCGTAACCGCTTTCGCCCTCCGACAGGTTGTTGGGAATGCCGCCTCCCCCCTGCCAGTCCCCCACCAGATCCAGATCGGAGGCCAAGGCCAGGCGGGCATGGATGGCGCCGCCGGCGACAAAGGTGTCAGGCCAGATGTCCTCGTCGCCGCTGTCCCGATCCAGGGGCTTGGAGCTGTGGATTCCTGCCCCACCTTGAGCCTGGAAGGAGCCGTGCCCCGCTTCCACAAGGTCCACATCTACCATTCCTGAGGTGACGGGGGGTGGAGCCAGGACCAGACATCCCTGAAGGAGCAGGCCGCAGGTTCCAGTGATGATCAACAGGGCGGAGCGAAGGAAGGGGAAGGGTTGGGGAACAGGTGCAGCTTGAATCATGAGACCTCCTGCGGGGAGGTGGAGCAAGGGCGATGCCAAGGCTGGGCAGAATCATGAAACTCCGTCTGGCACGGAATCTTTATAAAAGACCGCCGCCGCAGATGCAAAGCCATGTCCCCTTGAGCGCCCCTGATTTTCCTCGGATCTCAAGAAAGCCGAAAGAATCCGGGAAGGGAGATTCGCGTCCCCCTCGTGTCCTCGGCAATCCAACCTCCTCCTACTTCCTCACCACGTAGAACGAGAACGCCCTCTCGTACACCCCATCGGGATCGGGGCATTCCGGGTCCACGTTGCGCCAGTCGTAGCTGACCACGTTGGTCACTTCGTAGTCTCCCTGGCAGGTGGCGCCTCCCTTGAAGGACTCGGTGAACGCGGTGGTGTGGGACTCGCCAGGGAACAGATCGAACTCCTCTCCGTCGGTGACCTGGAACCCCAAGGCCAGGTTGTACTGCTCGCCGCAGTCGGTCTGGAAGGAGAAGGGACAGTCGTGATCCTCGGGCACCACCGAGGTGAAGATGCGGGAGGGAGAGTCCTTGAGGTTGTCATAGGCCAGGCCCGCTCCAGTGAATCCCGGGCGGCGACCGGGCTCGGCGTAGAACAGCAGACACTGGTCGGGATCGGCCATCTGGGCTCCCAATTTCAAGACCCCGTTGCGGTAGTTGACCATGGCCCTCCAGGTCACATCGTCCCCCAGGGCCACCGGGATGTTCACCCCGTCGGGCAGGCTGTAGTAGTTGTAGATGGAGGCCCACACCTCGCCGTAGTAGGGGTCAATAAGGTCCACCTGGAGGATGGATTCGGAGCCGGATTCTGACTTGTCGGCCACCACTCCGTCGTAGACCAGCTCGTAGGCGGCGATTCCGTAATATGCCAGCAGTTCGGTGAAGTAACTGGCGTCATAGGCGACCCCCTCCACCACGATGTCGAAGCGGAAGGATACGTTGGGGAGGCCCAGGGAGTCGCAGGCCTCCGGGGCGTCGTCATCCCCGAGGGCCGAGTCATCGTCCGACGCCTGTTCCTGGCACCCCGGCGAGAGGGGAAGGAGGGCAGCCAAGGCCACCGTGGTCCACAGAGGGCGCATCAGAGGGATTTCCGGAGGTGAAAGAGGGGACGGAACTCGGCCACCACCTCTCCCGAGGCGTCCTTCACCGTCACCAGGGCGGTCAGGCTGGTTTTTCCCTCGGTGTTCAGTGCGCTCAGGACGGCTTCGATGTCGGCCTCGGGGATACGGCACTCGGCGTGGATCTCACCGGAGGCTCGGCGGAGATAGCGAATCTCGGCGCTCTTGATGAGGAAGGTCTGCCCCAGGAGTTCCTCGTGGGACATGACCGTCACTCCCCCTGCGGTTTCCGCCAGGGTGAACAGGGCCCCGGCGTGAAGGATGCCGACGTGGTTGGTATTGGTAGGGTCCTCGGGGAGGGAGACCCGGGCGAATCCCCTCTCGATGTGGTCGATGCGAGTACCCACCTTGCCCAGAAAGGGGATCGCCTGGGACACCAGGGAGCGGAGAACGTCGTAGTCCACGGAACACCTCGCGGCGGTTGCCGAGGAAGGATACCTTATTGCTCCTGCGGCGGCGGAGAGGGGGTTCCGGGGAAAATGGGCTCCAGCGAGCCTGACAAGGAGGGTCCATGAATCTGGGAATCCTGACAGGGGGAGGCGACTGCCCGGGCCTGAATGCGGTCATCCGCGCGGTAGTCCGCACGGCTCACGGACACTCTCCAGCCGCCCAGGTGGTGGGAATTCGGGACGGGTTTCTGGGGCTCATCCAAGGGCGATCCATGCCTCTGCTGCTGGACACGGTGTCGGGAATCCTGCCCCGGGGTGGCACCATCCTGGGTTCCTCCAATCGGGATAATCCCTTTGATTTTATTGGAGAAATCGACGGTGAGCCGGTGACGGGGGACATGACCCAGAGGGTGGTGGACACCTGGCGCCGGCTGAGGCTGGACGGGCTCCTGGTGGTGGGAGGGGACGGCACCCAGTCCATCGGGCTGAGGCTGATGGGCCACGGCCTGCCCATCGTGGGGGTGCCCAAGACCATCGACAACGATCTGGCCGCCACCGACCAGACCTTCGGCTTCGACACCGCCCTTCAGGTAGCCACCGAGGCCCTGGATCGCCTCCACACCACGGCGGAGAGTCACCAGCGGGTGATGGTGCTGGAGGTGATGGGGCGGAACGCCGGGTGGATCGCCCTTCACGCCGGGCTGGCGGGGGGAGCCGACGTCATCCTCATCCCCGAGATCCCCTTCCGACTGGGCCAGGTGATGGAGAAGGTCCGGGACCGGGTGCGTCGGGGCCGGCGCTTCTCCATCGTGGTGGTGGCGGAGGGGGCGATGGAGGTGGGGGGCGAACAGATCGCCTACCGGACGGTGGAGCGGGGCTTCGAGAAAAAGAGGCTGGGGGGCATTGGAAAAGTGGTAGGAGACGCCATCGAGGCCACCACCGGGATCGAGTCCCGAGTGACCATCCTCGGCCATGTACAACGGGGAGGGAGCCCCACCCCGTTTGACCGCATCCTGGGGACCCGGCTGGGGGTGGAGGGGGCCAAGGCTCTTCTGGAAGGGCAGACGGGGGTGATGGTGGCCCTGCGAGGGACGGAGATCGCCAGGGTCCCCTTGGAGGAGGCGGTGCGGGCGCCCAAGCGGGTGGATCCCCTGGGGCAGATGGTGAGCCAGGCGCGGGCGTTGGGGGTGAGTTTTGGCGGGTAGGGGGAGTGGGATGCCATTACCGACACCCACACCCATCCCCTATTTCTCCCCCGGTCCCAGTCGTTCGACCCCCCTCGCCCGAGACCCGTTGGCCCAAAATTTCCTCCAGTCGCACGGTCGGCCTTCGGGGGAGATCGAAGGGATCCCATCCTGAGGATCCAACGGGGACCAGGCTGGAGCTCATCTCTCCCTCGGTCAGCAGCAGGAAGACGGGGTCGGCGTCGGGATGGAGGGAAATCACCACGGGAGTGCCGTGGTCGTAGAAGACATGAGGCCCGAAGCGGAGGACCTGGGTGGCGCGGAGGGCGG
>CAYRTW010000038.1:0-31193 GCA_964426935.1 uncultured Rickettsiales bacterium
AAGGCCAGAAACCAAAGAGATTACAACTCGTTCCACTGCTAATCCCACAAAGCGGACAGGCGGCTCAATGGAGGGCGCTACCCCTGGGGAGCGGAAACGGCCACCCCCAGCAGGAGGAGGGCCAGCAGGGGTAGGGCCACCCGAATCCCCCTTCGGGCGCGAGCCAGAACCAGGCGAGCCACCACTCCCAGCAGGAGGAGGGAGGCCAGCAGGGGGCCGGTTCGCAGTCCATCCAGGGCGATGCGAATCTCCAGGAGGGGAGGGGAGCTTCGCGGTCCGGCCAGGGAGGGACCCACCACCAGAAGTTGATGAAGCAATCCTCCCAGCCACAGGGCGGCCAGCAGTCGGACGGCACCGTTGACCCATCGACCTCCCACGTTATCCTCAACAGCCCGGGGCGTGGTGGATCCCCGCCTTCTTGAAGGCGAGGGTTTGCAGTTCTTCGGCGAGCTCCAGAGTCCGCACCGCAGCCCGGGTGGCTCTCTCCTGGGTCTCGGGGGTGGTGGCGAGGCGCAGCAGGAGATGGCGGCCCAACTGCTGGTGGAACCCCTCATCGGGTTGGATGATCTCCTCGTAGAGGCGGGCGGTGTCCAGGTCCCCCTGGTGACGGCAAAGGTCAATGAACTGACGATTCTTCACCACGGCAATGGCTTCTCGGGTGAAGGGTCCAGCGGCCACCCTCTCCACCATGTCGGTCAGCCCCATCAGGTGCTGGGTCAGGGGGCTGTAAGCGGCGCCAGCCAGGGGGTCAAAACTCCGGGTGTCCACCCCCAGGGAGGCCAGCCTCTCCTGGAGAAGGCGATAATGGCGGGATTCGTCCCCCACCTGACGAGCAAAGGCCAGGCGCACTTCCACATCGGTGGTGGTGGTCATCCACCGGGCGGCCAGATCGGTGGCCTCCAGTTCATTCTTCAGGGCAATGCGGAGAAGAGCTTTGACATCAAGGGAGCCGGACGTCTCAGCCGTCAACGCTTCGGTGGGCTCCAGACGGGAGAGGACCTGGGCGTTGGCCTGCTCCAGTTCGGAGACGAAGGCTTCGGGGGTCAGGGAGATTTCCATGGGAACCTCGGAGAAGGAATCAGCGGAGGGCGGGGGAGTCCATCGCCACAACTCGGGCAGTGTCCTCCATCCAGCGCCTGAGAAGATGCCCGGTGTGAGCAAAAAAGTGGTCGGTGCCGGGAATCACCCGGGCGTGGCACCGTTGGCCCAAGGCAGAAGCCAGGGTTTCAAAGGAGGTTGTCGGGCAGAATTCATCGGATTCGCCAACGACCAGGTAGATGGGACGGGGATCGTCGGAACGCAACATGCTGAAATCGTACAGGAACCGACCAAGGAGGGGAGGAGCGACACCGATGAGGTGGGTGATTTCTCCATCCAAGGTCCCCACCGAAAGGCCGACGTAGGAGCCAAAGGAGTAGCCTCCCATGACCTGGGGGGAGGTCGGCGGAAGAGCGCCTGCTACCTGGGACCGCAGGAAGGCCAGGGCACCTCGGGCATCCCCCTGCTCGGTAACGCCGTGTCCATGCACTCCCTGTGAGGCCCCCGCCCCTCGGAAGTTGAAGCGGAGCACCGCAAAGTCCAGGTCCCGAAACACCTTGTACAGGCCGTGGACCACCTTGTTCTCCATGGTTCCCTGATAAAGAGGGTGGGGATGGCAGAACACCAGGAGGCCTCGGGGAGACCCGGGGAGCACCATCTTCCCTTCCAGGATCACCCCATCGTCGGCAGGGAAGGAAACGATTGAATCCACAGGGGGTCTCATGCGTACCTCAACAGCGCAGGCAGGTTGGCCCTCGGAATCGGTGAGGTCAAGCCCTCAGGTGGGGCAGGGACGTTGACTTGCCGGTGCGTATGTGTTCCGTTCCTCTCCGTCGTCGCCAGGGTTTTCCACTGGTCCGAGGTCCACATGGGTTTCCGCTTTTCTCTCTTTGCTTCTGCCAGCCTGATGCTCTTCTCTTCGGTCGGTCTGGCCGGGCCTGCCCCAGCGCCGGCATCACCTCCCCCACCGGCCTCTCCTCTGCCCCTGAACCTTCGTTGGTGTGAGGAGAGGGCCCAGGTGGAGGCCAAGGCCAAGGGATTCCATGAAAACCTGGAGGACGTGCTGGAGCTGGCGGGCTCTCTCCATGGCCAGAAGGGGCAGTTCAATCTGATGCTGGAGGATGGAGTCCTGGCGGGGGTACGCTTCCGCGCTTTTGACTCCGATGCAGTGTTCAAGGCCATTCAGGGAGGGCTCCAGGGGACCTTCGGTGCTTCTCAGGAGGGAGGAAGCAACCCCGTGTGGAAGAGCGCCGACGGGACCACCCAGGTCCTTATCAAGCGCCAGTCGGGGGATCTCTTCGCCATCTACTCAACCGACGTTGCCCTTTGTGCAACCGCCGCCGACCCCGCCAAGAAGGGCAAGAGCGCCGCCGAAAAAGAAGGGCCGGACCGCCGCCCCGTCTTCCAGGCAGATAAGTACGCCGATGACCCCTTGGAGAATGACACCCGAGGTCAGGAGGTAGAGGAGCAGAAAAAGGCCGAAGAGGAGGCCACGAAGAAGGAAGAGGAGAAGAAGAAAGAGGAGCAGCGGAAAGTGAACATCGATTGGGATGGGGACCAGAACTCCACCGATCCCAAGCCTCCCTCAGGCAGCTCAGGGGAGTAGGCCGGGCTTCCCTGCCTCCCTCTGCCCCGGATTTCAGCAGGCTTCTCTTCTCACAGCGCTGAAACCGCCACCCAGGTGATCCGGGTGAGCCCCTCGCCGGGCCCGGTATCTACCCCCGAACCGTCTTCCCTGACCGCCCCCGTTGCCACCGAGACCATCCCGCCGTCGTCGTAATTGAAGACCCAGAACTCCACCTCGGCCAGAGGGGGGAGTCCGAAGGCATCCTCAATGTGGACCGGAATGAAGGGACCCTCTTCGGGGAGATCGGTGTCATAAGGCGCCAAGGCCCACACTCCCAGGAAGGTCACCTCCGAGAGTCCAAAGGGAGGCCAGTTATGGGGTTCGAGGCGGAGTCCCGCCAACCAGGGGGATTCCACATAGGAAGGAAAATCAAGAATGGCGGGGTCCACGTCCAAAGTCAGGTCCCCACCCAAGGTCACCGGCCCGACTCCAGAAACGGATTGGGGAGCCCCCAGCTCAGGAACGTAGATGGAGCCGGGGATGGTAACCGCCTCGTTTTCTCCGACCACTACCGGGATGAGCACGTTGGACCAGGAAGTGGAGCCGTCTTCCACAAAGGGGCCCACCGCGTCGAACTTGTGGGTGCCAGGGGGGACATTGTCGAACAGGAACTCGCCGTTGGCGTCGCTGCTGGTGAACAGGCAGACCTTCAGGCAGAGGGTGACCGGCAGATTGGCCAGGGGAGCACCCAACAGATCCCGCACTTCGCCGGTCACCGTACCCGTCCACGCCGGGGCGGTGTCATCGTCGACGGCATCGTCATCCGCGGTGTCGTCGTCAGCGCTGGTATCGTCGTCCTCGCCGCAATCATCCTCGGTGGCGCAGTCATCGTCATCGTCTCCTTCATCGCAGCCGGTGAGAAATACCAGCAGGGGGAGGGAAAGGAGGATGCGGAGGGACAAGAAAGAGCGGAGCATGAAGGACTCCCAGGTGGCGAAGTTTGCGGGGGTGGTTATACCATGGGGGCGTTTGACAGATGGCCGCTCCGATATCATCTTGCCACCGCTCTTTACCCCGGGAGGGGGCCAACTCCTTCCCCAGCCAAGGAATTCAAGACCATGATCCGATTCTCTTCCCTTGCTGCTCTTTCCCTCGCCGCCTCCATGGCTTCTGTTTCCGCTCCGGCTTTGGCCTGCGAGGGGGGCACCTGCCACAAGGGAGAGGCGGCTCATACGGCGAATGCGGCCCCTTCGGTGGCTCCAGTGGCCATTCCCGCTGATCACAAGGCCACCGCCAACCTTTCCATCACCGGAATGTCCTGCGGGGACTGTTCCTCCAAGGTTACTGTGGCCCTGATGAAGGTCCTGGGCGTGGGAGAGGCCAAGGTCGATCATGCCACTGGACTGGCGGTGATCGTGTACGACAACTCCAAGGTGACGGTGGACAGCCTGGTGAAGGCGGTCAACGAGCTTGGCTATGTCGCTTCTCCAAAGGTGGAAGAAAAGAAGAAGAGCTGAGGCTCGTTCCCGGCGCCTCCCCTTCCCCAGACTCCTTCCCGTCCGTCTTCTTCCCTCCTTCCCCAGCCCCTCTTTCCCCCAGAACGACGAAACCCCGGTTTCCCGGGGTCTCGATATGTTCTGGTGCGAAAGGGGGGATTCGAACCCCCACGAGCGGTTGCTCGCTGCACCCTGAATGCAGTGCGTCTACCAGTTCCGCCACTTTCGCAAAAGCGAGGGGAGTATGGAGAGGGGGGTGGAGTGTGTCAACACGCCAGACAGTGATTTCGTCAGGTCCCGGTGCACTGGTAGGTGAAGCTGACGGTGGCGTCGGGGTCGGTGGTGTCGTTGGTGTCCCCCAGACAATCGGTCATGATCAACTGCACCTTGTAGACGTAATAATCCGAATACCCCTCTCGGGCATCGGCCTGGTCCAAGGTCACCGAGGTGGAAGGGCTGTAGGGATCAAGGACGGTGGCGTTTCCCTCAGTCACCTTCCACTCGTAGGTGAGGGGATCCCCGTCGGGGTCGTAGGATCCTTCGGCGGCGGCGTCCAACTCCACCACCTTGTCTTCGCAGTCGGGGCAGGAGCCCCCGGTGCAGGTTACGCTGTCATCAAAGAACTTGTCGCTCCCGGCGTTGGCCACGGGGATTTCGTTGTCAGGCCGGGGCACCACTTCCAGAAAGGACTGAGCGGGGGCGCTGTTCGTCTCTCCGTCGTTCACCACCAACTGCACCAGGTAGGTGCCGGGCACATCGGGGAAGAAGGTGGGGGACATGGCGGTAGGGTCGTCCCAGGGCTGCTCCACCACGGTGCTGCCGTAGGGGGCGAGGAGGACTCGCCAGTCGTAGGTCAGGGGGTCGGCATCGGGGTCCGAGCTGTCGGCGCCGGTCACTCCGCTGTCAAAGCAGGTCCACAAATCGGTGGCCGGTGAGATGTCCGCCGTAGGGGGAGCATTGGTGCTGGCCACCTCGACCGCGACAAAGTCGGGGAAGCTGGTACCCACCGCGTTGGTGACGGTGAGGGAGGCCAGGTACTGCCCGGGAGCGTCGGGGGTGAACTGGGGAGAAGCGGTGTCCGCCCCTTCGATGCCGTCAGCGGGCAAGGAAGAGCGCTCAGGCACGGTGACCAGAGTCCACAGCCAGGTAAGACTGCCCCCCAGGGGATCCTGGCTCTTGGAGCCGTCGAAGACAACATCGTCCCCTTCGGTTGCCGTCTGGTCGGTGCCGGCGACAGCAATGGGGAGAAGGGCGGATGCGTCCACTTCCACCACGGCAAAGTCGGAAGGGCCATCCAGATCGCCGTCGTTGACGGTCAGCCGGATGATGAACAGACCCTCCACATCGGGGGTAAAGGAGGTGGTCGCCGCGCCTTCGGATTCGTTCGGCTGGAAAGGGGCTCCCCCCGAAAGGCTGCTGCCAGCAGGCGCCCTCTCTACCGCCCAGCGATAGGTCAGGGTGGCGTTTTCATCGTCGGTGTCCTGGCTGCCCGAGCCGTCCAGGCTGACTTCGATTCCCACGGCTCCGTACTGGTCTCCCCCGGCATCGGCATGGGGAGGAGCGTTGGAGCCGGCTTCATCCGAGCAGCCGAGGGAACCTGAGGCGATCACCAGGGCCGCGCCCGGACCTGCCGTCCGCAGGAGGAGGCGAAACAAGGAGGACGAGTTCACGTCAATCTCCAGTACAGTGGAAGGTAATGGTGACAGTGTCCGACGAGGAGGATTCGCAGTCCCCCACAGTCAGCCGGACTTCGTACAGGGCGGTAGTGGTAGACCCGACCGAAGTGGCCAGTTCGGGAATGGTCAGGGAGGCCACATCGTTGATGTCGGCCTCCAGGGTGGTGCCGGTGCCGGTGATGACCGCCCATTGGAAATCCAAGGGATCGTGGTCGGGGTCATAGCTGGAGGAGCCATCCAAGGTCAGAGTCCGATCGCCGCAAGGAGAGCAACTGGCGCCCACGCAGTAGGCGCTGGAGTCGATCACGATGTCTGCACCCGGGTCGGCCACCGGGGCGGCGTTGGGGGAGGTGGCCACCGTGGAAAGCACCAGATAGTCGGGGACGCCATCCACCTCGCCGTCGTTGACCGACAGCCGTAGGGTGTAGTACCCCACCGCATCCCAAGAAAAGAGGGGAGTCGCCGAGGTGGCGTCGTCCAAAGCAGGAGAGGCTCCCGAAGGGGAGTCGATGACCTCCCAGAGGAAGGAGAGGGTCTGCCCTTCCGGGTCGTAGCTGGCCCGCCCGTCCAAGGCGATGGAAGTCCCAGAGCAGGGGGTGAGCTGGGCGCTCTGACCGGCGTCGGCGACGGGGAACTCGTTCCCCTCTTCGGCAATCACCGTCACATAATCGGGCTCGCTCTCCGCTTCTCCATCGGAAACGGTCAGGGTGAGGACGTAGAGGCCCACCACGTCCGGCACGATGGCTGCGGTGGCAGTGCCCTGGTTGTTGATGTTCTGGTCGGTCAGGGCGCTCCCCGAGGGAACCAGCTCAAACTTCCATCGATAGGAAAGAACGTCAGAGACATCCTCGTCGATGCCTTCCCCCGCCAGGAAGATGGGAACTCCGGTGGAGGCGTATTGATCCTCTCCGGCGTTGGCCAGTGGAGGGTGATTTCCGGTTCCCACCTGGACCAGCACGTAGTCCAGGTCGGACAGCTCACTGCTCTCCGCCACCTGGAGGGTGACTCCATAGAGGCCAGGGACATCAGGGGTGAAGGCCGTCTGCGCGGCGGCAGAGGAGTCGTTTTGGGTGAAGCTGGAGTTTTCCACCGCCGAGTCGGAAGGCACCGTGTCAAAACGCCAGAAATAGCTCAGGGTTCCACCCCCTGTACCGTCATCCTGGGAGGCCGAGCCGTCCAGGGTCACCTCCTCCCCTGGAGCGGCGGTGGTGTCCGCCCCTGCATCGGCGATGGGGATGTCGCTGGCCCCCGAGCACCCAGCTACGGCCAAGGTGATGAGAGAGGCCAGGGGAAGCCAGAGGCGGCGAACCGTCTCGCGCATGAGGTCTCCGGCCTGCCGTCACGTCCACGGCGGGCAGGCCGAAGGGGCAGGCGGGCAACGGATACCACAGGGGAAGGATCCCGGCAACGGTGGAGATTCTCCCGGGCTGGTGAGGTCGTCGGGAACGGTGGAAATGCTCTCTGAAGATCACTTCAGGGAGGGCCGTCCCCCGCCACCTTCAATTCGTGCTACCCATCCCTCTCCCTGGCTCCCTGGGGAGGACTCTCCTGCAAGGAAAGGCCCGCAAACTCCCCCCTGTCATGATCGAGATTCGCTCCCACACCCTTGTCCTCCTTGCCTCCCTGGCCCTGATGGGAGGAATGGGCTGCCAGGCTTCCGCCCGGGCTGAAGAATTGCCGGGGCCGGCGAGCCTGCAGTCCAGGGACGCCAGCGTCTCGGGAAATCGACTCCAACTTGCCTTGGGCACTGGGTTCCGGAGCGGAGATCTCCGTCCCTTCGCGGACGCCACCCGGGATGTGGGATGGATCCCCCGCCTGACCGCCTCCCTCCATCTAGGGGGAGTTGCGGGAGTGGAGGTGGACTATGCGATCCTGGGTGTCGCCTGGCGGGAGGGCAGCGTGGATGATCGCAACTCCAGCCAAGGAGGGGTTGGCTCCGGCGATGTCTCCCTCCTCTCCCGCTTTGCGGTATTGAAGAGAGACGGTCTCATCCCTTCGATATCCCTTGGGTTTTCAGTCAAGCTACCCGATGCCGACGACCGGGAGGGCTTCGGCACCGATGAAACCGACCTGTGGCTGGAGGCTCGGGTTTCCGGAAAGGCGCGGGGGGTCCGATGGGATGGGCGGGTCGCCTTCGGGATCCTGGGGGATCCGGTGGCCCGAGCGGGTCAGGACGATGTCTGGAGTTTTTCCCTGGGGGCCTCGGGGAGAGTCCCTGCCGGGCCGGATCTTGCGGCGGAGATCGAAGGGCGGCTTCCCTCCCCCCTCAACGAAGGGGAAGTCAGGGCGGTGGGACTGCTGGGAACCTCCCTGGGAAGGGGAGTCCAAATCTGGTGGGGAGCCGAAGCGGGCGTGGCCGGGGAAGGGTTTCAGTGGGGAGCTCGAACCGAAATTTCCTGGACGGGCTGGCCCACAAAGAGGCCACGGCGATAAGCGGGGAACCTCCGCCGCCGCCCACGGGGGCGTCCTTCCGATGCCTACGAGGCTCCTCCCGTGACAATTCGCCCATCACCATCCACCGCTTGACCTCGGTCCAGGAGGGGAAGGATCCGAGCCTTGGCCTCTCCCACCGGCCATCCCTTGACCGAAAAACCATGGAGGATGCGGCTGCGGATGCGCTGACTCTCCTCTTCGGGGCGGAGCAGGGCGTTCAGGAGGAGTTGGGGAATTCTCGGATCGTCTTGCTCCAGCAGCACCTCAACAGCAGCGTGGCGAACCGGATCATCAAAATCGTGAAGAAGGGGGGTGATTGCCTCCACCAGGGAGGGATGGGGGTGCCCACGCAGGGCATCCAGAAGCCGGGTCTTCTTGTCGGGGTTGAAGCTGTTCTTCTTCTCTTCAAAGGCCAGGGTTTCCAAAAGACCCGCCACCACCTCTTCCTCTGGGCAGATGCGAAACCAACTCTGCACGGCCAGGGAGATGTTGGGGGATTCCTGAACGAACCGGCGAATGGTGGTGGCCGCCACCGGGCCCAGTCTCTCCTCCAGGGCCTGAGTGACGTACTCCTTTTCGGTCTGATCTTCGTGCAGTTTCTCGGTGCTCCAGTCGAAGCGCTTGATGAGCAACCAGGCGGCCTCGGAGGAGCCGTCCTGGGTCAACGCTTCAATGGCGCCCACCCGATCTTCGTGGAGGGTATTCTTGCCATTCAGGCGCTGCCCCATCTTGTCCCGCTGGCGAGTTGCCTTGTCGCCAGCGTTGCCACCGAAGAAAAAATCCTTGAGTCCCATGTGCATTCCGTGTGCCGAGGGCATGGGGCGCCGTCAGGCGCGGCGAGGATAGTCACCGGATCGGGGCGTGGCAACGGGCAATTCCTCATGGTAAGGATGATTCCTCGGGAAAGGACTTGGAATGGCTCCTCTCACCTCCTCTTGTCCCCTTCTTCCCTGTGGAATCCTCCTGGCCTTTGCCACGGGCTGTTCGGGAGGATTCACCGACGGCGACGAGCCCCCCCGAGAGGGGGACGATGACGCGGCCCTACCGGGAGATGATGACACCACGCCCACCGGGACCGACGATGGTGGCTCGGGGGGCCCCCTTCTCTTGACCGTGGAGGCCCCCACGGAGGGGATCTTCCTGGAAAGTTCGGATGTCCATGTTTCAGGAAGGGTGGAGGGAGGAACTGACCGGGTGGTCACCCTCAACGGAGAAGACCAGCACCTCTATCAGGGGGGAGAGTTTGACGACCATCTGGCCTGGGAGGAGGTCCCCTATCGGGTAGCGGACGTGGTGGCCACCTCCGCCGATGGTCAGAAGGCGAGAGAGAGGGTGGCGGTGTTCCACGGAGTCGACCCCATGGACGCAGAAGGGGGGCAGGCCCTGGGATTTCGGTTGACCGACGTGCTGTTCTCCGACGTGGCCAGCGCCCTCCGTTCAGGACTCCTGGCTATGGACTGGTCCTCCTTCTTTGCCGCCATGAATCCCATCGTCAACGATGGGACGGTGCGGCTCGACATCAACAGCTTGTCCATGGGAGGACTGGCGGTTTCCCTGGACGCCACCTCCTCAGGCAAGCTCAATGCCGTGATAGACATCAGCGATCTGGACATCGGCGTTCACATCGCCGTGGATGTGTTGGGGCTCTTTGAAGTGGAGGACGATGCCAACCTTCACTTCGAGACCGCCCGCATCAGCACCGGCATCACCCCGGAAGTGAGGGGGGATGGCATCTACATGGACACTTCGGGCTCCTCAACCCAGCTCACCGGCATGGACATCAGCCTGGACGGATTCTGGGATTGGGTGATGGGTGGGTATGTGGATGAATTCGAGGGGGAGGTTCAAGACGCTGCCTACGATGCCGTCGCCGAGACCCTGGCCAGTCTGGGGGAGGAGCCTCTGGCGGATGTGGTGTTTCCCATCGATCTGGGAGGAATCAGCGGGGAGGCCCGTATCTGCTCCCTGACGGTGGATTCCCACGGCATTGATGGGGTGATTTCCCTGGGGCTGGGAGGGCCGGCCACCGCCAGTCCCGTCGAAGTCCCCGTCCTCCCCCGGGAGCACACTCCCGACGGAGGGGTGGCCTATGGCTTTGCCTTGGGCATGGATCAGAAGTTCATCAACAGGATGATGGATGCGTTCCTGTCCTCATCGGGAGCCCTTGCCATGGAGCAGGTGGTGGAGGGGAGCGAGGCCAGCGTGTTGAGCCTGCTCTTCGGCACCCTACCCGGAGGAGAGGAACTGCCAGCCACCGACGCCTTCCGAATCGCTCTGGATGGAGACGAAGTGGCGATGCTGGCGGAGATGCCTACCGGACTGACCCCTCTCGCTCAGGTATGGGCCCCCAATCTGCCCCTGCGGATCGAGTGGAGGGACGGTGCCGGAGCCTGGAACACCTGGATTCGTGCCGCCATCGACGCGCGGGTTCGGCTGGACGTGAGCGCCGATCTGGTGATCACCCCCGGACTGGAAATGACCGATCTGGCCGTCCTGGAGTATGGAGCGGACCTGTCCGATGTGTCTCCGGTGGAGGAGGCTCTTCTGTCGGTGTTCGGGCAGGTGGCGGGATCCCTGTTGGGCACCGAGGTCATCGATTTGTCTACCTTGATGGGGGGCGATCTCCTCGGGGGTACGGTGGATCCTGCTCTCCAGCCCGTAGTAGACGCGATTTCTGCGTCACTGCACTTTGAAGTGACCTCGGCAGAAGGGCTGGACGGCCACCATTGGGCAGTGGGTTTGTTTGGGACCCTGTAGCTTCCTGGGATGGCCAGGTGGGAAAGGCGTCAGGAGGGGAGGGAACCCCGGGAGGCCTCCGTCTGGACGGCGTGGGCGAGATCGGCCTCCACCCGAGAGGGATCGGCGTTGGCCCAGTCCCGCACCTTGTGGAAATGGGCCAGTCGCGCCTCGGGACTTCCCGGAGCAGGGTGGTGGTTGTACGGCCAGCAGCACATCGGTGGGAGGCTCATCAGGATGGATTCCACTCGCCCCCCCGTTTGCAGGCCGAACACAGTACCCCGGTCGTAGAGGAGGTTGAACTCCACGTAACGGCCCCGACGAAAGAGCTGCCACTGGCGCTCCCGTTCTCCATACGGGGTGTCGCTGCGCCGTCTGAGGATGGGGAGGAACGAAGGGAGGAAAGCAAGGCTGGCATCCTTCCAGAATGAAAAAATCGAGTTCATGTCTAGATCTAAACCGGATCGCCCATCCATCTCCTGATCGTCGACCGGGCGGAGGTAATCAAAGAAGATTCCCCCCACGCCTCGGGGTTCCCCTCGATGGGGAAGGTGGAAGTAGCGATCACACCACGCTTTGAAATCTGTGTGGAACTGGGGGTGATGGCGATCACAGACCTCTTTCCACACCCGGTGGAATTCCACGCAATCTTCGGCGAAGGGGTAATAGGGGGTCAGGTCTCCTCCGCCACCAAACCAGAGCCTGTCCCCCCGCTGAAGGCAGCGAAAGTTGGCGTGAACCGTTGGCGCATAAGGATTTCTTGGATGAATGACCAAAGAGACGCCGGTGGCGAAGAAGGATCCTCCATGGCCGGGAAGTCGGCGCGCAAACTCGGAACTGAGGTCTCCCCAAACGGTGCTCACGTTCACCCCTCCCTTTTCGATGACGGCGCCTCCCTCCAGAACCCGGCTGCGCCCTCCTCCGCCCTCGGGGCGCTCCCAGCGATCCTCCCGGAACCGTGAGGCCCCGTCGATGGCCTCCAGGCTGGAGCAGATTTCGTCCTGAACAGACTCCACATGGGAGCGGGCGAGGTCGAGGAAATCGGGCATGAGGTTCTCCGGAAAAAGGCAGGGATTCAGGAAGTCGGCAGAAGGGGCAGAACCCAGGCGGAGGTGATGGCCAGGGAGACGTGGTGGCCTTCTCCGAGAGCCTGGGGAGAGTCCGCCACCACCATCGCCCCTTCGGTGTGAATCCGATGCCGATAACGCCCACCCAGAAAAGTCACGCTGTGGACGGTCCCCGCCAGCACCCCTTCCCGGGGAGGGAGGAGGCGGACGTGCTCCGGTCGGAAGCCCAGACAGGCAGGACCCTTGGAGGGGGAGTCGGTCAGCGGCAGGCAGGGCAGGATCACCCCGGTGGGAAGAGAGACGCCCCCTTCCACCCGATCTCCTGGGATGGTGTTCAGATCGCCGATGAACCGGGCGACGAAGGAGGTGGTTGGGGTGCGGTAAAGGGACTCGGGTGCGTCCACCTGTTCGATTCGCCCGTTCCGCATCACCGCCACTCGATCCGCAATGGCAAAGGCCTCCTCTTGATCGTGGGTGACCAGGAGCACGGTCATTCCCAGGCCCTTCACCAGGGTGCGAATCTCTCCTCTCATCTCCTCTCGAAGGCGGGCATCCAGGTTGGACAGGGGTTCGTCGAGGAGCAGCACGCGGGGGCGAGAGACCAGGGCGCGGGCCAGGGCCACCCTCTGTTGCTGTCCGCCGGAGAGTTGAGAGGGCCAGCGGCTCCCCAAGCCCCGAAGGGCCACCATCTCCAGGGCCTCCTCCACACGGCGGGTCCTGTCTGCTGCGGGGACGCCCTGAATTCGCAGTGGATACGCCACGTTCTCAGTGACGGACAGGTGAGGCCACACTGCGTAGCTTTGAAACACCATGCCCAACCGGCGGCGCTCGGGAGGGATGAAACTCTCCGGACCGGCCATGACCTCCCCACCCACCCGAATCTCCCCCAAAGAGGGGGCTTCCAGACCTGCCACCATTCGCAGGGTGGTGGTCTTGCCGCATCCCGACGCTCCCAAGAGGGCCATCACTTCCCCTGAAGCCACGGCAAGATGCAGGTCCTTGACCACTTGAACGGCGCCGTAGTGGCGATGAACAGCCTGAAGGGAGACGTCAGCCATGGGACATTCCGTGGAAGGGCTTCATGTGGATCTCATTCGGATCAGCCTCTATTCTACTGAGAGGGCTGGTTGGAGGCGGAAAAACGGGAGGCCAGCGCCAGCAGGCCGGTGCCCAGAGCCACCGTCAGCAGGACCAACATGGCCAGGACGGCGGCGGCGGGGGGGTCCCCATAGGATTGCAGGTCAAACAGCACCGTGCCCACCACTGAAGTTTCTGGGCCTCGCAGCAGGATGGAAAGGGTTACTTCGGAGAAGCAGGGGAGAAATACCAGCACCCAGGCGGACAGAAGAGGACTCTTCAGGAGGGGCATGGTGATGCTGGACAACACTCCCACCGCTCCCGCCCCCGCCATTCGCCCCGCCTCCTCCAAAGAGGGATGCAGGGAAGCCAGGGCCGCTCCCAGGCTGCGCACCGGCACCGCCAGCTCTTTGACGGTGTAGGCGATTCCCAGCATCCACAAGGTGTCCGCCAGGGCAAAGGTGAAGGTGGCTCGGGACAGCACCATCACCCTCATCTCTCGGCTGAAGCAGAGGAGGAACCCCAGGGCTAGCACGGTGCCGGGAATGGAGTAGGGGAGGGAGGCCAGACTCGCCAGTTGCCCCCGACCACGAGTCGCTGAGCGTTCACGGATCCATGCAATCAATCCCCCCAGGAGCACCGCAGCGGTGGCAGCGGCAGCCCCAAGCCAGACGCTGTGCTCCAGGGCCCTGACGGTGTCAGGACGTCCCCATAACACTTCTCGCCAGCGGGAGAAGGTCAGGTTGGAGGGGGAAACACCTCCCCCGATATTCTGCATGAGGGAGGTAAGGGCAATGATTGAAACCGGCAAGACCACTGCCAGTCCTGCGTAGATTGCCACTCCCACTGCCAGGGGCCAGCGCCATCGACCCAACGGAAAGGGGGAGGCCCGTCCCGCCTTGCCGGTGACAGTGGCAAAGGAGCGTCGCCCGGCGAGTCGAAGCAGGACAAGAGGCAGGAGCACTCCGAGTCCTGCCAGCAATGCAGAAAGTCCCACCGCTTGTGCCCTCCCCGAAGTGGGGTCCAGGGCCATCCGGTAAAAGATTCGGGTGGTCAGAACCGGTTGGGAGTCGGCCGAGCCGCTGGACAGCAGATAAGGCACTCCAAACGCGGCGGCGGTGGTGGCGACCACCATGGACAGGGAGGCCAGGACAGCGGGGAGGGCCATGGGGAGGGTGATGGTGGCCATCACTCGCAGGGGAGAGGCCCCGGCCATTCGGGCCGCTTCTTCCACGGTGGCGTCCATACGGCGAAGAGCATCGGCGGTGCCCAACATGACCAGGGGGGTCAACGCCAGGCCCATCACCCACACCATGCCGGGGAGGCTGTAGATGTCCATGGGAGGCAGTCCCAGGGCGGATGTTCCCCGATTCAGCCATCCGGCGCTGGGGTTGAGGAGTTGAATCCAAGCAATTCCAAGAACATAGGGAGGAACAGCGAAGGGAGCTGTGCACAAGGCTGAGAGGGGTCTCTTTCCGGGAAGGTCGGTGCGACCAAACAGGAATCCCAAGGGGACCCCGACGAGAAAGGTAAAGACGGAAACTCCCCCCACCAGGCGAACCGTGTTGAAAAGGGCGCGCCGGTCGGCGGGATCCGCCATGGATCGGGTAAAGGCATCGAGGCTGAACCCCTTCTCGGTCCATACCGCATCCCAAGCCAGGACTCCCAGGGGCAGACCGGCGAAGAGAAGCAGGAGGGCCCAGAGGGTCAGGGGGACTCCCCGGGGGAAGTCGCGACCTCTCATGGCCCTCGGGACTCCGCCATGATTTGGGCGTACCCTTCCAGGAGCCCCTTCTTTCCATCCACCACCTCCTGGAGGAATTCCTCACTCCAGGGTTGAACGGGAAACGAGCCCCAGGGGGGAGCGCCTGCGGGCGGGGGAAGGTCTGGCCTCGGGCTGTACATGTTGCCCTTGATGATCTCCGCCTGCCCCTCGGGGGAGAGGAAGAGATCCTGCAGAGCGCGGGCGGCTTCAGGATTGGGACCGTCCTTGAGGATGGCCACCGGCCCGGGAATCACCACGGCTCCGTCGACAGGAAACAGAGGCACCGCCGGGGTAGCGTGGGCCCGAGCGGCAAGCAGGTTCTCCAGAAGAATCACCCCCACCGGCTTTTCCCCCGATTCCACCCGGGTCAACACCGCTGAGTTCCCCCCGGCTGCCACCAGACCATTGGCCCGTAACGCCCTGAAGTGTTCCCACCCGTGCTTCTTTTGGAGAAAGGCCATCCAGGTCAGGGTGGTTCCCGAGGCCAGGGGATCGCCGGAAGAGACCCGATCCTTGTAGGAGGGGGAGGAAAGGTCCATGAAGGCTCTCGGCCGATCTGCCGGGGGGATCTTCTCCCCGTTCACGGTCATCACCATGACCGACAAGCGGCAGGTCGCCCAATATCCGTCCAGGTCCAGGTATTCCCGGGGCAGGCGCAAGGACTCGGGGGAGGCATGGCGCAGCAGCTTCCCGTGCCTCTTGGCCTGCTCGTACCAGAAGGGGTCGGAGATGAGGATCAGGTCCGCCGGGCTTCCTCCAGCCGCCCACTCTGCCTCGATGCGAGCCGCCACCTTCTCGCTTCCACCCTGGAACCATTTCACCTGTAGTTTCGGATATTTCTCCGCGATGATGGGCTTCAGTCCGGCAAGGACTGACTCATACATGGAGGTGTAGACCCAAACCTCTCCGGTCAGACCCGGCTCGACCTTGCCCTCTCCCGGAGGACCGAACTCCACCCGACAACCTGCCAGCGCCGCTGACAGGCCCACCAGCACCGCCCTGCGGCTGACGGGTGTGGGGAGCTTCGCGGCGAGGCGGGTCATCCGATCAGTCCCCGTTTCTTCATGAACCAGGCTCCTCCGGCCATGCTCAACGCCATGAGCAGCAGAGAGCCCCCATATCCATATTGAAGCTTCAACTCAGGCATGTGCTTGAAGTTCATTCCGTAGACGCCGGCGATCAGCGTGGGGGGCATCAGCAGGAGGGAGACGAAGGTGAGGGTTCGCATCACCTCATTCAGGCGGTTGCTGGATACGGAAAGGTGAGTGGAGAGGAGGGCTCCGGCGACTTCTCGATAGGTTTCGGCCAGATCGCTGATCCGGGCCAGTCGGTCGGCCACGTCTCGATAGAACGGTCTCTCCCCCTCGGGAATCTGGGGAAATTCTCCGCGTCCGAGGCGGAGGATGGTGCCCTGCTGATGGGTGTTGATGCGTCGCAGATACTGAAGCCCCCTCTTTATTTTCAACAAGGCCGCCAGGTGCTCGGGAAGAGGGTAGGCGAGGATGCTGTCCTCCAGGACAGTCAGCTCTGCGTCGAAGCGGTCAAGAATGGGATTGTACTGATCCACCAGTTGGTCAAGGACCTCTCTAAGGAGGGAGGAGGGACCGTTGCCCATGCCGGTGCTGTCGGGAAGGAGGGTGTTTCGGTAGATGGCCTCCAGGGCGTCCAGCCTCTCCCGGTGAAAGGTCACCAGGAACCGATCCCCCAGAAAAACGTCCAGTTCCACGGTGCAGAATTCCCCAGGAATGACAGATCGAACTCGGATCTCATTGGAAGTCGCGGCGGAGGAAGGGGGGGGAGGCTGGGTGTCTTGGTCATCGGGGGAGGGATCGCTCACCCGAACCCCGTGGACCACCAGATAGAGGTACCCGGGAAATCCATGCACCCGAGGGTGGCGAGCGTCGTCCAGACTGTCGCGAACGATCAGAGGATGGAACTGGAAGACATCCCTCAGGATCTGCTCGGCCTGATCCGGGTCTCCCTGAACGTCTACCCAAACCCAGGCACCGGGGGCGTTCAGCCAACGGCCCAGCTCGGGAAGGTTGATGGCAACGATGCCCTGATCGGTCTGTACCCGAATGCGCGTGGTCAACACCCACTCCGCCAGTGAAAAGCTCCGGTGACTCTACCATGGCGTGTCGCCTGCGCCGACTGGGGCCCATCTTGACCCTTGACATCCATACCCGGTCGCCTCCGAGGGGCCAGCCAACTCTCTGGAGAGTGCTATACTGGCCCTGGCACCGTCTCGGGGGATTCATGTTTTTCCTGTCGCTTTTCTTCCGTCCCGGAAAGGGGTCTTCGTCGTTTCCACCTGGGAAGCGAGGTCCCCTCCCGGTCTGGAAATGGGTGGGGTTGGGGGCCCTGATGCTCTTTGCTTCCTCAGCCAAGGCCGGTTCTCCTTCTACCGCTCCGGCCTCCCCCGCCGCTGTGGAAGTCGATGCCACTCTCCCCGAGCCCTCCCTTTCTCCTCCCTCTCCTCAGCCTGCCGCCGAAGCGCCCCTCCCTTCAGGGGGAGTCCATATCCTGTCCTTCCGCAATCATTCGATGAATGCCGGCACCCGCGCCTGGCTGGGGAGGGGATTGGCCCAGGCAGCCGAGGATGGGGCGAGCCTGGTGCTCATTGAGCTGGACACCCCGGGTGGGCTTTTGGACTCCACCCGGGAGATGGTCATGGACATCCGGGCATCCCAGGTGCCGGTGGTGGTGTGGATCGGCCCATCCGGAGCCCGGGCGGGGTCGGCAGGGGTGTTTCTCTCCATGGCGGCGGGAAAGGTGGCCATGGCTCCGGGGACCCACATCGGCGCTGCCCATCCGGTGAGCCTGTTTGGAACCTCGCCACCCCCCTCCACGGAAGGGGGGACGTCCGCCGCCAGCGAGATGGAGCAGAAGATCCTCAACGACACCCTGGCCTGGGTGGACGCTCTTTGCCAGGATCGGGGGCGTCCTCGGGAATGGTGCCGGGATGCAGTGGCCGTGTCCCGCTCCACTCCGGTGGAGGAGGCCCTCAAGCTGGGAGTGGCTGATTTTCTAGCCGCCGACCGGGCCTCCGTGTTCCGCGCCCTCGAAGGTCAGGTGATCCCCGTCGCTTCGGGGAAGCGCACCCTTCCCTTGTCCCTCAAAGAGACCGCAGAAGTCCCCCTGAGCCTTCGGGAGGCCCTGGTGAACCTCCTCTCCAGCCCTGATCTCCTCTATCTCCTCATGGCCTTGGGAATGCTGGGGCTCTTTGGGGAAATCTCCCATCCGGGGGCCATCCTTCCTGGAATCGTGGGGGTGGGCTGCCTCCTGGCGGCCGGGGTGGGTCTGGCCATTCTCCCCTTCAACATTGCTGGTCTCCTGCTGATCTTCTTTGGATTCATCCTGCTGGTACTGGAGATCTGGGTGACCAGCTTTGGGTTGCTGGCGGTTGCGGGAATTGCCTCTCTGCTGGGAGGGGGGCTCCTCCTTTTTGATGCGCCGGGCTCACCGGGAGGAGTCCACCCCGCCACACTGGCGACGGTGGGCATCCTGGTGGGGGCAGCGGTGCTGGGGGTGGGAATCCTCCTCGCCCGGGCCCAGAGGCGGCCAATCACCACCGGATTGCCAGGAATGCTGGGGCAGAGGGGAACGGTGACCGAGGAGTTTCTTCCCCACGGAGATGGCTATCAAGGGTGGGTCTTCGTGCGGGGGGAATTGTGGAAGGGGCAGGGGGACAAGCGCCTCCTCAAGGGGCAGGCGGTTCGGGTGGTGAGAGCCGATGGTCTGACTCTTGCCGTGGAAATGGAAAGCGAGAACTCGCTGTAGATCGATGGGCGTCAGCCCCAAGGAGGTCGTGTGGCCGGGCTTGTTGTGCTTCTTTTGATGTTTGGGGGGGTCTTTGGATTCTTCCTTCTCTTGATGGCCCTGAAGGTGCTCAATGAGTACGAGAGGGGGGTGGTGTTTCGGTTGGGAAGGATCATCGCCCTCAAAGGGCCGGGTCTCATCCTGTTGATTCCCATGATCGACAGGATGGTGAGAGTTTCCCTGCGAACTGTGGCCTTCGACGTCCCTCCCCAGGATGTCATCACCCGAGACAACGTGTCGGTGAAGGTCAACGCGGTTCTGTATTTCCGGGTGGTGGAGCCCACTCGTGCCATCGTGGAGGTGGAGAACTACCTGTACGCCACCAGCCAGTTGGCCCAGACCACCTTGCGGGCGGTGGTGGGAGAGGTTTCCCTGGATCAACTCCTGGCGGAGAGGGAAAAGCTCAACCATCAACTCCAAACCATCCTGGACACCCAGACCGATCCCTGGGGGATCAAAATTAGTATCGTAGAGATCAAGCACATCGATCTTCCCGAGGAGATGCGTCGGGCGATGGCCAAGGAAGCGGAGGCGGAGAGGGAGCGGCGTTCCAAGATCATCAACGCCGAAGGAGAGTTCCAGGCCGCCGAGCGCCTGGCCGAGGCGGCGGCCATCATCGGGCGCCACCCCGCCGCCATTCAGTTGCGCTACCTCCAGACCCTGGCGGAGATTGCTACCGAGAACAACTCCACCACTCTCTTCCCCATCCCCATCGACCTGATGAGGATGTTCGTGGAGCGCAAAGAATAGAAGGAGAAAGCGAGGGGACCAGGGTGACAGGAAGGGACGGGGGCTATCGGTAGGGAGGCATCAAGGGCAGGTGGGGATCCCATCTCCATCAGGGTCGAAGCCCTCGTCGGTGCTGCCATCGCAATCGTCGTCCACGCCGTTGCACGTTTCCACACTGCCGGGGTGGATGGAGATTTCCCCGTCGTTGCAGTCGGTGTGACAATCGAAACTGTCTGAATCGGCGTCCATGCAGGGGAGGACCTGGAAGCTGACGTGATCCGAGTCGGAGTAGCCCGCTGCGTCCTCGGCCCAGAGCTCTACCGAATGAGTTCCCGCCGGCAGGGGAGCCAGGGTCAAGAAGGTCTGACCGTCATCAAAAACGGTGGCGGTTATCGGGGCTCCCCCATCCACGACCCACCATACCGAAAGCTCCGTCGCCTCTGATTCGGGATCGGTGACGATGCCCTCCAGAAACACCCACAACTCGTCGTAATAGACGGCATCCGATGTGACGGTGGCGATTCGCACGTCGGGAGGAAGGGAGGGCAAGACCAAAAGGGTAAAGGTGGTGTGCCCTGTGGCTCCTTGGGGATCTTCCACGGTCACCGTCACCTGATGCTCCCCCGCCTCCAGGGGAGGGGTCAGCACCCAGGCAAGCCCCGATGGATCCGGGGAAACCCTCTCTCCCAATGCCCCCTGAACGTTGCTGGTCCAGGAGACCCACAGGTCCTCCTCCACCGTTCCGCCGTCGGCCACCCGGGCCTCCAGGACGATGGTGTCCCCCTCGATCAGCGCGGTCCCGCCTGAGCTCTCCACCGCAGCTACCGCAGGGGCTTCGTTGATGGAAGTCAACTCGGGAGGATCGGCGGAACAGCCGTGCAGGAGGGAGGCACACCCCAGCAAACCAGCAACAATCGAAAAATGCCGCAAAATCATGTCAATCCAAGCAAGGTCAAGAGGGCAAGTGTCTCGCTCATCCAGCACCAAAGAACGAGACACTGGGTGCGGTTTATAGACAATCCTTCCCTTCTCCGCCACCCCCATCGCTTGAAACCAACATCTGGTTTCAGATCTCATTCAGATCTGCACTACTTTGTAGTCGGCATGGAAATTTCCAGGACTGCAAACCCGGTGCCGGGGAGGGCGAGAATGAGCTCGTCGCTCCCATCCCCGTCCACATCCGCCGTGGCACACGACGAAGCGGCCACCCGCAGTTGGACTCGTTGGTGCAGTTGTCCTGAAGAATCAAAAAGCAGGACGGCACCGTCGGAGCGGAGGGCTGCGGCAAATGACAGACCATTTTCAGTGCGACCTGCCGCCACGTCTGCCACTCCTGGGGCACCCACAGCGGTCCACGAACCGTCGGGGAGGGTGGAAACCCGCTTTGCCCCGGGGAGGGAAGGGCCTGCAAGGGGGGAAATCCCCCGCCCATCCAGCCGGTAGAGCCCTTTGGATGTGGCCATCAACACCCACGATTCCCCGCCGGGGGCTTGGGAAACGGTGGACATGGCCGCTACCTCTGCCTCCAGGGGGTGACTCTTCTGCAGGGCCCCGCCCCCATTCAGGATTCGCAGATCAGTTCGCCCCTCTGATGCAGATCCAGCAAGGATCCATTCATGTTTCCCATCCCCATCCAGGTCGGCACTGGCCAGGGCGGTCAGTGGATGGGGGCCGTGGAACCACCCCTTGACCTCTCCTTGGGCGTCGAGAAATCGGGCCCACATCGCTCCTCGACGGGCGGCGAGGACCTGAGACGATCCGTTCCCACTCCCATCTCCCGCCGCCATCATCGCTGAGCTGGGGCGAGGCAGGATCGGGCTTTCACTGCTCTTCCCCTCGGGAAGGAGAAGGCGAGGCAGGGAACCGGGACCCCCCAGCCACACCTGATCCGGGCCGCCTTTCCTGCGGTGGATCGTCAGACTTCCTGCATCCGCCTCGGGGATGAACCGGCGAAGTTTCAGCGAGGCTCCCCCCTCCCGAATGCGGGCCAGGGGAGCCCCCGCCTGTCCATCCGCCTCCTCCAGAAGAGCCCGGGAGATGCGCCCCAGCTCGTTCACGTTTTCCTCGCTGTACCCCTTGCGGGACAGGCGCACCGTCCCTGATGCGTCGATGAGGCGCGTGGCGGGGATGGGGCCCACCGCAAAGTCCTGTTGAATGGTGGAGGAGCAGGTGGCGGCGGGAAAGGTATATCCCCCCTCAACCAGGGTGGCTCGGGATCGGGCCGGCTCATCCTGCACCGCCAGGGCCAGCATCTTGAGTCCTCTGGGGGCCAGCTCCCGGTACAACGCCTCCAGGTGGGGCATCTCCTTCTTGCAGGGGCCGCACCAACTGGCCCAGAACACCAGCAGAACCGGGTGCCCCCTCTCTGCCTCCAGATCGAAGGTTCCCCCCTCAAAGGTGCTCACCTGGAAGGAGGGGGCCTTGGCCGATTCCACCCTCCACGCCTCGGTCGATACCGCAGTTGGGAGGGAGAGCCCGAGTGATTTCCAGGCTTTACGATTTTCTTCATCGTCGGTGAGGGCCAGGAACCTCTCCGCCAGGGCCTCCGCCCTTTTGGATTCTCCCAGGGCCCTCAACGCCTCCACAGCGGGAGCAACCTTGTCGGGGGCGGCGGAGACCTCCACCCATTGGGGGGCCTGAGCTTCACGGCTTTCGTTCCGCAGCAGCAGTCCAGGTCGGATGAGCTCTCCCCGTCGAGCCACCGCCTTCCTCTCCACATCGGCATCGCCCGCCTCCTTGGCTGCTCTGGCCGTCAACTCCCATGCTCCTTGGGCCACCGCCGTCCGGAGGGGCCCCCCCTTCTCCGCCTTTTCCGCCAGGGAGCGAGCAGCGGCCATGGCCTCCGACACCCTCCCGGTGGCCAACAGGAGCTGTTCCACCGCTTCCAGTTCCAGGAGCCCATCCTCGGGGTGAAGGCCCACCAGCCGGTCCCTCACCTGCTCCAGCGCTGCCCGAGCCGCCGGATCGGGGCGATGCACCAACGTCTGTCCGGTGAATTTCATCACGATTCGGGGCTCGATTCCCCCCATTCCACTGGAGATCAGGGCCTCCAGGGCAGGAACCACCTGGGAAGAATCGGGCCCCCGCACCTGGGCGACATAGCGAGCATAGGCGTCCGGTTCCTTGACGGTGCCGGCGCCTTCCTTCGACTCCACGACGGTCCTCTGCTCCCGAGCCAGGGTGAGCTTCCGCAGAGGCCCCCCCAGCGCCGGCTCCACCTCCACCGTCACCGAGGATCCCACTTCTCCCCTCAATCGAGCTGTCCCCTCTGCCACCGTCAGGGGAGCCAGATCCACGTCTCCCGCCTTCACCAAAAGGTCTCCGGGGCCAATCCCAGCCTTTTCTGCGGGACTTCCCGGCAACACCTTGTTCACCAGGAGGCCGAACCCGGTCTCCTCCACCGAAATCCCCAGGATCCCTCCCCCGGTGGGGGCGGTGACGGGAGGGCGAGGAGGAGTGGGACCGGGAGGAGAGGGGGGAATCGGGCCGGCTCCCAGCAGGAAGGTCAGGGAGGGGAAAAAGAGCCACCGAAGCGTTGGGAACCGGCGGCGGAGAGAGGAACGACCGGCGACAAGTGCCAAGAGATCTCCTGCTGTGCCTGGGCTTGAAGCATGGCGCTCCGCTGCCGGGGACAGGGGGGACAAAGGGGACACACGGGCATGGTAGCCGCTTCCCTCAAGAAGGGAGAGGAACTCCAGACCCCACTCCATCGGTGGAGCGATTTTAAATCTCAACCCTATAGAATTACAGGATTGTTTTCGATTCGGACATTGATGTCCGCCCAGCAGTCTGTGGGGAATTGGGGAGGATCCGAGGGGCGATCAGTGCTCTACGTACCCCAGGGCCTCCAGCCTCTCTAGTTCCTCCTTGCTCATTCGCGTTCCCTTCAGTTTGGGGGCCTCCCTGAGCCTCCGGGCAAATGCATCCACCTCGGTCCGGGCCTGGGGCTGGGTGGAATCCAGGTTGTGCATTTCTTGAGGATCGGTGGTCAGGTCATAGGTCTCATAGCGGACCTTTTTCTTCTTTTCCCGAATCCTCAGGGTTTTCCATCCCTGCAGCCTCACCATCTGGGCGGAAATCCCCCTTTTCTTGACCTCGCTCTGCACCGGAATGGTCGAGGACTCTTCTCCTCGCACCAAGGGGAGCAGGCTGGGAAGAGGGAGGGTGGAGGCGTCGAGTCCGGCCGCCTCCAGGAGAGTGGCGGTCAGGCGAGGGGTGCCAACGGGAGTGGTCACCGTCCTCCCCGGGTCCATTCCGGGAATCCTGAGAATCAGGGGGACGTGAACCAACTCCTGATAGAGAGAGTGCCCGTGCCCGTAGAGGCCGTGCTCCAGAAATTCCTCTCCGTGATCCCCAGTAAGGGCGAGGACGGTGTTGGCCTCGGGAAGATTCCGCTTCAGCTCCTCCAGCATCTCCCCCACCGCCTTGTCCACATGCTGCACCCCACCCAGGTAGCGAACGTGCATGGCCTCCACTTGGGCGGCGGGAACGGACAGCCTCGCCAGGTAGGGACGCTGCCACATCCGGGCCAGCAGGTCCCCATAGGGCAGGGCATGGTTCTTGTCCGCCCTGTTGGACACATTCTCCGGCTCATCCCGGTAGACGAAATAGGGGTAGTGGGGATCCATGTAATGCAGATAGAGGAACAGGGGGCGGTCGGGGTCTTTGCGTCTGGCCAACCACGAGGAAACCCTCTGATTGACGTGCTCCGCTCCCATGTAGACCAGTCGAAATCGGCCGCGAACCCTCTCCTGCCATTTCCGGGGCAGCTTCCGATAGGGCCAGAATTCCTTGAGGGCCATGAAGTTATTGTCCACCTCAAAGGTGTGAAGTCCCTGACCGAATCCCCACCGGGGAGAGACGAGATAATTGTCGGAAAATCCGGCGGTTTCGTAGCCGGCAGCGGAAAAGCGCTCCGCCAGGGTGACGGCGGCTGCGGGAAGAGGATGATCGTGTACGTCCAGGACGGTGGGGTGCTGGCCGGTGAGCAGGGCTGCGGTAGCAGGGCGGGTCCAGGAGGAGGCGGAAGTGGCATCGGAAAACGAGATTCCCCCCTTGGCCAGGTCGTGAATGCGAGGGGCCAGATCGATTCCGAAGCGGCGATCCTCCAGGGCGTCGGCCCGCAGAGTGTCGATGACGATGAGGATGACGTGAGGGGCTCCCGGCGGAGGCGAGAGTCCCGTAGGAGGGGGAGGGGCGGGACTCAGGGGAGAGGGCCCCGCCTGCCATTCTTTCCAGGATTCGGCGCCCCCCCACAGCAGCAGGATCGCCATCCCCGCCCCGGTCCACCTGCCACTCCATCCCCGCTTCCTCGACACCATCCAGGTGAGCTGAGCCAGAAACCCTCCCATCCCTGCCCCGGCGGCGATGACGGGGAGGGACAGAACGGCCAGGGCCTGGGCAAGACCCCACTCCCAGGCCAGCAGATCCTTGGCCCCAGCGGCGGCCCGGACCCCGTCCACCACCAGCCAGGCCAGCGCGGCAGTCGCCCCCAGGAGCGCGCCTGCCCGAACTGCCTTTCCCGCTGAAGTCCCTGGCTGCCCTTTCAAGACAAGGGTTCCCTGGGCTCGGCCACGTAGATGACCTGGTAGCTGAGCAAGGTGGGGCAGGGGAGGGAGGGCTTTCCGGGGAGGGGTAGCATGAACCCCACCGAGACCTCCTTCAGTAGGGAAAACCCGCTCAGGTCCAGCATTCGTCTCACCCAGCGGGGCAGGAAGTAGTGGAGGTGCTCTCGGGTGTAGTAGAAACGCTCGATCCCGAAAGCTTCACACAGAAGAATGGGGGGATGAAGGGGATTGGGGGTGGAGATCAGCAGCCTCCCCCCTGGGGCTATAAGGGAGCGGCAGTCCTCCAGGAAGCGGTAGGGATCGCACACATGTTCGATGATCTCTCCCGCCAGCACCGTGTCAAAACCGCCTCTGGGAAGGAGATCCTTCATGGCGGCGGCGTTGCCTTGCACCGTGCGGGTATAGGGGGCAGAGACTGGGCGGGCTTGAAGGTCGAACCCCACCACCTCGGTTCCCCGCAGGTAAGGATTGGGAATCTGGGCAAAACCGATGTCCAGGAGGCGGGAGCCCCGGACTTCCTCAGCCATTCGCCGCAACCGCTTGTGTTCATTGGATTCCCAGAGGGGCATGGTCCTCTCCTTGGGGGAGGCGGCATTGTGTCCGTGCCCCGGTGTCCTGGCAAGGGTCGGCTCAAGCGTCGGGGATGGTGTATTCCAACTCCAGACGGTTGGATTCATGGCCAGATGCATCCAGCAGACTGACCCCGAACAGAAACATGGCCCCGTAGGTCAGGTCGTCTCGCAACTCCAGATTGAGCTCCAGATCCCCGGCGGTAAAAGGTTCGTAATCGCTGGGGATATGGGCACTCGCCGCCTCTTCGCCGTTGGTGAAGATGAGGGCGTCTCCCCCGGCGATGTCGGCGTCGGGATCCTCATAGTGGAAGCGAAACACCAGGCTGTCGGCCCCATCCACCTCCTCCAGGGAAATATCCAGGGAGGAAATCACCGGGGGGTGATCGGCAGGGGTGGTGTCGTCATCCTCGGCGGGAGTGGTGTCGTCGTCGGTGGCGCTGTCGTCATCCCCGGCTTCGTTGCCATTGCATCCGGGAAGGGAGGCCAGGGAGGTGAAGGCCAGGGTCAGGGCCAGAAAGGGGAGGAGGGTCAGAACGAGGGACAAGGGACGAAGGGACATGGGGAAGGACTCCGAACAGCGTTTTCAGCAGGGATCATGCCAGGGAACCGGGCGGGGACGGGCTGGCGCCGGGATGGATGATACCGCTGAAGGACCTGGGATGGAGGCTGGGCCACGGGTTTACTTGGGCTGGAGGCGGGCTGATTCGACCGACGGCCTTGATCCGGCTGCATTTTGAAACGGAGGAGCGGAGAAACGGTAGAGAACGGAAGGGGGGCTGAACCCTGGGTGAACTGCATATCGGAGCCGTGCCGTATCTGAATTTCATCCTGGGTGACAAGGGGAGAATGTGAGCGTCTCCTGGCTCCTTCCCCGGCTCCAGCCCTCTCCTTTTCTTCGGCCCCTTCGCGGGGATGGTACACTGACCCCGCCCGTTCCCAGTACCTTGGGGCGGACCCACCCTGGTGGCCATGTCTCTCCTGGACCCCCTTCCTCCCTTCGTCGCCTGGCCTCGCCGCCTCGCTTCCGCTTGGGGACGGAGGGGGGCGGTGTTGGCTGCCAACGTTCCCCCTGTGGCCCTGCTCGGCCCTGACGCCGAGCATCACGATCCTCTTGCCGCAGCCGTCCATCTCCCTTCTTTTGCTGAGGTGGAAGCCTCTCTGACGGCTCCCGGGGTTAGCCTTCACCTTCCCGTCACCCGGGACACCTTCTCGCATCTTCACCTCACCGTCCGATGGGCAGCGGAGCGCACCGGGAGCCCGGAGTGTCTCGCTGATCTCCCCGGCCCCTTTGAGCCCCGGCCCCTCTATCGGGCCCACGATCTGCTGCGGGGATGGGTAGAGCAGGTCCGCTTCGCCCTCCAGGGGACGGCCATCACCGTGGGGGATCCGGACGAGGACCTGTCTGGACTCCTCCACGCCGTGGCCCGGGCCGCAGGACCGGAGAACGAGGGGATCCTCCTTCGCCTGTTGGGAGCCCTCACCGGTGGGGTGTTTCGCGGTCCCCACACCTTTCACCTGGATGTCGCCAACTCCTGCAATGTCAATTGCAAGTACTGTTGGTTTCATTCCCCTCTGTCCAAGGATCGTTCCGACGCCGAGCGATTCAACAAGGCGTGGAAGCACGAGACAGTGGATTGGGAGGTGTTCACCCGTCTGGTGGACGACCTGGATCACCTGGGAGCGCGGGAGGATGTGCTCCTCTCCGGGAAGGGAGAGCCCCTGCTTCATCCTCGCATCCTGGAGATGATCGCCTACATCAAGGCTCGAAGGATGCGATTGTCCCTGTTCAGCAACGGGGTTCTGGTGTCCAAGAAGGTGAGTGAGTCCCTGGTTGGGGAGGCGGTCGATCTTCTATACGTCAGCCTGTCTTCGGCGTCGCATGAGGTGTATGAAGCCATTCACCCTGGCCATCCGGGAAGGGAGTTGGACGAAGTGAAGTCCAACATCGCCTGGCTGACAAATTGGAAAAAACGGGAAGGTCGGACCCTGCCACAGGTGATGATGGTGGATGTGGTCAACGCCCTCAACGCCTCAGAACTGCTTGATTTTTATGAAATGTCCCGAGAGTTGGGAGCCGAGCATGTGCGCTTCCAATTGGTGCATGTCCAGGCCTACAACCAGGAATTGAAGCTGAGAGAAGAGCAGGTAGCAAGGCTGCGCCGGGATCTGGCCGAGGCCCACCGCCGGGAAACCCAGGGCGGTCCCCATATCGTAGACAACATTGACTATCAGTTGGAAACCCTGGATGTGGCCAGCGGAAATTGGGGAAACAACCGTCTCCCTGGAGAGGGGTGTTACGTGGGCTGGTCCTTCTCTCGCTCCTGGACCAACGGGGACGTGTCTTTCTGCTGTTCCCCCAAGGTGGTGGGAAACCTGGAGGAGACTCGCTTCGCGGACCTGTGGAAGGGACCTGAGTACAGCGCATTTCGCAACGCCGCCAAGGATCTGGCAGGCAAGGGGGACCTGACCTTCCGCAATGGGGCCCGCCTGTTGGGAGAGCACTGCCATGGCTGCCCCAATTACGAGGGAATCGGCAAGCTGAGCGCCGATCTGAGGAGGTACGGGCTGGCCTCCTTCGTGCGGGGAAGGGACGGGGAGAAGGTGGGGCGAGTTCGATGATGGAGGGAGTGGACCTGGATGCTGCCGGCCTGAATTGCCCCTCGGATCGTGTTGCTCTTGGTGGAAAAATGGCATGAAGAAACCGCCAAGGCGCCAAGATGCCATGGGGCGGCAAGGAAACAGGGGAAATGGGGCGAGTCATCGGGCGGAGCCTGCTCCTCGGCGGTTCAGTGGCCAGGCAGAGGCAAGGGGAGGGGCCATCGGGGAATCGGATTTGTGGACAGAATGGGCAGGATGGGGCACTGGAATGGAAGGTGGGGTGTTTCTTTCCCCGTGACTTTTTCTCCCTTTCTTTCCTCTGCCCGAGTCCTTCTCGCCGGAGCGGCACTCCTGGCCCTCCTTCCCCATTACGCCGCTCTCGCCCAGGAGAAGCCCGAGGGCCTGAGAGCGGCCTTGGACGACAGGAACTCCCCCCATCTCATAGGAGGAGTCCCCCTGGGGATCTGGCTCGGCAAAGGGGATATGGGCGGGTGCCTGGAGGGAGAACGGGGGGAGGTGGAAGCGGCTCTTCAGGGGACGCGGCGGGCCTTTCAGGAGGAACTGGCGGAAAAGGGGGAGGTGAGGGCGTGGCAGGGGGTAGAAGCCGGCCTCAGGAGAGCTTCTTCCCTTCGGGCTCAATTGGTGCGGGACTGGATTTCTTCCCCCGAGGTGGCGCGAAGGCGATGGTTCTGCGCCGATGGGCTGCCCGAGGAGTGGTCCAAGGAGGGGCCGGATGCCTTTGCTGAGGCGGCGGGGAGGCGGTTTTCTCAAGAAGTGATGGCGAGAAGGGCGGGCCTGACCGATGGGTCAAGGAGCACCCGAGCTCGGGCGATTTTGGAGTTGGGACAGTGGCGGGAGGTTCTCCAGGCGGGGTTTGTGGGGCGCTTTGGAGGGGGAGAAGAGGTTCGGCCTGCGGCGACTTTCCTGGAGGCCACCTTGGAAAGGGTGTGGGAAAACGAGGTGGAGCCGATGGACCTGGGGTACCTGCCGCTGCCGGGAGAGGTGGCCACCTACGGGTTGGGGGTGAGAGGGCCAAGGTCCCGCACTCCCCCCAGCAGCATGGCCATCCCCGATCCCCCCGAGGTGGCGGCAGCGCAGAGGATTATCGCCAGTTGGAAAAGGCAGCGTGAGCAGGTGGAGGTGGAGGTGGGACGCCTCTCCCGGCAATTGGAGGCCTTGGAGGGGAGGCTGGCCGAGTCTGGGGAGGGGATGGATCTGAACCGGATGGCCACGGAAGCGGAGCGCCTGTCCACCCACCTGGCGCAGGCCCGCATGCAACTTCAGTGGACCGAGGAGAGGGTGCTGAGACCGGTGGGGACCAACGCCATCGTGGATGGGATCCTCCATGGCCGGGTCCGTAAACGAAACTTGAAGAAGATCAACAAGTTGGCGAAGAAGACCGAAGAGATCCGTCATGAAGCCGATTCCTTGGTGGAGGTGTTGGTGGCCCGGGGAGCGGCTCCGCCTCGGGGGAACGCGGTTCCGGGAATGGGGCCGAGAGGGGGAAGTGGTGGAAGGACGGGAGGGGCTGGAGAAGGGGAGGGCGGATCGGGAACGGGCTTGGGAGGATCGGGAGGGAATTCATCGGGAGAGGCCGGTTCCGGTGCCCCTTTGCCTCCGGCCACCCCCGCCCTTCCTGGTTCACCCGGGAAGCCGCCCCCCCATCCCCTTCCTCCCGGCCCATTGACCCGGGTCTATGAGGGTCCCCTGCCCACGGTGGATCCCGCCTGGAGCGCCGAGTTGGTGGGGGCCCTCCTGTCGCGCCACCCCACCCTGGATGCGGTGGACGCCCGCCTGTTGCTGAGCCTCATCGACGCCGCCTTCACCGAACTGGGAGGGGCACCGGGAGTGGAAGCAGCGGTGTGGAGAGAGCTGCTGCGCCCGCAAGGGATGGCGCTGAGGGGGACCGAGTCGGGGTTGTCGGATCTGGATGGACAGGCGGGCCCCCGGGCGGAGGTGCTGTTTGTGATCACCTTGCAGGGAGGGGAATAGGCCTGGGTCAGATCCCGGGGGTGAAGTGGACTGGGAAGGGGGGTGAGAAGAGAGGCCCCCTTCTGCCATTCAACGCCAAGGGGCCAAGACGCCAAGGCGCCAAGGGAGCGATCCTGTTTCCATAGGAGGTGAGGGAGGTGGGGAGGGATGACAAGGAGAGTGCGACTGTCTCTCCGTTTCCTTCGTTCCTCCGCTCCTCCGTTTCAAAAATGCAGGGGGAATGGGAACCCATTCTTGGAGGTGGGATTGGCCTTCAGAAAGGAACAGGGGCGGGCGCGGGGTCAACCCAAACGCCTCTTTCTCTCCTCCTGAAGCCTCTCTGCCAGGAACACCTTGAGGAGGCTCTGGTAGGGGACATCCCGCTGATTGGCCAGCACCTTCAGTTCCTCCAGCATGGGGACAGGAAGGCGAAGGGAGATGGAAGTGGTGGCCGGCTTGAGGTTGGGGAACCTCAGGAGACGGGCTCCTGACCAATCGATGTGATCCACCGAATCATGTTCCTGCCAGAAGGTGCCCTCAGTGGCTTCGCTTTCGAAGGAGGGAATGGGGAGGAGGGGAGGGGTGGGTTTCGGCCTGGTCAGCTTGGGCATGGTGGTAAACCTCTCGTTCGTGTCGGCTCATGGGGCGGGCGGAGATGATACGGATCAAGGTGCCTCGCAGAGTGAAAACCAGGAACAACAGTCGGGTGGCGTGAGATTGACCGAGGGCGAAGAAGCGTTGCTCCGACTGGGAATGTCCGCTGTCGGTGGCCACTACCAAGGGCTCGTTGATGAAGATCTGCTCGCATTCGATGGGTTCGACCCCGTGCTTGATCGAGCTTTTGGTGAGGTTGCCGTGATCCCAGTCGAAGCCAGTGCATGTGGCGAGGATCTCGGTGGGGTCAAGCATGGGAAATGTATATTGCAGATATATACTTGTGTCAAGAAGAGTGTCAGAAGGGCACCCCGGATGCTCTATTTGTATCGCACCCAGTTTCTTGGACACAAGTTAGAGGGTGTAGCCGAAACTGTGTTGCCTCTACGTGATCGAGACGAAGTCGGTAGCCATGTAACGGAAATTGG
>CAYRTW010000039.1:0-30774 GCA_964426935.1 uncultured Rickettsiales bacterium
TGCCAACGATCCCCAGCACCATCAGAATCCCCACGACTGCCAGAAACAGCAGGCAGCCTCCGCAGCCGAAGAGTACGATCTTGGTGCCCTGGGACATGCCCGTGGCAGGAGCAGGTGGATTCAGATCATCCATAGGTCTTGATCTCCCCAAATAACAGGAGTGGTTTCAAATATTTACAGTCGAAACTGAAGCCCGGCTTGAATCCGAACCATGAGCCGCATTGGAGACGGAGCCAGAGACGCGTCTGATGCTTCCAGATTTCCATCCTCCCCCGGATCTGCGTCGACCTCTTCGCTGACCCCCACATCCGCGAAGAAGACCGCCAAGGGGATGTCCAAATAGAATGAAACCTTGGAAGAGAGAGCCCCCCGAAATCCGATGGCGGGCTCGACACCCACCAGGAGCCCAGCGGGTCGGTCATCGTACAGCTTGCTGGAGCCTATGGGATTTCCCTCAGCATCCAGGACCGTCGTCTCCGGGCTTCGGAACGGGGCGGTGATGACGAACGGCACCCCCAAACCCAGATAGACATTTGCCCGGGTTTTCTGGGCCAACGAGGTGGGGAAAAGATAAAACCGCACCCGTGGATCCAGAAGGCCAAACAGGGCCGCATGCTCTTCCCACAGCCCCTGGCCCAAGGTCCCTGTGGAATCCGCAGAGGTGGCGTACTCCTTCCTCATAGCATTCATCCCCACCAGCAGGCCCCCGTCGAAGCCGATCTCCACGACCCTGGAGACCCCGTACCCCAGCCCGGCATAAGCGGATAATCCATAAGAAAGGAAACTCAAGGTGGCCCAGGAGTACTCATCGGTCTTGTTGCCAACGCCATCAATGTAGATGGAGCTGCTGTATTCCTGTCGCAGCCCGCCCAAGGCATATCCCACTCCCCCGCGCAAATGGAAACCACGGGTGTCCCATCCTCCCACGGCCCTTCCCCCTTTCGCGGATGGCGGCGTGGCTCGCGGCGGAGCACCCCGTTCCGGCGGCGTTTCGGCCCCTCGTCGAGGTTCGGCGGGAACGTAGGGATTTACCGGGGGAGTGTTGCTCGGGAAGCTTGTCGGTGGAGTCTCTGGCCGAACAGGCGCCGTTGCGGTGCCAACGTAAGGGTTGGCCTGGGAAGAACCACCCTGGGAATTCCCTGGCTCTCCTCCTCCATACGGGTCCAGCCGAGGTGCCACAGTTCCTCCACTGGCTCCAGCCGCTCCTGGAGAGGAGCCGGCGGAGGGGCCTCCAATTCCCGCCGGGGAGGCTGCTGCGTATGGATCGACACGAGGCGCGCTGGCCCCATACCCGGCATCGGAGTACTCCGCATACGGATCGACTTTTCTGGGAAGAACCTCTCGAATCGCTGCGGCCAGGGCCGTTGCCAGGACAGCTTCTCCGCCAGCCTCAAAAGTCTTGTCCACCACCCCTACTTCGCGGCCATCCCCTCCGGTCAGCACCAGCCTCCCTCTCACCACCCCATTTGCATCTCGACCCACCACTCCCGTCACCAGCACGACAGGATGGAACTGAGCAAGCACCCTCTCCACACACCCGGGCACGACCTGACAGCTCGCCATTCCCTCTCCCAACTCGGCTGCCAATCCCCGGCCTCCCCACAGACGCGCTCCCTGCAGGGTGCCAGCAACCTGAACGAAAACCCGGTCATAGACAGCGAACGCCGGCCGGGGATCCCCGGGATCTGCCGGCTGAAACTGCAGGACGACCACTGCGGGAAGGGGCTGCCCCTGCGCAACGGCCTCTCCGCGCCACACTGCGGCCAAAGCAATCCACACCAGGATGAAAGAACGAAGCATCTGCGGAAACGCCAATGGAAGAACCTTGCTGGGAAGTCTCACCGGAAACCCTCAAAAGAAAGAGAGCCCTGCCAACGCTCAACCCTCCTCATCCGAAGTGGAGTACAGCTTGCAAGACAACTCTGGCACCCGGACGGCCCGAAGGTGCCATGGTAGCAGTGTGGGTTCTCCCTTGTCATCCTTCCGCCCTCAGGCATGGCTCCCGGTTCCCGCGCAGGGTTGGCATTTCCCCCGGTCCCCCTCCCCTTCTCATGGAGGCGGAATCACCCCCTCCATGGGAGCGGCCAGCACCATGACCATCCACCACATTCCCTCACCGGCCCTCCTTCCCTGTGCATCGGCACTTCCGGGAGCGCGCACCACCCCGATTCCCACGTAGGCAAAGGATCCCAGCATCAGGCGCTCTGAGCCTTCCAAGGCGAACGGGCCAGGACCCACCACCAGGTCGACGGACACCTTGCCGACATAAGGCAAAGCAAAGCGCACCCTGTCCCCCAGGCCTTCTGCCCCCGCCTCCTTGAGACTCACCGACCCCGTCTCTGCCGCTCGGCCCGCCAGGGCCTGGGCCATTTCAGACAGCACCCTCCTCTCCTTGAGGGGTAGAAGTTCCCCTTTGGAGCGCAGCTCATTTACTTTTGCCATCACCTTTTCATGGAGTTGCTCCCCATCCCCCTCCTCCAGGGGGTGAACGAAGTCCATGGTCACCAGGATCTCCTTTCCCCAGTAAAGAACTCCCACTCCCAGATGGGTCACCCGAGGATCGAGAATGTTGGAGCGATGCCCCGGGCTGGCCATGAACGCCTCCTGTGCTCTCCTGGCGCTGGTCGCCTTTCCAATATTTTCAGTAGCAATATCATACAGATATGCATTTTCACGCAGTCGATCCACCACCGTGGCGCCGTCGGGGGAGGCATGCCCGAAGTAGTTTCCTTCTTTCATGGCCACGCAATGGCTCCGAGCAATGGTGCTGAGGGCAGCATCCACGACAAGGGGAGGAAGGTGATGGGCCCTCCTTTCTCCATTGACCCACTCTGCAAAGGTTTTCTCCAGTTCAACGGGTGACGAGGAGGAGGAATCTCCTCCGGAAGAGGGCAGGGACATCGTCTGGAAATCGGGAAGGACGGGCTGCTCCCCTCTTTCGTGGCCTGGAAAAAGGAGGGCTACCTCCGTTCCATGGGGGCCCTCCGCTACCACCTCCCCTTTGGCCAGACCGCCTCGAACCCCACTGGGAAGTTCCCCCCGGAATCCATCCGCCACCAGGGTGACCTCCCCTTCCTGGGTGCGACCGTCTCCTCCCGTCACCACCAGGCGCGGGGCGGTGTAGCCGCGGGCCAGGGTGAAACCAAACCGGGTCATCTTCGAATCGCGGGGACGAAAATCCCCATATGGAAATGCAATCCGCCGAGACAGGACCAGCGCCGTGCAGAGGGAGTCTCCTTGCCCCCCCTCTTCCCCGGAAACCGCGATTCCGTATGAGGTGTAGGCGTGGCCGGACACCCCCTCCACCAACCCTTCCAGCAGGCGGCCGGGGGGCGGGTTGCCCCGAAAGCGCACCACCCTGAATGTGAAGTCATGGTCTGCCACCCCCTGATCCCAGAGGACCTCACGGGCTGCCTCGAGATCCAGGGTGACCCCGGCCAGGGAACTTCCGCACAAGGAAGTTGCCGCGACAGACATTCGAGGATCGACGGTGGGGAGGACCCCGGTTTCCCGGGCCAGGAGATTGGCCGCCTCACTGGCCAGGGTTTGGGAAAGGGCGGAAGACGATTCGGCGGATGCCTCCCGTTGCCATCCCCCTCCTAGAAGGATCAGGAGAAAGACAAACGCACCCGATAGCATTCCCTTCAAGCTCATCCCCTCCCCTCCTCCCCTTCACTCTTCAGGAAGAGGAGTCGGGACATTGCGTACGTCCACCCGGATTACCAGGCTCTGGGTAGATCCATCGGCGAGGCGAATCCCCACCGGGACTTCGATGGCCGAAGCGGACACGGCCTGGGCCACTCCCACATGCACAACTCGGGGTCCCGCCTCCCCCCGCACGACGACCGCCGGATCCCGGACCACACCCGGCGGACTGGATCTCTCTGCCAAGGGGATTCCCGCCACCCCAAAGGAGGAGGTCTGGTCATCATCCACCACCTCTCCTTCCTCTCCCGGGTCTTCGTCTTCGTCTTCGTCATCGTCATCGTCAGGATCCCCGGCCATCCAGGCCATGGCCTCCCCTTCCGTGGTGTCCATCACCGAGAGATCCACCAGGATCTCCTCCTTGGCATCGGTGGCAATGGAAACGTCTTCCCCTTCCTCCTCAGCAAAAACGGGGAACAGGACATCCTCTTCAGGAAAACTGGCCCCCAGCAGATCCCGGGCTGTCGCCTCCAGGGTGGCGTCAAACTCGCCCGGATCCCATTCCAAAGGCTCGGTAGGGGGTTCGGGCTCCAGACGCCAGGACAGACCGACGCCGGACGCCATGGGAGAAGCTCCTCCCCATGGCACGGGTCGATCATCTTCCTCCCCAGGCTCGAAATAACCAGAGAGGTCCATGGAAGGAACCTCCTCCTCGCCCTCCGCCACCATCTGAATCTCACTGCTGGCGAGGCTCTCCTGATGGGATGACAGATCCTCCGGAGCAACCTTTCTGGCGCCGGAGAGAGGGGCTCCTGCAGCACTCAAGGACGAGGAGGTCGCCGCAGGAAGGAAGGGGGGTGGAGCGGAGTCCTTCTTCTCCCCGGAACGATCGCGTTCAGACTCAAGCGCGTCCGTGGTGGCCGTGGATCCTCGCGCTCCGGCCTTGGAAAAAGGAAGAATCCGCCCCGATGGTGTGGGCGGGGGATGAGGCATTTCCTCCACCGCTTCTCCCACCGCCACTTCCTCCATGACCTCCACAGGAAAGGACTGGAGACGGGCGGATGGGCTCCGCTGGACGGGGGTGGGAGGACGAGGAGACCTCACGAGGGAAGGGTGCTGTGGGATTGAGATGGCCCCCTCTCCGCCTTTTTCCAGGCCCCCTCCACGGAAAGGAGACGTGACGGCGGTGGCCACCTTGGGGCGGCTCCCTGTCCCGCGGTGCAGCCGCACCACCCCTTTGGCGATCTCCTTCAACGCCATGAGGATGGGCTTTTCATCTCCCTGATGAAAGGTAAAGCGTGGTCGTGCAAGAGGGTTGATGGATGCGTCTACAACATCTTCGGGAAGCTCAACAGCCGCCCGTCCTACCCGATAGAGGTAGACCGATGGGACTGGCGCTCCCTGTTCCCGCCTTGCCTCCACCGCCCGGTCCAAGGAATCCGCCAGTTGAACCGCAGCCTCGAAGTCGGTGGGATCCAGGGTAGCCAGGAACACGATTCCGTCGGCCACATCCGCCAGGGCCCTCAATCCATCCGCATCCAGGTTGCCAGCCTCGGGAGCCATCAAGTCCAGGGTCACCCCCACTTTTCCCACCTGCCCCAACTCCAGACCCAATCGGAACGCGGGGATTCCAGACGCGGCGATTCCGTGAGTCAGGGTTCCAGCCTGATCGGGCTTGACCCTGCGGGCGATGGTTCGCAGCGCCTCCTCCCCCAGCCCGGAGCCACCGTCCACAAACAGGATCCGGGCAGTGATGCGCTTGGGGGCTCCTTCTTCGGTGGCCATGCTCACGCCTTTCGTTCCCGCACCAGTCGGGTCGCAGTAGTGAAAACCACGCTGGAAACGTTCTTGTTGTTGGAGAGCATCTTCAGATCCCGAGCCTGGAGAGCAGAGATGAATCCGATGGCCACCGGAACCGGGCATTTAGGGTTGTTGACCAGGGCCACCTTGACCGGATAGAGACGAGTCCACTCCCGATCCGTAGCGATAAGACGGAGCACTTCCCCGGAGATGGCCCGGTTGGAGGATACCCGAACCACCTCGGGCTCGGTCATGCGGCCGCTCTTGACCACCGCCCCTGCCACCATCTTGTTGCGGTCTCGCACCAGCAGCTCCCGTACCTCCTTGTTCCCTACGTATGCCAGCTTGATCTTCTGACCGATGGTGAGCTTGCTTACCTTGGAAGAGATGCTGGACACCAGATCATCCCCGACCGAGTCATGATCGGTAATCAGTTCCTCGTCAAAGGCGTCGGCTCCATCGTCATATCCAAAGGAAAACGTCGAGTCGGCGAGAGTGGACAGATGCGACAGGGCCTCGCCGTTGATCACGATCTGGGGCCGGGCCCCCTCCTGCGCCGACAGAGGCTCCTCTCGCTGGGGCGCATTGGGCGGTGCGGGCACCTCCATCGAGATCGGCTCATACAATCCCAGTTCGGCAAACAGGTCCGACAGGGGGTCCTCTTCCCCACCGGAGGTGGGGTCGGATCCCATATCCGGGCCCTGGGGAGGCAGAGATGGGGTCGCCGGGGAAGGCACCGGCGGAGTTGAGGCAGGAGTGGATTGCTGCAACTCCACATGGGACAGGTCAATGCCGCACATCCGCTGAAAGGTTTCCACCCTCTCCAGCAGGGCGCGGGAAGCCAGGGGATTGACCCGCAGGTGCAGGTACAACTCGGGAACAATGAGCAATCGCTCCTGATTGTTGGCGATGATCTCCACCACCCGCTCCGGACCGGTCTCCGCCAGGTAGCACAGGGTCTTGTCCCCGACCTGCCGCTGGAGGGCAACCTTCTCCAGCACCAGGGGCTCCCGGTTGTGATAGGCGATGAACTCCAGGATCTTTGGATGCGTCTCCGAGCCGACCACATCTGCCAGAATCTTGCCGGGCATCTGTCCCAGGGAGCGGGATGCTGTCGACGCCACTTCCCCATCGGCATCGCCGATGAGGAGGTACATCATGGAAACCAGGGCCCGAGGCGGGGCCGGGAACATCCCCTGGGCAATCGCCATCTTCCCCCGCGCCGGTGCTTCAGGGGCGACCATGGACACCAGATTGCTGGGGATCCCTAGCGAAGCGGCAATTTCCGCAAAGCGCTCTACCGACAAAGCTGCTCCTGTGAGGATCCCGCTGACGGGCGGGCCCGAGGGCCGTCAGCGACGGCGAACCCTTTCAGTCTAACCCAAATTCCCCTCCCCTTCTTCGGCTCCACCGGGCAATTCAGATTCCAAGGCCGATCAGTCCTCCTCTTCCTCCACCTTGCGCCTTGACTCGGCGATGAGCTTGGACTGAAGGTGGGCAGGAACTTCTTCGTGATGGGCAAAGGCCATGGTGAACGCTCCCTTTCCACCGGTCATGGAGCGAAGATCCTGAGCGTAGGTCAGCACTTCTGCCAAGGGAATCTGGGCTTTTACCACCGCGTTTCGCCCCCGGTTTTCCAGGGTAATCACCCGGCCCCGTCTGCCGTTGATGTCCCCCATGACCTCCCCCACGCTGTCTTCAGGGACAGAGATCTCCATATCCTGGATGGGTTCGAGGAGGATCGGCCTCGCCTCCATGAAACCCTTCTTGAACCCCTTGGAAGCAGCCATCTTGAAGGCCATCTCTGAACTGTCCACAGGGTGGGAGGAGCCGTCATAGAGGGCCACCTTCACGTCCACCACCGGGTATCCCGCCAGCACCCCTCGGGCCATGGTCTCCCGCAGCCCCTTCTCTACGGCGGGAATGAACTGCCGGGGCACCGCACCTCCCACCACCTCGTCCTCGAATTGGAAGCCCTGCCCCCGGGGCAGGGGTTCGATGCGAAGCCAGGTGTCCCCGAACTGCCCCCGGCCTCCTGTCTGCTTCTTGTGCCTCCCCTGCGCCTTCACCGAGGCCTTCGCTGTTTCCTTGTAGGGGACCAGGGGAAGATCCAACTCGACGTCCACCCCATACTTGCGCTTGAGCCTCTTGACGTTCATCTCCACGTGGCCCTGGCCGACTCCAGAAAGCACCAGATCCCGGGTCAGCTCGTCGTGGCCGGTGTGGAGAGTGGGATCCTCATCCATCAGCTTGTGGATGGCGATTTTCACCTTGTCTTCATCCCCCTTGGAACGGGCTCGGATGACATACGACATCATGGGCGCGGGGAGGGAGGGTGTGGACAATTCCACCGGGCGTTTCTCGTCGGAGAGGGTATCGAAGGTCGCGGTCTCCTTGAGTTTGGCAACCGACACCAGGTCCCCAGGCCCCGCCCGATCCACTGCCTCTTGCTTCCGGCCCTTCATGAAGTGGATGTGGCCCCAACGCTCACGAACGCCCTTTCGTGCATTCCAGGCCCCCTGGTCCTGAGCCATGGTTCCGGTGAGGACCCGCATCACGCTGACCTTGCCAGCAAAGGGATCGTGAAGGGTCTTGATGACTTGAGCGACCAGGGGGGCGGAAGGATCGGGAGTCACCAGCACCTCCCCTTCCCTTCCCACTCCTGTCCGCAGGGGGGCCTCCATGCCCGAAGGCAGGAGGCTGGCGAAATCCAGCAAGGAGCGCACCCCCTGGTTCAAGGACGCCGCGCCATACAGCACTGGAATCAGGCTGCCCATGGCGATCCCCCGAGCCAGACCTTTTCGAACTTCTTCGGGAGTCAGTTCGCCGTGCTCCAGAAAATGCTCGATCAACACATCATCGGCGGAGGCGGCGGCATCCATCAGCACCTCGGTGGCCGCGCGCACCTCATCTTTGACGCTGTCAGGAATGCTTCCTCGACTCACCTTGCCACTGCCATCGGTGGAGAAGAACCAGGCCTCCTGGGTGATCAGGTCCACCACCCCCCGAAATCCTGCCTCCACACCGATCGGCCACTGAACGGGAACCCCCTTCACGCCGAGTCGCTCGCGCATCGACTCCAGTGCACCTTCTGGATTTGCCCTTTCCCGGTCCATCTTGTTGATGAACACTACCCGGGGAACCGCCGCCGCTTCCGCAAAGGACCAGGTTTTTTCGGTCTGGACCTCCACTCCGTCCACTGCCGAGACCACCACCACTGCGGCATCCACTCCCAGAAGGGCCGCCTGTGCCTCGTAGATGAAGTCGCCGTCGCCGGGGGTGTCTACCGCATGAATTCTTTTCTCTCCCCACTCCACGGTAAGGAAATGAATAGACAGGGAATGCCCTTTCTCCTTTTCCTCGGGCTCGGCATCGAGGACCGAGGAGCCATCCTCCACCCTGCCCTGGCGAGTGTTGCCGCCAGCCAAAAAGAGAACGGCTTCCCCCAGGGTGGTCTTGCCCGTACCTCCATGTCCGAGAAGGGCAAAGGTCCGCACGTCTGCAGCATCGTAGTGCCTCATGATCTGCCGCACTCCCTGGCGGAGAGGGGACTCCTCCCGCCCGGTTCCCCCGCAGCGACGAGAGAACCCGCTAGAAGCGTCGGTAACCCGCACCGGGTGCGCGCCACCGTCCGCGCAATTGTGAACCCGGGGCCCGGCCGGCTACAAGGGCCCGAGGTCCATCCCCTCCACCTGCGGGAGGGCACCGCTTCTAAAATCGCTCTGGACATGTTGACGACTTGAATATCCGTTCAGTATTCTGTGCGCCTCTTGTTTGGAGGTACCGACCATGCTGGATGTTGCTGACCGATCTCACGCTGCCGGCCTGACCTCACGTCAAGCCACGGTGCTCGGCTTCATTCGCGATCACTATCGCTCCACCGGGCTGCCGCCAACCTATCGGGAAATCGGCGAGGGCCTGCAGATTCGCTCCACCAATGGGGTGAGCGATCACGTCCGGGCGTTGATGCGAAAGGGGTTTTTGGGGCGGCTGGAATCCGATAAGGGCCCCCTGGCCAGAGCCCTGATGTTGACCCCCAAGGGGCAGGCGGCTTTGGCTCAGGGGGAGGGTTCTGGCGGAGAGCCTCATCCTTCTTTCCGGGAAGCCAGCGGGGGAGGCGACGTCGAAGGGTCTTCAGGGCGACGCCACCTTCGAATGGTTCGCGGAGAAGTGGAGAGCCCTCTCCGCTCCCCTCCACCCCAGGGAGAGCGGTCAGGCGGGCTGGAGGCAGGGGTGGTGCCCCTGTCGGGGGTGGAGGTGGAGATTCCCGTGCTGGGACGAGTCGCCGCCGGGGTTCCCATTCTGGCGGACGAAACCCAGATGGGGCATGTCCAGGTGGACAGCTTCCTGATGGGTCCGTCGGGGCGCAAGGTGTTTGCCCTTCGGGTATCGGGGGAGTCCATGATCCAGGATGGAATCCTGGATGGGGACTTCATCCTGGTGCAGAACACCCTCCAGGTTCACGATGGAGACGTTGCTGTGGTGATGATTGACGGGGAGGCCACGGTGAAGCGCTACTACCGGGAGGGTCGTCGCGTGCGTCTTCAGCCCGCCAACGACGCCATGCACCCCATCTATCTGGATGCTGAGGCCTTCCGGGAGTTGCAGGTTCTGGGAATCGTTGTGGGGGTGTATCGGAGATTGCACTGACTCGGGAGATGTGAAGCAGAGAGGGGATCACATCGAAGGCACGGCGCAAGGTTTTCACCTTCTGTGGGGGTGTGATTTATCGCACCCCAGACGCAGGGTAAATCAAGTCCCCACCCTGGCGTAGAGACATTCCATGGCTCCCAGGGGCCCCAAGAGGTCCCCCGCCACCGCCCTGGCCACCCCCGCCGACTCTCCTCCCAGAATACGATGAGCCCTGCCCCAGTACTGCCCGCCGGGGGAGCCTCCAAAACCTGCCTCACGATTGGAAATCCACACCTCCCCAAGTCTTCCGGCCACATAGCGAGCGGGCGGAAGAATCCCCCCCTGCCGGCGCCCGGCCCCATGATTGAATCCGATGAAGGACAACTGGCCCAGGGCCTCCACCAGCCACAAGTGGGGCGCAGGAGGAAAGTTCGCCAGAAGCCAGCTTCCTGGCATCGGCTCCTGGAACACCCCCTCCACTGCGGGAAGGGCCACTCGGGCCGAAACCACGGTGACCTCCCTCAGTTCGTATTCAGACGGGGGGTCGGCGGTAGCCGCTCCCGCTTGTGGAGGGGGAAACGAGAACCCCGGCCCTGGATGGGGAAGGGCTTTGTCCATTACGTCAAAGGCAGCCCGCACCGCTCCGTGAGGTCCCTCGGATCGGTGCTCCACCCGATATCCCTCCCCTCGCCTCTGCAGGAGCATCACCAAGGGATCTCCCGGATGCACCGGATCTCGAAACCATCCCTTGTGAATCGACCAGGCAGAAGGAATCCCTCCCTTCAGCCGAGTCAGGGCCGCCAGAGAGCGAGCAGCGAACCAGATACCCGGGTAGATGTTCAGATGGGGGCCGGCCCACAACTCCGAATGATCGGCGGTGTAGCTCTCCAGCCATCCCTCGCCATGGCGCTGGAGCTGAGGCTCAACAGGCACCGGCCAGGACCGGAGGGAAGACGATGAGGGGGTCACGACAGCTCACCCACTTTGTCGAAGAAGTCGGCGGCCCGCAGTTGGCGAGAGAAATGATGTTCCATGAAAGCCCTCAAGGCCCTTCGACGCCCCCTGCGGCTCGCTCCTTCCACCGTCCCACCGATGCCCTGGGATAGGGAGGAGCGAAATCCCGCCAGGGCCCCCTCATCAAGGATCATTCCGTCCAACGCCTCGGAGCGATGGCGGGGACAGAGAACACCGCCTCCTGAAGCGCTGAACACCTGAACCCCTCCCCCCAGGGGATCTCCGCAGATTCCACACGCCCCCATCACCGGCAGGATCCCCCCCTCTTCAAGAAGGAGGAGATTGGCCGCCTCCAAGATACTGTGGGGATCGGCATGGCCTTCGGAAAGATGGAACAGGGCCGCAGCCACTGTGCCGAACACCCGGGGCTGGGGATCACCGGGAGGGGACAGCAACAGGCCCAACTCCATCACCTCGGCAGCGGCCGCCCCCGCCTCCAGGTGACTGCGAAGCCCCAGAAATGGCTCCAGGACCTCAGCCTCCACCAGGCTCAACCGATGGGAAGGGCCAGAAAGGCGGGCCCCGATCAGGGTGAACCGCTCGAGACGCCCGGCGAATCGCTGCTGGCTTCGCCGAGCTCCCCGGGCCCGCACCGACATCTGCCCCTCCTCCCGGGTGAGCAGGGTGAAGAGTCGATCCGCCTCCCCAAGGTGGATGGCAGAACCCACCAGGGCAACAACGCGGGTCTCGGCAGTCAGTTCACACCCCTCCCAGAAGCAAGCGGGCCACCAGGAGGTACACAAGAAGGGCGAGAAGGTGAAGCACCGTGGTCAGGCCGGGGCCGGTGGCGATGGCGGGATCCAGGGAGAGTCGCCGCGCCACCGAGGGAGCCAGACCTCCCACCACTCCCGACAGGCCCATCACCAGGGACATGCTGAGGCCTACGATGAACCCCAGGGACCCGCTCCCCCTCGACAGCCCCATCGCCGTCCCCGCCAGGAGAAGCGCCGCCAGAAGAGCCAGGGGAAGTCCGATCTGCATCTCTCGGAGAATCAGACGCCAGGGCTGACGGGGATCCCCCGAATCGGCGGCCATGCCCCGGGCCACCACCGCCGCCGCCTGGGTCCCCGAGTTTCCTCCCAGGATCAGCATCACCGGAATGAAAGCGGCCAGAAGAACGGCCTTCTCCATGGAGGTGCGAAAGGCGATGACCACCAGGGCCGAGGCAACCCCACCTGTCAGGGACGCCACCAGGGAGGGAAGCCTTCCCCGGAGAGAGGCGCCAATGCGGGAGGTCCCCGGAGCGTCGGCCATCCCGCTGGCCCCTGCCATCTTCAGGATGTCTTCGTTGGCCTCCTCCCGCAGCACGTCGATGACATCGTCCACGGTCACGATTCCTTGAAGTCGCCCCAGTTCATCCACCACCGGAACCGCCAGGAGATCGTACCTTTCCACCACACGGGCCACTTCCTCCTGATCCATGTCAGAACGCACGGTGATCACGTCCGTGCTCATCACCCGATGCAGAGGTGTGTTTCCGGGAACCCTCAACAAGTCTCGCAGAGAGAGCACTCCCACCAGACGGTCCTCATCGCTCACGCAATACACGTAGAACACCATCTCAGCGTCGGGGGACTGCTGAAGGGCAATGATGGCCTCGTTGGCGGTGCGTTCCCGATCCAGGGCGAAATAATCGGTGCTCATGATCCCACCGGCCGTGGTGGGTCGGTACTGCATCAACTCTTGGACTTCTTCCTGATCGGAGGGGCGCAGTCTCCGCAGGATGTCCTGGGCCAAGGCCTCGGGCAGGGCCGCCAGGAGGTCGGCCGAATCGTCGGCCCGCATCTCCCCCACCAGAACCGACGCCTGACCGGCATCCATCTCCGCCAGGAGGGGACCCGCCTCCATCGGTCCCAACTGGGCCAGAACCTCGGCGGCTCGGGGAGCGTCCGAGAGGAGGGTCTTGAGGAGGATCTGCCGCTGCCACTGGAGGAGGGAGGGGAAGATCGCCGCCAGATCTTCCGCCCGAGAGCGCTGAAGCAGCCTCTCCAGGTTGCCGGTGGCTTCCCGCCGGGTCAGGCGACGAACCGTCTCCAACAAGCGAGTGTAACGTTGGGAGCCTGAAGGATCTCGACCGCTCATGGCGAAATCCTTTTCAAGGAATGCGACAGAAAAATCCGCATGAACAATGGGAAATCACTCTGAGACACGGAACAATTTCTCCCCAAGTCAACAAAAAACCCACGGGGAGAAACATGCAACATGGGGAGGCGCCGCTACTTGGATTCCGCCAGAAGGATTCGAGCCTTGGCCCCCAGATCTCCATTGGGATCCTGAGAGGACACCAGTTCCAAGAGCTTGCGCCCCTCATCCCACTCATCCAGCTTGAGATGCAGGGCTCCTTCGCTGAAGTACACGTTGAGATCCTTGGGGTTGCACTCGCGGGCCCGCTGATACAGGCGCAGGGCCTCAGAGAGGTTCCCCTCTGCTTCATACACCAGGCCCAGGTTGTAGACGCTGGGACAGAAGAAGGGAGTCACTTTCAACACCTTCTGGTACTCGCCCCTGGCCTTCTGATACTCCCCCAGGTTGAACCACGCCCATCCCAGATTGTGGATGGCCCTTCCCGGCTCTCGGTAGATGGGATCGTCCGCTGCCTTCTGGAGGAGGGGAATGGCCTCACCCCACTTTTGCTGCTTCAGCTTGAGGCTCCCCCAGTTCACCCAGGCCTCGGGGTAGGAGGGTCGAAGAGTGGTGGCCCGATCAAAGGCGCTCTCCGCCTCGTCGTATACCTCGCGGGCGTAATAGGCGAGGCCCAGCTTCATCCAGGCTTCGGCATCCCGAGGGGTCAACTTCACGGCCTGCCGCAGTTGGTCGATGGCATCCCCGATCTTGCCTTCCTGGAGATAGGCGTACCCCAGATCCCGAATGCCCCGGGCCTTCTGGCCTTTGACCCCGGGAGTGACACACCCCTCTCCCCACAGAAGCAGGCCTCCCAGAAGGAGGAGTAAGGGGACGGGGAGGGAGGCCCTCATGAGGAGGAACGCTCGGGGAAGTACCGGCCCAGGAGGGGGGCCAGATCGGCGAGGGCCCTGTCAGGGATGAGGTCCCTCCGGGTCATGACGGCGAACTGAAGGGCATTGGCGCAGGCTGGATCCTGGCCGGCCGGGACCCGAGGCACCGCCGCGACGATGAGGCGGCGGGCCAAGGCCACATTGGCGTTGAGGGTGGCAATGATGGCATCCACCGTCACCGAATCGTGGTGGGGGTGCCAACAGTCGTAATCCGTCGCCAGGGCCACCGTGGCGTAGGCGATCTCCGCCTCCCGGGCCAGCTTGGCCTCGGTGAGGTTGGTCATGCCGATCACCGAGGCCCCCAAAGAGCGGTACCAATGACTCTCCGCCTTGGTGGAGAAAGCGGGACCTTCCATGCACACATAGGTTCCCCCCACATGCACGGTGGCCCCCACCTCTCGGGCGGCTCCCAGCAGAGCTTCCTGCAGGAGATGGCTGATGGGATCGGCGAAGGCGACGTGGGCCACGATTCCGTTCTCAAAGAAGGTGGAAGGGCGGATCCCCTTGGTGCGATCCAGGAACTGATCCACCAGAACCACATGCCCGGGAACGATTTCCTCCTTGAGGGAGCCCACCGCCGAAACCGAGATGATCCAATCCACCCCCAGGGACTTCATGGCCCAGATGTTGGCGCGATAGGGGACCTCCGAGGGGTTGAAGCGGTGCCCCCGGCCGTGGCGAGGTAAAAACACCATGCGGGTGTCCCCCAGACGACCACAGATCAAGGCGTCGGATGGGGCTCCGAAAGGAGTATCCACCCTCACCTCCTCCACGTGGGTCAACTCGGAAATCTCATAAAGACCCGAACCACCGATGACACCGATCACCCGTTCCGACACTGACCCTCCAGTCGCGCCAAGATGGTCGCGAAAGTATGCGGGATTCCTTGGAAAACCTGGATTGCCCGGACACCCGCCCGAGCCGGGTCATCATACGCCCGCAGGCGCGCCCGTCAACATGCGGGAGAGACCAACGGACCGTCGAAAACCATCACCGCGCCCCCCAGGCCAAGCGTGGAATACCGGCATCATTTATCATCGGGCCATCCTTCAGGAGAAGCGATCATGACTTTTGCCCCAGGGCTGTTCGAGAATCGAGTGGTGGTGGTGACCGGAGGGGCTTCGGGGATCGGGCTGGAGATCTCGCGGGCCTTCGGGGCTCTGGGAGCGCGACTGGTGCTGGCTTCCCGCAAGGAAGATGTGCTGGCTCAGGCGGTGGAGTCCATGGAAATGGCGGGAGTTTCCGCCCTGGGAGTGCCCACCGATGTCAAGGATCCCGTCTCGGTGATGGCCCTGGCCGATAAGGTGCGAGAGGCCCATGGGGGTCTGGACATCCTGGTGGGGAGCCATGGCGCCAACTTCCTCTGTCCAACCATGGCCATGAGCTCCAACGGCTGGAAGGCGGTGTTGGATGTGGTGTTGACCGGAAGCTTCCATGTATGTCGCTTTCTGGCCCCGTTGATGTTTACCCAGGGGGGAGGAAGGATCATTCACATCGCCTCCACCAACGCCCACCAGGGCTCTCCCCTGATGGCCCACTCGGGGGCGGGCAAGGCCGGTCTCCTTTCCCTGACCGAAAGCCTTGCGGTGGAGCTGGGTCCCTCGGGCATCACCGTGAACACCGTCTCTCCCGGTCCTGTCTCCACCACGGCCGCCAACGCCCGCTTGTGGCCCCAGCAGGAGATGATGGAGCGCATCGCCCGCACGGTCCCCCTGGAGCAGCGTCTGGCCACCGCCCAGGATGTTGTCGGTGCCGTCTTGTTCCTCGCCTCTCCAGCGGCCTCCTTCATCACCGGCGCGGATATCGTCATAGATGGTGGAAACCGCCTCCGTCAGTTCCTGTCGGTCACCGGGTGAGGCGGTGGAAGACACCCTGGTTCTCGCCGCTGCCATGCCCGGAGAAGTGGCTGCCTTGTGGCTGGGGGCGGGCTGCTGGCCACGTCCGCTGAGGACAGGGCAATGGAGAGAAGTTCCGGGGAGGAGACCGGGGAGGGTGCTGATCGTGCGAACCGGGGTGGGAGCCGAGACTGCTGGGCGCGCCGTCGCCACCCTGCTGGCTCGCGAAAAGGTCAAAGCAGTGGTCAATCTGGGATATGCCGGCGGCCTCCGACCGGGACTCGTGGCTGGGGATGTGGTCCGAGCCCGTCGATTCTTGTGCAGCGAGAACGACGTGGCCCTTCCTTCTGCGCTGAATGAGAGGGGCCCACTGCCGAATGAATCCGAACAACGTGTTGGATACATTGGGGATTTTATTACGGTAAATAAAATTGCCGGGACGGTTGCCCAAAAAAAATCCCTCCACTGTTCATGGGGGGCGATCGCCTGCGAGATGGAGGGCTGGGGAGTGGCCCAGGCGGCAAGGGAAGCGGATGTGCCGGTCTACGGAATCCGGGCCATCTCCGACGATCCCCACAGGGCCCTGCCGGGGCCGGGGCTGCCAACCCTGGGAAAGGGAGAAGGGCTGCGGCTGAGAGCCGAGGCGGGGTTGGCCTTGGCGAGCCTGGTGCGAGAGGTCAGGCGATTGTTGAGTCACACGTCTGGCTGAACCCAGCCAGCGATCACTTCCCCAGCCCCCGCGCTTCCTCCATCCTCTCCCGGGGCACGTACACTCGCGCCAGATGCTTCTTGCCGGCGTAGCGTCTGAACAGGTCGGTGGAGGCTTCCAGAGGACGCGCCACGGTGGGATCCCCCCGCATGGGAGTCTCCAGAACATAGATGGGCTCGGAGCCGCTTCCCTTCCCCTTGCCTGGATCGAAATATTTGCTCAAGGCGGATGAAGAGCGGACGAAGAGGTGGGGAACCTCCCCACCCTGGAGCGTTTCCACCAAGGAGGCCAGGGATTCCAGTTCCGATTCTTCCCCGTGTCTCTCCGCCAGCAGCTTGTATTCATCGTTGTGGATGATGCGTCGCGCCCAGTCAGAGTGGCTGGTTCGCAGATGAGACATCAAGTGAAAATCATCGCAATCCGCATAGGCTTCGATATCAGACGGAATGACATATCCGCTGTCAGATGAACCCAGGAACCGTCGCAGCATCTCTTCATACGCCACACATCGGTAGTGAAAATAAACCATGAGAAACATGTGATACCGGGCGATGAGAAAGTGATCGAATGCGTAGATGGCTTTCTGCGACAGGGCCAGATGGGCCTTGGTTCCTGAGACATGAAATGAGAGATGGGTCACCAGCCAGCGGAGATCGAAGCTGCCGTATTGGACACCGGTAAAGTAACTGTCCCGAGTCAGGTAATCCATTCGATCCATGTCCAGCTCGGAAGACACCAACTGGGAGAGGAGGATGCGGTAATCCACTCCATCCACATGAAAGAAGTCGTCGTCGGGAACCAGATCCCGGTCGATGAGGGAGGCGACCGAGGAAGCCCGAAAGCCAAACCCCTTTTCGATGGTCCGGGTCAGGGGAGAATCCAGCAGGATCTTGAGGGTGTAGTCTTCGTGGGTGGCCCGCCGCGCCGATCCTCCTGGGCGGGGAGGCAGACCCAGGGCGTCCACTTCCGGCATGGCAAACTCAGAGGCATGACTCATGGGAGCGTGTCCCACGTCGTGAAGGAGAGCCCCCAGACGCAGGGCGCATCGCAGGGCCTGCTTGCGCTCCCTCCCTCCCAGCGGCAGATCTTTGAACATGGAGTCGAAGGCCTGCCCAGCCAGTTCCATGGCTCCCAGAGAGTGGAGGTAGCGGGTGTGGGTGGCCCCTGGAAAGGCCAGATCCCCAAATCCCAACTGGCGAATGCGGCGCAGGCGCTGGAACAGGGGGTGGTCGATGATGGCGGTCTCAGCATCGTCCACCAGGATGCTACCGTGAACAGGATCGCGGACTTCGACTGGCATGGATGAGTCAGCCCTGCTCAATGGGAAGGGAGGGATCCACCGACCACTCGTTCCACGAGCCGTTGTAGTTGCGGGCATCCAATCCGGCGGCAGTGAGAACAGCCCAGGCCTGGGCGGATCGGGCGCCGATTCCGCAGTAGCACACCATCGGCTTGTCTAGAGGAACCCCCTTTTGAATCAATAAATCCCGGGTGTCCTGGGCACTCCTGGGAGTTCCATCGGGACGATACAGCGCCGCAAAGGGCACATGAATGGCGCCGGGAATCCGTCCTTTTCGTTTGGCCAGGAGGGGGGCCTGTCCGATGAATTCATCTGCGGAACGCACATCAAGGAGGGTGGCATTTTGGGTCTGCACCGCCTGAAGCACCTCATCCCGACTGGCGATGACCGGAGGAGGAGATCCAGGGCGGAACACGGCAGGGGGGAGGGTGTTGGCGGTCAACCTCTCCACCGGGAATCCCGCTCCCACCCATGCCGCATACCCCCCAGAAATGATTTTCGCATCCGTCTTGCCAGTGCAGAAGAAGGCCCACAGCAGTCGGCCATCTTCCGTGCCTCCCTGGGAGGGCTCTCCGTAGACCAGGATTTCATTTTTGTCACTCATGCCTGCCTCTCCAAGGCGCCGCGCCGTCTCTTCTGCTGACGCCTGCATGCCCGGAACCGGGTGGCTTTCATTCACCAAATCCTTCCAATGAAGGCGAATGGCGCCGGGAAGGTGGCCAACCCGATAGGGCAGAGCCTCCCGGGCGTCGATGACCACCACCTGAGGCTGACCCACTCGATCCCGGGCGGTAGAAACGGAAATAAACACGGCGCATCCTTTCTGACGTGAGTCGGGCTGGGGAGCGTGCCCCCCTGCTCCAACGGTCCGACGGGGCGACAACCTAACACCCACCCCCCGGAGCGGCAATGGTGGCGGGTGCGTGGGGACGCGGTGGCACTTGCCAAGTGCACCATCAAGATGCACATTTCTCGCCTCTCTCCAGGAACGATTGTGGACCCTCCCATGCAGATTCGAAGGCGCTATTACACTCCCGACGAAGCTCGAAGCTCCCTGGCCGCCGTCATGGCCAAGGTGGCCGAGGTCCAGGAGCAGGTGGAAGAGCTGCGCCCCCTCCGTCGCCTGTTGAAGGCCAACGAAGCGCGCGCCGGTGAAGTGGAGGAAGAAATGCAGCGGGCGGTTTCTCGTGCGGATTCCCTGGAGGCTGGGATTCAGGAAACCCTGCGGGGACTGGAAGAACAAGAGATCGACATCAAGGATCTGGACGAAGGCCTTATCGACTTCCCCGGGCTGCTTCGGGGGATCGAGGTGTGCATCTGCTACCGCCAGGGGGAGGAGGGCATCGCCTTCTGGCATGGGGTCAAGGATGGATTCACCGGCCGGCGCCCGTTGACGGAAACCCACCCTTCGGACTGGGAATGGTGCAACTGAAGACCGGGCAAGAGAGCCTTCCTGTCCTCTCTCGCGGGGAGAGTCCCCTTCTTCCCCTCCCCTATCTGGACACAGTGTGGCTTCAGGTGGCGGGAACCCTCTGCAACATCGCCTGCAAACACTGTTTCATCTCCTGCGGCCCCAAGGTCCACATCCACGAAATGATGACGGTGGCGCAGGTGGAAGAGGCCTTGGCTGAAGGGAAGCGGTTGGGAGTCCGGGGATGGTATTTCACCGGTGGGGAACCTTTTCTCCACCCCGACATCCTCCACCTGGTGGAGAAGACTTTGGGACAGGGCCCCCTGGGCATCCTCACCAACGGGCTGCTTTTGGACGAGAAGACGGTAGATGCCCTGGCCATCTTGGAGGCCAGGTCCCCCTACTCCTTGGAACTGAGGGTCAGCCTGGATGGATTCGCCGCCGCCACCAACGACTCCATCCGAGGCCGAGGCACCTTTGAGCGCATCGTCGCCTCACTGCTGCGACTGGAACGGGCGGGGCTGTCGGCGGTGGTGACCGTGGCGGAGGTTCATCCTGAACTGGCTGGGGACGAGGCTCGCCCATCGTTTCTGGCTCAGATGCGGGAGTGGGGAGTGGAGAAGCCGCGAGTCAAGTTTCTTCCTTCCCTGAAGATGGGAAGGGAGGCAAAACGGACCCGGGGATACGCCCCGGGTGAAGGCTTGAGGGGAGAGACCCTGGATTCCGAATCTCCCTACCGACTGGTGTGCGGCACCTCTCGAACCGTGACCGAGAGGGGAGTCTGGACCTGTCCCCTGCTGGTAAACGATGATCGGGGGAGGATGGGGAATTCCCTGGCGGACTCCCTTGGACCCGTCTCTCTGCGATGGCCCACCTGTCACACCTGTCAGGTCGAGGGGCTAAGGTGCGCGACCTGAGGGCTCCCGACAGAAGCCTCCTCCCCGGGGGAACCATCACCGAGGACCTGGGGGAGGACCCCCGTCCCATGGTGGTGTTTGGTGGTGTATACAATAATTATCTTTCCCTTATAGAAACATTGTCCTGGGCCCGATCCATCCATCCGTGTCGCATCGTCTGTCTGGGAGATCTGGGGGGATTCGGGCCCCATCCCGACCGGGTGTTTCCCCTCATTGCCTCCCCCGATATCGCCCTTGTGCAGGGGAATTATGATGACAGCATCGGTAACGGAAAGGAGGACTGTGGCTGCGGGTACACTGACCCCCGTGACAACCATTGGGCCCGCCTGTCCTATGCCTACACCCTGGCCAACACCCACCCTGATTTTCGGGATTTTCAACGAAATCTTCCACCGGCAAGGGTATGGAAATGGGGGCCTCTTACCGTCATGGGGGTGCACGGATCTCCCCGGCGAGTGAGTGAATTCCTATGGGAAAGCACGTCAGGAACAGATTTTCTGGAGCACCTGCTCACGGCGTTGGGGGTGGATGTGCTCCTTTGTACTCATACTGGGATTCCCTGGATGCGCTCTCTTTCCGAAGGACGATGGATGGTAAACGTCGGGGCCATCGGGCGCCCGGCCAACGACGGCAGGACGGCGGTGTGGGCCTGCCTGCTGCGAAGGACGGGAGCCCATGTCCAGCCGGCACTGGTTCCCATCGCCTATGACCATCTCCGCCTGGCCAAGGAGATGGATGGGGAGGGGCTACCCGAGGAGTTTTCTCAGACTCTTCTCACCGGCTGGTGGACCACCTGTCTGGAAATCCTGCCTGTCAAAGAGAGGCGGCGGGGCCCGGGGTAGGTGGCACTCTTCCCTCCTTCATCCGTTGACAGGATCCCTCTCCGGTGGCGATAACTGCCCTCCTTTTCCAGACGGAGTTGACCCATTCCCACCTTTGCTGCCATCGACGTAGGAAGCAACGCCATTCGGTTGAAGGTTGTGGATGCGGAGTCCACAGCGTCCTGGACGGAGCGGGCGACGGTGAGAGCTCCGGTGAGACTGGGAAGAGAGGTGTTTCTCACTCAGCGCTTGGAGGCTCATGTGGTCGAAGAGGCGCTAGAGGCCTTTGTGACCTTTGCCCAGACGCTTCGGGAGTGGAAGGTGATCGAAGTTCGGGCGGTGGCCACCTCGGCTCTCCGGGAGGCCCAGGATCGTTGGTTGCTGGTGGAGCGGGTGCGCCAGGAGACCGGGATCGAATTGGAGGTCATCTCCGGGGCTGAAGAGGCAAGACTGGTCAGGCTCGCCCTTCTGGCGGCGGCACCTCGGGCACGCAAGGGGTCCTCCCTTCTGCTGGATCTGGGAGGGGGAAGCCTGGAGCTTTCCCTGTTGCGAGAAGGAAAAGTCGAGTGGACCACCTCTCTTGAATTGGGAACGGTTCGGCTGATGGAGGCCTTCTTGGATGGAGGGCCCGCCGGCTCTGAACAGGTGCATCTTCTTGAGGAATACACGGACCGCCTTCTGGAAGAAGCCCTTCCTCACCTGCGGGGGCACCACTTCGACCGGGTGCTGGGGAGTGGGGGAAACCTGGAGGCCTTGGCAGAGATCCTTCCCATTGCCGCAAGGAGCGAGGGGACAGCAGGGCCTGTCCTGGACGCATCCGGCCTCCCCTCCCTGGCCCTCTCCCTCGCCAGACAGACAGTGGAAGAGAGAATGACCCTCTTCGGAATTCGCAGGGATCGGGCCGAGGTGCTGCTCCCTGCTGCGGTCATCCTTTCCCGCCTGTGTCACTCCCTGGAGTTGGAGGCGGTGGAGGTCCCCGGTGCGGGGTTGAGGGATGGGGTGCTGAGAGAGATCATCGCCCGTCATTTCCGTGTGTGGGATGAAGAAGAAGCAGAGGAGGCCGCCCTCAACGGCGCCCTGCGGCTGGGGCATCACTACGCCTTTCACCAGGCGCACGCTGAAAAAGTATCCTCCCTGGCCGTCAGCCTTTTTGATGCCTTGAAGGCTCACCACTCTCTGGGGAGGCGGGAGAGGTTGATCCTTCGAGTAGGGGCGATGTTGCATGACATCGGCGACTTCGTGAATTACGACAGACATCACAAGCACAGCGCCTATCTCATTGAAAACTCTGATATTCCTGGATTTAGTGATACTGAGCGATTTATGGTTTCATGCCTCGCTCGCTATCATCGAAAAACCCTCCCCACCGCTCGACATGACACGTTTCGGGAGCTTCCCCAAGAGGATCAGCGGCGAGTGCGCTGGCTGGTGCCCCTGCTCCGAATTGCCGATGCCCTGGATCGGGAGCACCTGAGTCGAGTCGAAAAGGTCGGGATCAAGGTGGACAAAGACAGGCTGCGCTTGACCCTCCACAGCCCCCATGACTGTGCCCTGGAGAAGTGGACCCTGGAGGCCAAGGCGGATTTCTTTGAGGAGGTCTACGGACTGAAAGTGGAGGCCCGGACGGTGGGAAAGCGCTAGCGAGACAAGAGTCGCACCACCTCGTCGGGGGAGGAAGAGTGCACCAGTTTCTTGCGAATCTGATCGTCCCTGAGCACCTTGCTGACCCTGGCCAGCACCTTCAGGTAATCCCCGTGTCCCTTTTCGGGGGCAGCAACCAGCACCAGGATGTGAACTGGCTGCCCGTCAAAGGCCTCGTAATCCACCCCCACTCGGGAAATCGCCACCGCCACTACGATTTCCGCCACCGAGGCGATGCGCGCGTGGGGAACGGCGACCCCCACTCCGATTGCGGTAGACATCACCTCTTCCCTTTCCTTGACCGCCTGGAGGAGGGCCTCCCCATCGGCAATGCGGGGATCGCGAGAGGCGATGCGAACCAACTCCTGAAGAGCCCGCTCCTTGTCACCATCATCCAGAAAGACTACGCGCTCTGAGTTGAGCAGGAGGGCCAGTTCACTCATGGGTCATTTCTCCGGGGTCCACCGACCGCCCTCCTCCGGTCGGTGCCGCCGATGCCCGTGGAGGGGAAAGGGGGACCCCACGGGGCAGGCAGCGCCACGCATGGTACCTCCGCACGGGGGTCTGCCGGAAGAACGCTTCCCGCAGGAAAGGCCCTTCCACTGCCATTCCCGAGAGACAGAAGCCGGGTCGGGTCATCTTTCCGGCGGGAGAAACCCAGAGAATCGGAGATTCCAGGGCGGATGGGGGCATTCCCCACAGATCCCACTGGCTGGTTCGGCCGTGGCCGGGAAGATCGGTCACCCAGAAGGATCCATGCGGGAGGTGCTCCTCCTTTCCTACGTACGGAATGGCCCCGGGCACATAGGCCGCCATCCAGGAGGCATCCTTGTAATTGCTGGCCACCACTACCGGCGTGCGGCCCGTCTCCCTCTCCAAGGCTCGAATGTCCTCCAGTAGAACAGCCCCCAGTTCCTTCTGACCGTGGATGCGGGAGACCGGATCCAGGGAGGGGGGCACGGGAAGGAAGGGGAGGACGGCGTGGAGGGACACGAGGAGAGCGAAAAAGCCAGAGAGGAGGGCGGTCCAGCGCAAGGTGGCCGCCGCTCCCGACGCCGCCAGGGCAAGGAGGACGGCTGGCCAGGCGGGTGCTGTCCAGTTGGGTTCCACGGGAGCCTGGAGGCAAGAGAAGGTGAAGAGGAGGAGCACGGGAAGGGAAAAGGCCAGGCAGAAGCGAAGAATCCCCGTTGCATCCCCTTCCCTCCTGCCGGCCCTCAGGAAAAGAGGGAGGAGGGAGAGGGGGATGAGGGGAGTGAGCAAGGCCAGTTGCCCCCCCGCAAAGGAGAGGAGGCGCAGTGGAGCATTCCCCTCTCCGCCGTCGAATCCGTGGCGGAGCTGCAGAGCAAAGGAAATCCAGTGGTGATGGGCGTTCCAGGCAATCACTGGAGCGAAGAGGAGAGCGGCCAGCAGGGAGGCCAGCCAGGGACCCGCATGGGAGATGGGGACGCGAGATCGGGGAAGAATCAGCAAGGCAACGGCGGCACAGAGAATGAGGAGGACCCCGTGGTACTTGCTCAACAGGGCAAGTCCAGTGAACAGCCCGAAGGAGAGCCAGGGGAAGAGCCAGCGGGTTCCTGGGGGAGGCTGACCTCGAAAGTCCACGAACAAATCGGCGGCGGCAGAGAGGGCCAGGATCCAGGCCAGCATCAGCGGTGCGTCGGGAAGGGTCAGCAGGCTTCCCGTCCAGAAGAGGGGCATGAGCGCCAGGCCGGTGGTGGCCAGACCCGCTTGGGAGGGAGTCGAAAACCGGCGACAGAGGCCGTGAAAGACCCAAAGGGCGAGGGAGGAGCAGGCGATGGCAGGGAGGCGGGCTGCGATCCCTCCGGTGCCCGCCAGAAGTTCGGCGCCCCGAGCCAGGAAGGCGACCGCCGGAGCATGGGCGTGATATCCGGCGGCCAGGGCGTGCCCCCATACCCGGTAGTAGGCCTCGTCGGGAGTCAACTCGAAGCGGGCTGCCAGGAGGAGACGGAGGGCGGTGAGGGCGAGTATGGCCGTCCAGAGGTGACGGGTCTCCCTTGGAGAAGCCTGGCCAGGGGGAAGGGAAGACGGAGCAGAAGAGGAATCCAGGACAGAGAGGAGCTTCATCGCTGCTCGCTGGGAGGCCTTCACCCCTGAGGAAAGGAGGGGGCGAAGGGCAAGGAGCCTCTCTGCCGTCCTTCTTCTGTCGTCTTCGTTCCCCAGCCAGTGCAGCAAGGGGAGGGACAGGGAGGGAGGATGGAGGTGTTGAAGGTGCTCGGGAAGAGCCCTCTCCCCCAAGAGGAGATTGGGCATGCCGATGTGTGCCACTCCCCGCACCAGCAGGCGTCCCAGAATCCAGGTGGGAACGGAGACCCTGTAGGCGATGACATGGGGGATCCCCAGCAGGGCAGCCTCCAGGGTGGCGGTTCCCGAGGCCACCAGGGCGGTGTCGGAGGCGGACAGGCAGAGGAGGGATGCCTCAGGAAGAAGCCGGAGGGAGGGTACCTGATCCCAACCGGGAAGGTGATGGGCCGAGATCGTAGACGCCAGGGGAACAAGAAAGACCACGTCAGGAACAGCTTGATGGATCAAACGGGCGGTGGCGAGAAAGGCGGGCCACATCCTCTTCAATTCCCCTTCCCGAGAGCCAGGGAGGAGGGAAACCACCGGTGCCCCTTCAGGGAGGGCCAGCAGGAGGCGGGCTTCAGATCGGGTTGGGGTGCGGTGAATTCTGTCCAGGACAGGATGGCCAACGAAGGTGGCGGGCAGGCCCTCACGGCGATGAAGGGGGGGCTCGAATGGAAGGATGCAGAGGATCTCGGTCAGGTGCCGAGCCATATCCCTCACCCGCCCCCGCCTCCAGGCCCACACCTGGGGAGAGACGTACTGAACAACGGGAATGCCGCGCCGGTGGAGGTCCCGGGCGAGGTGCTGATGAAAATCAGCAAAATCCACCAGCACTGCCAGGGAGGGCCTCCGTACCTCCACTTCTTCCAGGAGGGAGCGACGGGCCTGGAGATACAAGGGGAGCTTGCGGACGACCTCCCAGAGGCCCACCACCGCAAGTTCCCGAGCATGGACCAGCACTTCGGCGCCGGCAGATTGGAGGGCATCTCCCCCCAGGCCAAAGGCCTGGACCCCCGGTTTGAGGGTCGCCAGTTCGGCGAGAAGTTCCGCCCCCAGAGCGTCCCCTGATGCCTCGCCTGCGGAAATCAGCAGCGACCAGGGAGGAGGGTTCGGGGAGTGGGGCGCTGTCGTCATCGGATCCCCCGTGCCGATGCCTCCACCGCCTCCCGAACCCGGAGGGCCAGACGGAGGGCCTCGATTCCCTCCTTGGCAGAGACGGCGGGCTGACATTCCCGGCGACACGCCCTGGCAAAAGCAAGGAGTTGCTCACCCAGGGCGTCTCCCGGGGGAGACGGGAGTCCCTCGGCCTCCACTTGATAGGGGACTGGGGAATCTGGAGACGAGGGGAGGCGGCGGGCCCGGTATGCGGTCCCTGAGGCGAGGTCGATGGAGTGATATCCCAGGGGACCGAAGAGCCGGAGGGTGCGGGAGGAACGGGGGCTGACTCGACTGGCGGTCAGGTTGGCCACGGCTCCATTGCTGAACTGGAGGCGGGCGTTGGCCAGATCCACCTGATCGGTCATGACCGGGATCCCCACCGCCGAGACTTCGGCGACCTCTTCTCCCACCAGATGGACGCACAGGTCCAGATCATGAATCATCAGATCGAGGATGACGTCGGTGTGAAGGATGCGGGGAGTAAAGGCGGACAGACGTTCGGCTTGGAGATAGCGGGGGCGGCGCAGGGCGTCTCCACAAGCGCGGATGCCGGGATTCCATCGTTCCTGAAAGGCCGGCTGCAGAAAGGTGCGTCCCTGGAGGGAGGCGAGGACTGCCGCTTCTGCCGCCTCCAAAGTGAGGTCCAGGGGCTTTTCCACCAAGGTGGGAATCCCTCGCTCCAGAAGCCTGGAGGCCACCTCTCCGTGAGAACCAGGGGGACTGGCCACCACGGCACCCCCAATCGGGTCCGGCAGTTCCTCCACGCTTCGCACCCCTGCGCAAGAGAAGAGTCCCACCGCCGCCGCAAGGGCCTCAGGGGAGGGATCCACGACGGCGGCAAGGACCAACCCGGGGAGGGAGGTGATGCGAGAAGCCACCACCCTTCCCCACCGCCCGGCACCCACCACCACCATGGGAAGGGAGGGGGCAAGGAAGGAATCCCCTCCGTTCACGGGACTGTTGAAGGAGGAGAGCCGTCACCCCGCATGACCCCCCTCTCTCCCTGCCCCCTGGCCACAAACTCCAGGAGGTGGTCCACCAGAGGATCGCCCCCGAAGCGGGTCTGAGCCTCTTCCCAAGCGGAGCCCCACGAGCCAGCGCCTTGAAGGAGAAGGCGGTACACTCCCTTCAGAGCCCGAATGGACTCGTCCCCGACCCCAGCCCGCCGGAGCCCCACCGTATTGAGCCCATAGAGACGGGCTCTGTCACCTTGAGCCAGGGTAAAGGGGGGAACATCCCGGGCAGCCATGGCACCCGCTCCCACCATGGCAAGCTGCCCTACCCGCCCGAACTGATGCACTCCACACAGCGCCCCCAGGATGGCTCCATCCTCCACGGTCACATGCCCTCCCAACGAGGCACCATTGGAAAAGATCACCTTGTTACCCACGGTGCAATCATGGGCAATGTGGGCGTAGGCCATGACCAGGCACCCCGAGCCTACCCGAGTCACCCCTCCCCCTCCCTCGGTTCCCCTCTGGACGGTGCAGAATTCCCGAAAGGAGGATCCATCCCCGACCAGAAGCCAGGCCTCTTCACCGTGAAACTTGAGATCCTGAGGCCTCCCTCCCACCGCCGCGTGGGGGTAGATGTGGGTTCTCTCACCGAAGCGAGAGGGACCTTCCACCAGCGCGTGGGCACCCACCGTGGAATGGGCTCCCAGGGTCACCTCCGGACCGAGGACCGCGTAGGGCCCCACCGAGCAACCGTCGGCGAGAACCACCTTGCCGATCAGCACAACTCCGGGACCGAGAAGGACATCCTCTCCCAACTCGGCCTCCTCCGAGAGCACCGCCGTGGGATGGATTCGACTGGAGGGGGAGAGGACGCTCACGCGGTGGGCTCTTCCTCTCGGAAGAAGGTGGCCATGATCTCCGCCTCAGCGACCTTCACCCCATCTACGCGGGCGATTCCCATGAGTTTCCAGATGGTTCCTCGCACCTTGTCGACGTTGATTTCCAAGCGAAGCACATCGCCAGGTACTACCGGCTTGCGAAACCTCACCTTGTCCAGCCCCATCAGCAGCACCCCACCGTCCTGATACTCGGGATGGGTGACCACCCCCAGTACAGCGGCGGTCTGGGCCATGGCTTCGACGATGAGCACTCCCGGCATGATGGGATTGCCGGGGAAGTGACCGGGGAAGTAAGGCTCGTTGACAGTGACGTTCTTGATGCCCACCACCCTCTTTCCTGGATCCAATTCATCAATGCGATCCACCAGGAGGAAGGGGTAGCGATGGGGCAGCATGGAGGTGATCTTCTTGATGTCGTATTTACGCTGGGTCATGGATCCCCGTGCTCGGTGCCGCCGGAAGCCACAGGGGTCTCGGCGGAGTTGGATTCCAGTTGAAGGATGCGAGCTTCAAGACGCTGCACCCTCTGTAGAAGCTCTGGGAGCCGCGGGAGGGCCACCATTGCTCGGCGCCATTGTCGGTGGTCGAAGGCGGGCCCGCCACTGACCACCGCCTGGGCCGGCACATCGGAGGCCACCCCCGCACCGGCACCGATTTTCGCTCCCTCCCCCACATGAAGGTGTCCGACCACCCCCACCTGTCCCCCCATCATGACCCGGTCTCCCACCTGGGTTGAGCCAGCAATCCCACTCTGGGCGGCGATGAGGGCACCCCGGCCGATGACGACGTTATGCCCCACCTGCACCAGGTTGTCTATCTTGGTTCCCGCTCCGATTCGGGTCTCACCCAGGGTCGCCCGGTCGATGGTGGTTCCCGCCCCAATCTCCACGCCCTCCTCCAGGACCACCCTTCCCACCTGAGGAATCGATTCGGGTTCCCCGCCGGTGGGAAGATAACCAAATCCCGATGAACCGATCACCGCCCCCTCGCCGATTCGCACTCGATCCCCCAAGACGCTTTCACCGGTCACAATGGAGCCCGCCCCCATCCACACCTGGCAGCCCACCCGACAACGGCGGGTGAGGACCGCCTGGGGGCCAATGACGCTGCCCTCCCCGACCTCCACCCCTTCTTCCAGGATCGCCCCCGGGCCGATTTCCACCCTGGAGTGAACCCGGGCGGAGGGATCCACCCAAGCGGTGGGGTGGATTCCCGGCAGCAGTGCAGGGGAGGGATGAAACCACTTCAGCAAGAGGGCCAGGGCCAGGTAGGGATGGGGATGAAGAAGGAGGGGACCCGAGAAGGAAGGGAGGGGGCGGCGGTCGGGGGAGATGAGAAGGGCGCCGGCCTGGGTGGTGGCGGTTTGGGGGCGGTAGCGGGGATGGGCAAAGAAGGCCAGGTCCCCGGATCCGGCGGTGTGGAGGGGGGCCACACCCTGGAGGATCACAGACCCCTCCCCCTCTACGGAGCCTCCCACCAGGAAGGCCAACTCAGAAAGGGAAGCCGCCACCCTACTTGGGCTGGGTGTTGAACACGGAAACCACCTGCTGGGTGATGTCCAGGGCATCGGCGTGATAAACCACCGCCTGGGCCTCGATGATCAGGGAGTACCCCTGGTCCTTGCCCATCTTCTCGGCGACCGCATAGAGCTTCTCCAGGATGCCCGAGGTCAGCTCCTGCTCCATCTGGGACATTTCCTGCTGGGACTGAAGAACCAGTTGCTGATACTCCAGGTTGGACTGCTCGAACTCCTTCTGTTTGGATTCCAGGGCCTGGGGAGTCAGCAAGGCCTTCTGGGCATCCAGGCTATCCTTGAGGGCCTGGACCTGGTCGCGCTTCTTCTCCACCTGGGCCTTCTTGTCGTTGTAGCGCTTCTCCAGGTTGGCCTTGGCCTTCTTGCCTTCTTCCACTTCCAGAAGGGCCCGCTGGAAATCACACACTGCGATCTTCAGCCCCTGCTCAGCCTTCACCGGCAGGGCGATCAGGGTGGCAAAAATCAGGGTCAGGGCCAAAAGGGGGAGGGTACGAATGGACATGAACGCTCAACTCCTCAGGTCGCGGTGCGACGGCAGGGCTTGATACCGGAATCGCCAGGGGGTGGCAACCCGCAGGTCAGATCGAAGACGAATGGGTTTCATTCACAGGGTCGGGAGATTTCATCGGACCGCCTTCTTGAACTCCGCCCGCAAATCGGAGAGGGCAGAGCGGGAGGCGCGTCGATAGGCCTTGGTGGAGTCGGCCTTGGGCTGGATGCCGGGCACTCCGGCTTTACCGGTCCCCGCCAGATGGAGCACTTTGGCTCCGTCGCTGACGCGATACAGGGCAAGGTGGATTTCGCTCCACACCGTGACAATCTCCTCGTCCTTCACCCGGGTCTCTTCCCCGGCGGAAGCCCCTCCCGGCTGCCCTGGCCCCTGGTTGGGGGCGGAAGGGGGCGGAGAGGAGGTGTCCACAACCTTTTGACTGGAAAGCTCCCCCTCGACTTCCAACCAGGTAAACACCGCCACCCATCCGGCATCGCTGGGAAGAGAGGGGGGGAGCGGATCCAGGCGAGGGTGAAGAGGGCCGCTTTTTTCAACCCTCAGGAACGGAATGGACCAGCGGGGATCTTCGGGGATCCACACCTGGGCTGTGGCTGAAAACGGGCCCTTGGTCAGAAAGGTGACCAGTTCCTCGGCGATGCTCTGGGGGTAGGTATCGGTCACCAGACCCGCCATGGGCTCAGGCCCCCGCCCACCACCCCGCCACCCCGCCACCCTCACCTGGGGCGCGGGGACCACCAGCACCTTCCCTTGGCGCAGTTCATTGCGACCGATGAGGGAGCCGAAGGCCGTCGGATCAGCCCCAGACACATCTTTGTCGGCACCCAGAACGGGCCTCCCCACCCCACCCCCCCCCCCAAACAAAAGCGTCCCCCCCAGGAGGAGGCGACGAAAC
>CAYRTW010000040.1:0-30328 GCA_964426935.1 uncultured Rickettsiales bacterium
CCCCGACCTTCTCGGTCTCCATGCTGGTGTGGATGGAGAGGGGAGGGGTGTTTGCTCAGCCCAACCTGAGGGGAGGAGGGGAGTACGGAGAGGAATGGCATCAGGCCGGAATGATGGACCGCAAGCAGAACGTGTTCGACGATTTCATCTCCGCAGCCGAATGGTTGATCAGCAACGGCTATACCCAGTCCTCCAAACTTTCCATTGGCGGTGGCTCCAACGGTGGACTCCTGGTGGGGGCCTGCCTGACCCAGAGACCCGATCTGTTCGGCGCCGCCGCCCCCTCGGTGGGAGTTCTGGACATGCTGCGGTTCCACCTGTTCACCATTGGATGGGCCTGGGTGGCCGAATATGGATCATCGGCGGATCCCGAGCAGTTCAAGACCCTTCTCGCTTACTCTCCCCTCCACGCGGTGAAGCCGGGAACTCGCTATCCCCCCACCTTCATCACCACCGCTGACCACGACGATCGGGTGGTTCCTGCCCATTCCTTCAAGTTTGCCGCTGCCCTTCAGGCGGCCCAGGGGGGAGACTCGCCGGTGATGATCCGCGTTGATGTGAAGGCAGGACATGGGGCCGGCAAGCCCGTCTCCAAGATGATCGAGGAGGTGGCGGATCGGTGGGCCTTCCTCCTCCATGCGCTGGGAGCGGAATAGGGCGGCGTGGAAGTCTCGTCCCTGGTTCCCGCCGTTCTCGCCCTCTACCCTGAATCGGTGCGAGGCCCCTTCCAGACTGTCGATTCGGGGTTGGTGAACGCCACCTTCCTGCTCCCCTCCTCCCCAGAACCCTGTGTCCTTCAACGTCTCCACCCGGTGTTTCATGGCCCCTCCCTGATGGAGGACGTGGACCGGATCACCACTGCGTTGCATCAGATGGGCAGGGTGGGTCCCCAAGTGATTTCCAGCCAGACGGGGGAAAAGGCGGTCTGGGAAGGAGGGGGATGGTGGCGGATGTTGACCTACGTCCCCGGGGTGACATTTACCCGATTTCCCAGCCACGACGCGGTTTTTCGCGCCGCCTCCCTGACGGCCCGCTTCCATGGGGATCTGACCTGGGAGCATCGTCCCTTTGCTCATCACCTCCCCGGCTTTCATGACACAACCTCCATTCTCCATCAGCTTGTCCGGGTGACTACCACCGCTTCGGGGAGCCACGCTTCGACGGTGCGGGCGTTGGCCTCCTCCATCAAGGCAGCCGTCGGGGAGCTGCCTCTGACCTGGCCGGGGCAGCCCCGCCGGGTGATCCATGGAGACCTCAAGGCCAGCAACGTGCGCTTTGACGAGGCGGGGAGGGAGGCGGTGTGCCTCTTGGACCTGGACACCTTGATGCATGCTCCCCTGGCGGTGGAGATGGGAGATGCGGCGCGGTCCTGGTGCAACCCGGCAGGGGAGGATGAAGGGCTGGCCAGCGTCGATCTTCAAGCGTTCCAGGCGCTGGCGGAAGGGTATGCACAGGGGGCGTCCCCGGAGATCAGCAGGGATGAGAGACGCTCCTTCGCCGATGGGATGGCGGTGATTGCCCTGGAACTGGCCGCCCGCTTTACCATTGACGTGGTGGAGGATCGCTACTTTGGCTGGAATCCTTCCCTGTTTGAATCCCGTTCTCACCACAATCTGGCCAGGGCCCGCACTCAACTGGCCCTGGGGAGGGATGCGGTGGCGCGGAGGGAGGACCTTCTCCGATTCCTCACTCCCTGACCCCCTGAACCTTCAGACGCTGGCCTCCGTTTCCTCTCCTTCCCGGGGAGCCAGAGGAAGTTCCACCCAAAAGGTGGTGCCCCGGCCCACCTCTGACTCGCATCGGATCGTTCCGCCGTGATCCGCCACGATCTGGTGGGTGATGGGCAAGCCCAGGCCGGTTCCGCTGGCCTTGGTGGAGAAGAAGGGGTCGAAGATCCGGGGCAGCCGCTCCGGATCCATCCCCGGCCCCTCGTCCTTCACCATCAGGGTCAATGCCTTGCCTTCCACCGTGATGGATAGGTGGAGGGTGCCTCCCCCCTGAGGCTCCATGGCGTCTACGGCGTTGCGAATCAGGTTCAGCAGGGCCTGGCGGAGGGGACCCGCGTCCGCCAGGATCTCGGGAAGGTGAGGAGGAATCGACAGGTGCACCGTCGTCCCTCTTCCCTTCCACTCTTCCCGGTGAAAAGCCAGGAGAGATTCCAGCAGGGCCCCCACGTCTTCAGGCTGAAGGTGGGGCCGAGGCAGGCGGGCCAGGGTCAGATAGGTCTCCGCCACTCCATTGAGACGGTCTATTTCGGTGCGAATGGCGGAGAGAAGGGCGCGGGCCTCGGAAGCGTCTCCAGGCAGGGCGGCGAGTTCATCCCCCAGGAGCTCGGCATTCAGCCCCAAGGCGTTGAGAGGATTGCGAATCTCATGGGTCACTTGGGCGGAGAGGATGCCGATGGCGGCCATCCTTTCGGCCCGCATCAATCGTTCCCGAGCCCGAGTGGCCACCGTCACGTCATCGGCGATGAGGATGGTTCCCCGAAACCCCCCTCCCTCTCCCGCCAGGGGCACGATCCCGGCGTCGAGGATCCGTGGAGGAGTGCCCTCCTCTTCGGAGAGGTGTACCCCCTCTTCCCGCAGGGGCAGGTGTTCGTTCTCTCCCCTCTCCACCGCCCTCCGCAGGCGGGGCGGGAGGTCTCGTGCCAGTGGACCGAGCAGCTTTTCAGCGGCAGGATTCACCGTCTCCACCACCCCTCCTGGCCCAAACACCACCAGGGCCTGACCCATGGAGCGGAGGATGCGCTCGTGATAGAGGGACAGTCGGTTGAGGTCGGCGATGGTGCGGCGCAGATCTTCATCCCGCACCTTCAGGGAAAGGGCCATCTCCTCAAAGCGGGAAGCGAGGGCACCGATTTCGTCGCCCGAGCGAATGTCCAGACGTAGATCAAAGTCCCCCCTGGCCACCTGCTCAGCGCCCTGGGCGAGGCGGTTCACCGGCTTCAGGGTCAGGTGAGCCAGCAGCATCATCAACAGGCCAAACAGCAGGGAGACCGCCGAGAGAAGGGCCACCACCCGGCCGGTGTCCCGGTGGGCCTCCCCGGTGGCGGTCAGGGCGGTTTCCACCAATCGCTCCAACTCCAGCCCCACCTGATCCACCTCCCGGGCCAGGTCGGCCCGCAGCTTCTGGAGGAGGGGCACCTGGGCGTCGGCGCCGCTGAAATCCTTTCTCTCCAAGGCTTTCACCAGACGGTCTTGTGCCAGGGAATACTCGGAAAGCTGAGTCAGGGCTCCAGTCAATCCCACCGACACCCTCTCCAGGGAGGATTGCTGGCGAGAGTCCCTCACCACCGCTGCCACTTCCTTGGCTCGAGTGCGGGAGTCGGTCAGCAGGCGCCGTTTCTGATCCAGATAGAGGCGATCGAGGCTGGGCCGGTACCTCAACCAGTCGGGATTCTCCTTCTCCACTTCGTAGCCAAGGGGAAAGGCATTGACCGAGGCGATGTCCTGCCAGAGTCGAAAATATCCTCGTCTCACCACCGAGAGGTCCCGGTCGGTCTGGGCCATCTTGACGTACACGAACGCCAGCACCAGAAAGGGGAGGAGTACCAGCCCCAGATACCCGGACAGGATCTTGGCCCGCAGCGACAATCCCCGGGTAGAGAGGGGCTGGAAGGGAAGGGGAGGGGAGGGAGGGGTGGACACGCAGAAAGCCATTATACTGGGGAGACACTTTTCCGAGGGGAAAGCATTTTTTGAGCCTTCGCCCGGTCTTTCGCCTGGTTCGCCAGCGTCTGCCTCGCTTCTTAGGGCCTGACCCGGAGAGGATGGCCTCCCGTTCTGAGGGAAAGGCCTTGCTGCGGCTGGCGGCAGAGGGAAGCGCCGACGACGCCGCTCGGGCGGCCCGGTGGTTGGGGGTGGTGTCTCCGGAAAAAACTGCGGAGACCCTGTCCACCCTGCTGGAGCGCCCGGAGGCCTCGGTGAGGAGGGCTGCCCTGAGGGCGGCGGTGGATGCGGGGAGGACGGAGGTCCGATGGGCCCGGGCGGCCCTGGAGAGTGGGGCGAGGGTGCTGGCTTCGGACCGGCGAAAAGAGGTGCAGGTGGTGGCCGCTGCCCTTCTCCATCTTGCCGGGGAGGACGAGGCCCGTCGTTGGATGCTGGGGCTGGAACACGAAGTGCTGCCCACGTTCTTCGGAGCCAATCGGGTGGGACCCTTGATGGAGATGGATGCCCCCGGCATCGCCCTCCGCATCGCCCAGATCCTTCGGCCGGGAAAGGGTCTGGCCGAGTGGCGGGAGTCCGCCGAAGCCTGGAGGGAGAGGGGGGTCCCTCTGGTCCCATCGGCCCCCGCCGAGGAAAAGCGCGCCCTGGAAATCCTCAGGGGCCGGGTGGATCAGGGACGCCAAAACCGGGAAGACTGGGAAGCCACCGTGGATCTGGCCCTGTGTGCCCGAGGGGACGACCACCCCCGTCTGGTGCATCGCTTCCGCAACTCTCCTGGCCCCGGGTTGGTGCAGGCGGTGAAGGCGTTGGGGCTTCACGGGGATCCCCGGGCCATTCCTCTTCTTGGAGATCGGATCATCGACCACGACGCTGACCCGGAACTGGGTTTTGCCCTGCGCCGCCACGGCGCCACCGCCCTGGGGCGAATCGGCTCTCCCACGGCGGTGGGCCATCTCCTCCCCGCCTTGAGAATCGAGGAGGATTTCTTTGAAGGGAGGCCAGGGGCAGGGTGCGGAGTGATCTTTCCGGTGCGGGCCAACATCCTGTGGGCCTTGGGTGAAATCGGCGATCCGGTGGCGGCCGCAGAGGTTGCCGAGCACCTTGCCGACGAAAGCGGGCCCTCCTCGGGGGGATTTTATCTTTATGCCATGGATGCTCTGTTGAAGATGGGACCAGGCGCCGTGGCGGGCATCCACCGGGCGGTGGCCAAGGGGCCCCCTCGCACCGGGGAGCCGGAGAGGGCCCGGGAGAGAATGGAGGCCCATGCCCGGGAAGTGCTTCTCCTTTTGGGGGAAAAGGACCCCCTGCCAGGGCGGGGGCGAGGGCGAACCGATGGCCTGAAACCTCACCCTGAGGAGAGGCGGTAAATGGCTCGCATTCTCCTGGTGAAGGTGGCGGGAGGAGCCCCGCGAGGGGCGTGGCTGCCCACACCGGCCATTTCTCCTCCCCTGGGCATCCTGGGGCTGGCCTCCCTGCTTCGGGAGCACCGGGGGGATGAGGTCTCCCTGTTGGATCTGCGTCTGATCCATTGTCCCGCCCGGCGTCATCTCCGTCTTCGTCAACGACTCCAGGAGTTCCGGCCTCATCTGCTGGGTCTCTCGGCCCTGACCGATGAGCACCTGGGGCTCCAGGCGGCCTCCCGGGTGGCTCGCCTCGTCGCCCCTGAGCTTGTTCAGGTGGTGGGAGGCCCCCACGCCACATCCCTGCCCCGGCGGATCTTTGCCGACTGCCCGGTGGATTATGTGGTGAGGGGGGAAGGAGAAGAGCCCTTCCTTCATCTGCTGGGACACGTCTTGGACGGAAAAGATCCCCATCCATCCCACCCGGGCATCTGCTTTCGGCAGGAAGGAGGGGAGGTGCACGTCGCAGAGAGCCACGTCAGCGATGTCTCCCTGGATCTCTGGCCCCTCCCCGCCTGGGATCTCTTTGACTTTGACGCCTACGCCCTTGCCCCCATGCGGATCGGGCAGGTCTCCGACGGCCGCCGCTACGCTGCCCTTTCCACCACCCGGGCCTGCCCCTATCGATGTACCTATTGCCACAACATCTTCGGCAAGGACTTCCGATACCGCTCCTCCGTCCGGGTGAGGGAGGAACTGGCTCTTCTCAAGGATCGCTATCAGATCCGCACCGTGGAGTTCCTCGACGACATCTTCAACCTCAGTCGCAAGCGAATGGTCCCCCTCCTGGAGGGCATCATTGAAGACGGGCTGGGCCTGGATCTGGTCTTTCCCAATGGGCTGCGGGCCGATCTGCTGCGAGAGGATGAGATCGAGCTGCTCCAAGCCGCCGGCACCCGGGATGTGAACGTGGCCATCGAGTCGGCGTCTCGGCGAATCCAGCGGATGGTCCGCAAGAATCTGGATGTGGAGAAGGTGGAGGAAGCCATCTCCTCCCTGGTGCGCCGTCGCATCTTCGTGGGGGGATTCTTCATGCTGGGATTTCCCACCGAAACCGAGGCGGAAATGCGGGCCACCATTGATTTTGCGTTGCGGAGCCGCCTCCATCGGGCGGTCTTCTTCCTGGTCACCCCCTATGGAGCCACCGAGATGGCCGACGGCCTGGGGGTGGACGAAATGACCGTCCCTCTCAACGATTCAGGAGTCATGCGGGGGGGAGCTTCGGTGAGCACGGTTTCCACAGAGAGGCTCCGGGCCCTGCAGAAGGAGGCCAACACTCGCTTCTATGCCGAACCCCGGCGTCTGGCTCGTCTGTTTCGAGACAGTCCGGCGCGCCCGGGACCGGTTCATGCCCGCATCCTGTGGGAGAGGCTGGTTTCCGGCCACCAGTTGGGGACCTGACCCCTGAGGATCCTCCCTCCATCTCCAGGAAGCACCTTGCGGAAAAGCAAGGAATACTGGCCTTTTCATCGCCCAAGGGTCCGATCCCTGGTACATTGCGCCGCTCTTCGCGCCTGTCCCTGCGAAGCGGGATCTCCTCGGTGATGCTCTCCGCCCTGCCGGCCCTTCCCCTGGTCGGTGTCCCCTCCGTTTCTTCCGGCGACCTGCTGGGAATGACCGAGGAGGGACGCCCGGTTGCAGTGGTGGGCCAGGGTCTTTCCAAGCGATATGGCCCTCGCTGGGCCCTGATCCAGGTGTCGGTGAGACTGGCCGCCGGAGATTCTCTTCTCCTTCTGGGGCCCAATGGTTCGGGGAAGACCACCTTGCTCAAGATCCTGGCCACGGCTTCTTCTCCCACTCAAGGGACCCTCCACCTGTTTGGCCTGGACGCGGCCGAAGAGCGTCAGGAGGTCAGGGCCAAGGTGGGGTTGCTCAGCCACGGCTCCTTTCTATACGAGGCCCTGTCGGCCCGGGAAAACCTGGGGTTTGCGGCTCGGATCCTGGGGAGGGGAGAGGCAAGGGAGGAGGTGACCGACCTCCTTCAGCGAGTGGGTCTCTCTTCCCGAGCCGACGAAGCGGTTCGGGGCTTCTCGGCGGGAATGCGAAAGAGGCTGATGCTGGCCCGACTTCTCCTCCAATCCCCTGAACTGGTGCTCATCGACGAACCCTACAGCGCCCTGGATCGGGAGGGGGCACGACTGGTAGACGATGTGCTCCTTGAGCTGAAGAATCGAGGAAAGACCCTGGTGCTGGCCACCCATCAGATGGAGAAGGGAGCGGTCCTGTGCAACCGGGGGATGCTGCTCGCCGGGGGCCGAGTGACCTGGTCGGGCCCATCCGGTGATGCTCCCCAAGCGTTTGCCGAGTTGAGCGGAAGCCCATGAGCAGCCTCCTGGCCCAGGTGGTGGCGGTGGCCAGAAAGGACGTCCTCATCGAATGGCGGGGGAGGGCCCGGATCAACGCGGTGGCCTTCTTTGGCGTCACCACCCTGGTGTTGTTCTCCTTTGCCATCGGTCCCGACCCGATCTCCCAGACCGCTCATGCCGGCGCCTACCTGTGGCTGGCCCTGATGCTGGCGTCGGTGCTGGCCTTGGGGGAGTCCTTCCGGGTGGAGACGGAAAACGAGGCGTTGGAGGGGCTGCGCCTCCTTCCCGTCCACCCCATGGCCCTGTTCCTGGGCAAGGCCCTGGTGAACGCCGCCGTGCTTCTGGGCCTGTCCGTATCCCTCCTGCCCCTGACGGCGGTGCTGTACTCGGCCCGGTTGGAGGAGAACGGCGCTACCCTGCTCCTGGTGCTGACCCTGGGAGCGCTGGGAGTGGCCGCTCCCGGGACCCTGTATGCGGCGGTGGCCTCCCGAGCCCGAGCCCGGGAAGTTCTGTTGCCCCTTCTCCTCTTCCCCCTCATCATTCCCGTGCTTATGGGAGCGGTGAAGGCCACCACCTTGCTGATGCTGGGAGACGTCATGACCCAGGTGGGTTCCTGGCTTCGCCTCCTCGCCGCCTTCGACATCATCTACTGGACCCTGTGCGCGCTTCTGTTCGCCCGGGTCATTGAGGACTGACATGGGACGTGTGCTGGCCACCGCGTCGGGGTTCCTGGGCCTGGGATTGCTCCTCCTTGGCATCTATCTGGGTCTGTTCTGGGCTCCCACCGACGCCATGATGGGGGATGTGCAACGCATCATGTACGTTCACGTCCCGGCAGCATGGATGACCCTGGTGGCCTTCCTGGTGGTGTTCATCGCGTCGGTTGGCTACCTGGTGCGGGGAACCTTTGGATGGGATCTGACCGCGGAAGCCGCCGCCGAAGTAGGAGTGGTGTTTAACGGACTCCTTCTGGTGCTGGGATCCTTGTGGGGCCGTCCCACCTGGGGAATCTGGTGGACCTGGGATCCCCGTCTGACCACAGCCCTGGTGATGTTTCTTCTCTACGCCGGGTATGTGGCTCTTCGCAGCTTTGTGGAGGATCCCGAGAAGAGGGCCGATCTGGCAGGGGTGGTGGGCATCCTGGCCTTCGTCAACGTCCCCATCGTCTATTTTTCGGTGAGGTGGTGGCGAGGCCTTCACCAGATTCAGTCCAGCCCGGCCACAGTGGATCCCGACATGGTCCTGGCCCTGCGGGTCAACGCCTTCGCCTTTCTCTTCCTGTTCATCTTTTTTGTGGCATGGAGGGTGCGGATCGGGAGAGCCCGGCTGGATCGGGAATTGGCTCCTCCCCCCTCGCTTCCGGAGGCCCGAGCGTGAATCCACACTGGGAGTTTGTCTGGGCAGCCTATATCGTCACCTGGCTGACCCTTCTCGGGTACCTGGGATCCCTGTGGTGGAGGGGAAGATCCACGGCTTCGGCGATTCACCCTTCATCGTCTCGTCAGGAGGGCTCCCCCTCCAACCTGGAAGGCTGACATGACCAGGCGCACTCGCCAGCGTCTCCTCGCCGCTTTCGCCGTGCTGGTGGTGGCAGGCGCCCTTCTGTGGATCTCCATGGGCACCATGGGGGACAACCTGGTGTACTACCTGAGCCCCACCGAACTTCTCGCCAAGGGAGCCACCGCCGTAGACACCCCCGTCCGACTGGGAGGGCAGGTGGCTCCTGGCTCGGTGGTGTGGAAGGCGGAAACCCAGGATCTCCTCTTCGAGGTGACCGATGGGGCTCGAAAAGTCCGGGTCTCCAGCAAAGGGACCCCTCCTCAGATGTTCCAGGACGCCATGGGGGTGGTGGTGGAGGGGACCTATGACTCTTCCGGGGTGTTCCGGGCCCGAAACCTCATGGTGAAACACTCCAACGAATACCGACCTCCCCATGAGGGAGAGGACCCTCAAAAGGTCTACCAATCCTTGATCAAGGAGCAGACCCTGTGATGACCGGCTTTTGGGGCCAGGCCGCCGTTCACCTGGCCCTGTGCGCCGCTGCTTTTGGAGCGGTGGAGGGGTTTGTGGGAGGGCGACGACGCAGTCAGTCCCTGGGAAATCAGGCCCGCTGGGCCGCCTACGCCCTGTTCGGGTTCATGAGCGTGGCCCTCCTGGTGATGGAATATGCCCTCCTCACCCATGACTTCTCGGTGTCCTATGTGGCCAGGGTGGGAAGCCGGGAAACTCCTCCCTTCTACACGGCCATCTCCCTGTGGTCCTCCCTGGAGGGGTCCATCCTCCTGTGGGGGTGGATCCTGGCCCTGTATACCGCCCTTCTGGCCTTTCTCTACCGACAGCGTCACGCCGATTACATGCCCTATACGTTGGGTACCCTCCTGTCCATCGGGGTGTTCTTCGTCTTCCTCATCGCCGGGCCAGCCAATCCCTTCGAGACCGTGTTTCCCGTGCCTGACAATGGTCCGGGCCCGAATCCCCTCCTTCAGAACCATCCCCTGATGGGCTTCCATCCCCCCGCCCTGTACTTCGGCTACGTGGGCATGGCTGTTCCCTTTGCCATCGCTTCCTCCGCCCTGCTGCGGGGGAGGATTGGAACCGCCTGGCTGAGGCCGTTGAGAATCTGGGCGATGATCCCGTGGACCTTCCTCACCGTGGGCATTGTCGCGGGGGGCTGGTGGTCCTACGAGGTGCTTGGCTGGGGAGGATATTGGGCTTGGGATCCCGTCGAGAACGCTTCCTTTCTGCCCTGGCTGGCGGCCACCGCCTTTCTGCATTCCCTCATGGTTCACGAGAGGAGGGGCCTTCTGAAACCCTGGACCCTCTCCCTGCTGATGGGAACCTTCTGCTTGACGGTGCTGGGAACCTTCATGACCCGCTCCGGAGTGTTCAACTCGGTTCACGCCTTCTCCCAGTCGGAGATCGGTCCCCTGTTTCTGGGATTCCTGGCGGTGTCGGTGTTCTGGTCGGCAGGGCTTCTGGCGGTGAGGTCCGAGCTTCTGGGGGCGGAGGGAAACCTGGATGCGGCGGTTTCGCGGGAAACCACCTTCCTCCTGAACAACGTCCTGTTCCTGGGATTCACCTTGACGGTGCTGCTGGGAACGGTGTTTCCCCTGCTGGCAGAAGCCCTGAGAGGGGTGCGGGTGAGCGTGGGGACTCCCTACTTCAACCGTATGTGCGTGCCTCTGGGGGTGGCCATCCTCTTCCTCATGGGGGTGGGCCCGGTGCTTCCCTGGGGCCGGGCCGATTCGAGCCGATTGTGGAAGGAATTGGGGATTCCCGGCCTCCTGGGGGTGCTGGTGGTGATTCTCTGCGTGGTGGCCGGGCTGAGAGAACCCTGGCCTCTCCTCACCTTCGGGCTGGCCGGCTTCGTCACCGTGGTCACCCTCCGGGAGTTCCTGACCCCCACTCGCCACCGGATGGCTTCCTCCGATGTGGGTTTCATCGAGGCCCTTGTCCACGTCGTTTCTCGCAACCGCCGCCGGTTCGGGGGCTATATCGTTCACCTGGGGGTGGTGGCTATCATCGTGGCCATCGCCGCCTCCTGGAATTACAAGCAGCGCCAGGAATTCACTTTAAAGCCAGGGGAGGGGTTTGATCTCGCCGGATATCGGGTGACTTTTCGGGACATTGAAGCGGTGAAGGAGCCCCAGCGCTTTGCGGTGGTGACCGCCCTGGACGTGAGCCGAAACAACAATCCGGTCACCACCCTTCGCCCCAGGAACAACTACTACCGGACCCAGAGGGAGCCGGTGGGCACCCCTGCCGTTCACTCCACCGCCTCTGGTGACCTCTATGTGACCCTGCTGAGTTTTGAAAAGGATGGCTCCCAGGTCAGCGTGCAGGCCATGTGGCACCCCCTGGTGGCCTGGATCTGGTGGACGACTCCGGTTCTGGTGCTGGGCTCCCTGCTGTCCATGTGGCCGGCTCGTCGCTCTCGCTCACCGGCTCGGGAGGTGAGCAAGGGCAAGGCGGAAGCGGTCCCTCCAGGAGCGGTGCCGGAGGGAGCGTCGGCAGCGGTGGAGGCCTCTCCATGAAGTGGGGATACCTGTGGGGTACCGCCTTGGTGGCCGGGCCCTTCCTGTGGCTCCTGGCCAGCGGATTTGGAAAGGATCCCTCTGCCATCAACTCCCCCTTGCCAGGTCGTCCCGCCCCTCCCTTTGCTCTGGTCTCCATCGAAGGAAAGCCGGTGCGCCTCTCCGATTACTCGGGCAAGCCCCTGGTCATCAACTTCTGGGCCACCTGGTGTGTTCCCTGCGTTCAAGAGCACCCTCTTCTCCAAGCCGCCAGCCAGCGGTTTGCCCCAGCCGGAGTGGAGTTTCTGGGGGTGATCTACCAGGACGAAGCCGAGAAGGTGCGGCGTGCCCTGGATCGAGCCCCGGTGGCCTACCCGACCCTGCTGGATCCCGATGGGCAGACGGCGGTGAGCTACGGGGTGACCGGTGTTCCCGAGAGCTTCTTCATCCGCCCCGACGGGGTGGTGGACTCCAAGATGGTGGGGCCGCTGACCGAGAGCGAACTGATGCGCCGCCTCGCTCCTCTGGGAGTGACGGGAGGGAACCCACCATGAAGATCGTCGTGCGGACAGTCTGGATGATGCTTTTTCTCCTTTGGGGAGGCCAGAGCGTTTGCCCGGCCCTGGCCCAGGAGGGGACGGAAGTCCGCCCTTCTGAGGTGAAGTCCTCCACGTCTCCGTCACCGCCGCGCATCCTCACGGACCGGGACCTGGAGGAGCGCACCCGGGCCATCGCCTCTCACCTGCGCTGCCCCGTCTGTCAGGGGTTGTCCATTGATGATTCACCCTCTCCCAGCGCTCGGGACATGCGGTCGGTCGTCAAGAAGATGGTCGCGGAAGGCAAGAGTGAGGCGGAAATCCGGGCCTGGTTCGAGTCTCGCTATGGAGAGTTTGTGTTGCTGGAGCCCAAGGCAGAAGGAATGAATCTGCTGGTCTTCGCGGGTCCCCTGGCGGGGGTGGTCCTGGGAGTGATCCTGGTGGTCGCCCTGGTGCGGCGAAAGTCCCTCCCCTCCGCTGGAGCTTCCCGGGGGGGCTCGAATGAACCTCTCCAGACCTCCCCCTCGGAGGCAGAGGGGGCTCCCGGCACCCCACTGCCCGGCGACGAATACGCAGCGCAGGCCCGGCGAGTGCTGGACGAGGAGATGGGTCGATGAGTGGAGTGTTGAGCGGAGCCTTGGCCATCGCTGCCGGAGTGCTGGCGGGAATGGCCGGGGTTGCCTTTTCTTCGGCCCGGCGCGATCCCGCCGAAGATGAAAGGACCTGGGAGGATGATCTGGACTGGTCCAGGCGCTTCCTTCTGGAGAGGGCACGGGAGCTGGATGCGGACAAGGAGAAGCTAGATACCAAGCGATATCATGAGCTTCGCTCTGAAATCGAGAGGGAGCTGGCCGACATCCTCAAGGAGGCGGCCCGCCGTAACCAGGTGAAAGAGGAGGCCGCCCATCGGGGCGAGCCCAGCCCTTCGGACAGGACATCGGGAGGGGGTGGAGGCCTGAGCACCCGACCTGTGCTGGCGGGTGCCCTGTGGGGAGCGGGGACGGTGGCCTTCCTGGGGGCCCTGATCTGGGCGCTGACCTCAGGGATGACTCCTCGGCGAGACACCATGACGGGCGGAGTGCCCGACGCAGGGCCGGCCTCGGGGATGGGAACCGCACCCACGCCGAGTCCGGGTGGGGGCCCAGCCCTGGGGGGAGCCGACGCTGCACAACTGGAAGTGCTGAGGGCCGAGGTCTCTGCCCGGCCCGAAGATTTGGATGCGGCCTTGCGCCTCTCCCATGCCCTCTTGGGGATTCAACAGTTCGGTGAGGCGGAATCCCTGAACAACAAGGTGCTGGCCGCCCGGCCTGAGGACGCTGAGGCGAAGGTCCACGCCGCACTCCTCCTGTCCGCCCGGGGCGAAGTGGCCAAAGGAATTGAGGGACTGGAGAAGGTCCTCGCCGGCCATCCGGATCATCTGGAGGCCCTCCTGTTTCGGGGGATGATGGCCATGCAGGCGGGAGATCGGGAGGGGGCCAAAAAGGCCTGGAACCATTACCTCAAGGTGGCTCCTCCCGATGCCCGCAGTCAGCGAATCCAAGCGATGATGGGGATGCTGGAAGGAAAGGTGCCGCCGGTGCCGGGCTCCTCCCCGGTCCCTCCTCCCCCTCCCTGAGCTGAATTCTCATCGGGGTGAAGATTTCCTCCATTGTGCGGTCCATCCCCTGTCTCACCCCCCTTCCTGAGGAATCGCCATGCGCCCGTTGACCGTCCTTTCCCTGCTCCTTCTTGCGGTTTCCTCCACGGCAGGGGCCGCCGATCCCTCCCCAACCTCTCCCCTCGCCACACCGTCTCCCACCCCTGCCTCCCTCTACACCCAGTACTGCCTGGGCTGTCACGGTGAGAAGGGGAAGGGGGACGGGCCCATGGGAATGTATTTGTCTCCTGCGCCAAGGGATTTCACCAACCCGGCGGTAATGGGAGCGCTGACCGATGAGACCCTGCGCCAGACGGTGAGCAACGGCAAGGGAGCCATGCCTGCCTGGAAGACCACCTTGAGCGAGGCCCAGATCGCCTCCCTGGTGGCCTATGTCCGCACCTTTACTCCCCCACCTACCCCTCCCGTCTCCTCTCCCTGAGCACGGCCCCTCCTGCACCAGTCTTCCCAAGCCTCGGGGGTGTTGAGGTTTCGCAGCACGTCGGGATTTTCGGTGTTGATCTCGATGACCGCTGCTTCAGCAAGGGCGCGATCCGCTCGGGGCTCTCCTTGAGCCGCCAGGAGATCCAGAAAGCTCCACCGCACCAGGACGGGATGGCCCCGTTGTCCTCGGTGAATGGGCAGTGAGGCGACGGCGTGGGGATGGATGGCGAGGGTCCCCACCAGGGAACCGAGGGTGGAAAGGGTGGGAGGGGGGACATCCACGGGGCTGAAGAGAATTCCATCCAAGTCCGGTCTTGGTCCTCGCAGGGAGGCGGCGCCCAGCAGCAGGGAGTGACCAGCACCGGTGTTGGCGACATCAGGATTGGTTGTCACGGCAGCTCCCAGGCGGCGGGCTTCGGCTTCGACCCGGCTGTCGTCCCCGCCCACCACCACCACGGCGTCCGTTCCCCCTCTTCTGCACGCGGTCACCCACCACTCCAACAGGGATGGCCCCCCCTCCTCGGCGGTGAGAAGGGCCTTGGTCTTCCCCATTCGCCGGGAGAATCCAGCGGCCAGGATCACCGTTCCCCAGCAGAAGGTGGAGGGCATGGAACCGTCACCTTACCGCCCCTTCCCTGTGGAAGGAGCTGTGGATAAGTTTGTGGACGAAGGCTCCGGCCCCGGGGGCAACTCCCGGGAATGCGGCGAATTCAGCAGATTGCCCGAAAAACAGGCAATAAAATATCACAATAATTTCAACAAGTTATAAATATCCTTCGGTTCCGCGACCTTGGCTTCGCCGAAGGAGAACATCCATCGAAATCCTGCACAACTGTTGACAGATTGAAACGGCCATGGAACCGAAATCCCCGATCTGATCGGAACGGACGGGGGATGTTTCCAGGTCTTGCAGAAGTTTGACACCACATCTCCATCCCGGCGGCGACCCTTTCTTATAATGCCTCCATCCCATGATGCTCCCTCTTGGGCCGGCACCTTTGGAGATCCTTCTTGCGCCTCCCCCTCCTTCTTATCTTGATGGCCCCCCTCCTGGGAGGGTGCAACGCCCACGCCGTTCGCTCCCTTCAGTGGGGGCTCCCCCAGCACACTGCGTTTCAGTATTCCTTCCACACCGAACACCACCTCTCCACGGTTTTTATAGATCCACCTCCCCCCGCCACCGGGGAAGAGGGCACTCGGAAAGCCACGGAGGCGTCCCTCCAGTCCTGGAGCCTGGTCTTGGATGGCCAACTCACCCAGTCCCTGGCGCGGGTGTTTCGGGATGGCACCTGGGGCCAACTGGTACGGATCACCGCCGCTCGGGGAGAGGAGAATGGCCCCCGGGGCGCTATTCCCATCGAGGCCGAAGGACTGGTGGGCAAGTCGGTGGTGGTGCGGGGATGGCCCTCGGGGGAAACCCTGGAGATGGCTGGGTACGCTCAACTGGGAGGGGCCGGTCGGCTGGGCGAGGTGTGGTTCGACCTGTTTCCCCAGTTGACCGTGCGCCTCCCCCGTACCCTGCCCCAGCCCGGCTCCCCTCCTCCGGAAGAGCCCTCCAATTACACGCTGCGGGCCGAGTTTACCTCCCAGGCAGCGGTGGAGCAGGCTTGGAGTCTGAAGTGGACCGGAGCCACCCAGGCCCCCTGTCCTGAAGGGGAGTGCTTGAGCCTGACCTACCAGGGAACCATCGTGGAAGTGGACAAGAACGACCGCCCGGACCGCAAGGTGGACGCCAGTGGCACGGGAACGGTGGAGGGCACCCTGCTCCTTGCCTCGTTGACTCATCGCCTGATTCGACACGAATACCGGGTGAAGCTGACCCGAGAGCTGACCACCTTCGGTCTGCCCCCCGCCCGGGGAGAGGAGGCACCTCCCCGTATCCGCCTTCGCACCACCGATGAAGCCACCACCGTCCTGCAAAGGATCCCCTGATGCCTGCTCCCCGCATCTCAGGTCTTCTCTGGGCCTGGCTTTGTCTGTTGTCCCTCTCTCCTTCGGCCAAGGCGTCGGAAGAGGACATCATCGATTTTCCAGGATCCGTCACCGACCGCTACCTGAGCAATGACGAGATCCGCACCCAACTCCACGGAGCCAACAAGGGGTTTTTCGCTTGCATCCAGGGCCGACCGGTGGGCTCTCCAGAGCCGGGGGAGATGACGGTGTATTTCGTCGTGGACGGCCAGGGAAAGCCCCAGCAGGTCCGAGCGGAGGTGGGAAACCAGGACGCCATCCTCAAAGCCTGCATGGAAAAGGTGGTGGGGTCCCTGGTTTTTCCTGACCACGACGGCGATCCCCCCGAAGTCGCTTATCCGGTGGTCTACATGCGGGACACCCAGGGGGCGCGAACGGTGCCCTATCCGGTGGTCTTCACCCGGCTGAGGGAGCCCGAGTTCCTCCTCGTTCCCATTCCCCCAAGCCTGACCGACGAACAGAGAAGCCTCCTCTTGCGCCTGCTGTGGCCGGTGGAGGAGACCCGGTGAGGGCGGTAAAGTGGGGGTTGAACTGGGGCTTCCGTCTCTGGGGCGCTCTCCTCCTTGGGAGCTGTGATGGGGGATCGGCTGCACCCCAGGAGGAGGAGGGCTCGGAGCCGCCGATTCCCACGGTGGAGGAATTGCGTCAGGTCATTCCCGGGGAGGGTCTCCCCAAAGAAGTGATCTCCCAGGACGCCAACAACAACCTGGATCTGACCTTCTGGGAGGGGCGCTATTGGCTGGCCTTCCGCACCGCTCCCAGCCACTTCGCCTCTGCCGACGCTTGGCTGTACGTCATCAGCTCGGAAGACGAGATGGAATGGCGCTTTGAGGGAAGTTTCAACCGGGGAACCGACCTCAGGGAGCCCCGTCTTCTGGCATGGGAGGGCCAGTTGTTTCTCTACTTCGCGGTGCTGGGGGACAGCGTAGTGGAGTTCGAACCCCAGGGGATGATGGTCACCCAGAGGGTGGGGATGGGAGAGTGGACCGAGCCTGAATGGTTCTACGGAGAGGGGTTCATTCCCTGGCGGGTCCGGGTGGTGGATGGAATCCCCTACCTGATGACCTATGTCGGAGGAGAGAACATCTACGACCTGGACGGCGAGCCCATCGAAGTCCACTGGCTCACCACCACCGATGGATGGGAGTGGACAGCGGTGATTCCCGGGCAGCCGGTGGTGCAGACTGGCGGAGGCTCGGAGACCGATTTCGCGTTTCTGGAGGATGGCTCCTTGGTGGCGGTGACCCGGAACGAAGCGGGGGATGAGACCGGCTGGGGCTCGAAAATCTGTCGAGCTGAAGCGGATTCCCTGGGAGATTGGGAGTGCCTGGGGGATCCGCGCAAATACGACTCCCCCCTGGTTTTTCGTCACGGCAGCCATGTCTATCTGGTGGGGCGCCGCAACCTGACCGAGACGGGAAATTACGATCTCCAGATGGATGATCTGGAACCCGAGGATCAGACCCTCCAATACGAGTTTGACTACTGGCAGCAGCCCAAGCGCTGCTCCCTCTGGCATGTGGAACCGGAGTCCCAGACGGTGGAGTTTCTCCTGGATCTGCCCTCCCAGGGGGATACCTGTTTTGCGGCGGTGGTGCCGCTATCCGAAACCCGATATCTGCTCTACAACTACAGCTCACCGGTGGATGGCGAGGATCCCAGTTGGATTGAGGGTCAAACCGATCCGACCCACATCTACCGCATGGTCCTGGCATTTTCTGAGTAGGAGTTCCAGGTGGGAGATTTACGCACCCTGGACGCGGTGCTGGCCCAATGCCGGTTTCTCCTGGGCCGGGAGGATCTGCTGCGTCTTGTCCCTGACGCAGTGGATCTCGTTCCTCCCCTCCATGAGGTCAGCTTCCGTGACGGATTTGAACCCCGCTCCCTGCCGGGGTGGGGAGTGGTTCCCCCCGAGCGATTGCGCCTGGTCTTCTATCGGATGGTGGGGGAAGGCATCCTGCCCGCTGTTCAGGCAGCCAAGGCGGGGGACGCCGCCCCCTTTCCCGACATTCCCAGCGATGACCCCGCCCTCCTGGTACTGACCCGTCTGGTGCAACGAGCACGGGCCCACGGACCCGAGCTGAACCTGGAAGGGGTGCTGTGGATTTCCCTGACCTCTCTGGTGGCGGGGCTTCTCAACAGTGACGAGGAGGTGGCCCGCAACCTGGGCCGGGATCACCCCTGGGAGGTCCAGACGCACGGGAGGGCCTATACCGACCTGCTCCGGCTTCGGGGGGTGGATCCGGTGGTATACGCCGAGGCCCGTTCCCGCCTCCTCCTGGGCATGACCGCTCGCATGGAGGCGGCGGTGGACCGGGTTCGCTCCGGCTCGGGAGAGGGAGAAGGAAATCCTGAGCTCCTCCGGGCCCTGATCGCCCATCGCCTGGTGTTCACCGAGAGGCCCGACTCCCTCTACCATTTTTTCGACCTTCGGGATGGGGTGAGGATGCTGAGATTGGGGCTGGATGGCGCCACCGCCCAGGACCTGGGGAGGGTGCTGCGGTCGGTGGTGGAGGAACTGATCCTGGACCCCACTCACAACGGCTCCGAGGCCCAGTGGTTTCGCCGGGAGTTTCTGACCGATGCGGTGTATGACAAGGCCACTCGCCTGAAGGTGACCGACGTCCTGGACGCGGATGCGGCGATGCAACGGACCGAGGAGGAGGTGTTCGCCGCCAAGGTGGGGTGGATGCTCTCCCTTCAGGAGGCCCCCTCCCGCTACCTGCTCCATCACTTGGAGCACTTCCCCTATCTGAAGGCGGCCACCCGCAGGTTTGCGTTCTCGCGGGACTTCCTGAAGCGAATCCAGGCTCCTGGGGCGGGATCTTCCCTGTCGGTGGGCTGGTCGGAAATCACGCGGGCGGTGCGTATCTGGGACTTCTTCAACACCCTGCGCGGCCTGTGCATTGAGGTGGAGAAGACCCCCTCGGGGTTTCGCGCTCGCAACCGCGAGGTGGCCCGGTCCACCTCCCTGGTGGACCTGTCGGGGGATGGAGACGTGTACGGTCTTCATCGCCATGGGACGGTGGTCTGCACGGCTCTCCCCGACCTGGTTCAGCAGGCATCCCGGTGGGCGGCCTTGTGGGGGCAGGAAGGCCGGTCGGCCCGGGAGGGTCTGGACGCCGATGGAGCGGCCATCACTGCCCAGAAGATCCTGCGCCCCCGCCGCCAGTTGGAACGGTTTGGAGGGGTGGCCCAGGGATTCTCTGGAAAGGATTTCGTTGACCTGTTCCCCAGGGCCCTGGACGCCTTGCGCTACGCCGCCTGGTTTGCAACCCGGTTTGCCGAAGAAACGGCGGGAGAGGGAGAACAACCTAAAAGTGACAACCCCTGGGGAGCCCGGGTGCGCATCGGCCTGGGGACCCGGGATTACCTCCTCTTGTCCCTGCCACGCCCATCGGGGGCTTTGCAGGACGGTGAAAGGGCGGTAGGGGCCGCAGTGGAGGAGGCTCGGGCCCTGGCGGAGTCGGCTTCTGGACTCGTGGATGGGGGTGGCGACGAAGACCCACTAGGAATCCTTCGCGCTCGCCTGGTGGGTGGGCATCTGGACAACCGGGGGATCTGCTCCCTGGAGCGCACCTTCCGGGAGATCCGCGCCCAGGTCCGCCTGGATGGCCTGACCCACTGGACCCCTCAGGGCAAGGACGTGCGAATTGCTGGCGTCCTTCCTGTGTTTCGGCGGTACGGGTTCGATCTGATCTTCCACGATGAAGCGAGCGAACTGGTGTTTCTGGCGAGGCGGCTGGGGAGGCTGCGAGAGAGCCTCTCGTCCGTTGATGAAGAGGCGGTGGTCTGGGAGTATGTCGCCTTGACTCCACAGCAGTGGGGGGGGCTGGTTCGGCGAGAGATGGAGAGCGCACCCCGATCCCGGGAGGAGCAGGTCTGGGCCCCCCCTCAGGCGGGTGGTGGGCTGGAACAGTGGGGCGTGGAGGTGTCGGCCAGCACCCTCTCCAGTCCCCCCTCTCCGCCCTCCTCCTCTCCCCCGTCTCTTGTCAATCATGGACTTCTCGGTCCCCTGGGGAACGATCTGGTGGAAAGGATTCGACTCCTCCGGGCGGCCATGGCCCCGGCCGCTCCGCCGCTGCCCCCCCCTTCCAACGAAGTCCGTCGTGGGGATTCCCTCCTCCCCCCTGTTCATCCCGAGGTGCCCCTTCCTTCCTCCCCGCCGCCCCTGCCCTCTCCACCTCCGTCGTCCCCCGAGGTACTGACCGCCCGTCGGGGGTATGTCATGGTGTGGGACAATCGGGGACCCGTGCTCATCGGGCGTCGTGTCCGGGACGCTCTTTTCGACGTGCATCGGGTCGAATCCCCCGGCTCCTTCGGGGAGGCGGAGATGGAAGCGGTGGTGCTGGCCTTCTTGAGGCGAAAGCTGGCTGTGGGGTTGGACAAGGGGCGTCTCCTGGGCGATCGGGTCCTGATTCCTGCCGGTGCTTCGGTGGAGGAGCTGACCCCGGCACGGGTGGAGAAAGCCCTGAGCAGGATGTACCCTTCCCCCCAGCGCCCATGGCCGTGATTTCTGCGGTGTGGAAAGGAGCCCTTCGCTGCCCTTCCTCAGGCGAATTCCTCCACGGCGGTCTTCCCCCAGGAGTTTTTCCATGCCCTCGCCCCGCGCCTGCCTCTGCTTCCTGATGACCGCTCCGGCTCTCCTCTCCCTCTTCGCCTGCCAGGAGGAGGATGCCGCGTCCCTGCCCGACGTGACCGGGGACTACACGGTGCGATATGGCGCCACCAACCCGGGGATTGGCGGCGACTGCGATCAGGTGGATGACACCCTGGCTCCTGCCGCCTTCAGCTCCTGGATCGGTTCCACCTTGGACGAGGCCACTCCCCCCATCGGCACTCTCACCCTGGAGCAGGAGGGGACCCAGGTAGACTTTGACTTTCAGGGGTGCGACTTCGTGGGCAACGTCAACACAGACGGGGAGTTCTACTTCACCGGATCCTGCCAGGATCCTGACAGCGGGGCCGATCTGGACGTAGAAGGAGTTGGAATCATTGAGATTCAATCCTCATCCTACAAAAAGATCCTGGCGGGGGACCTGACCATGGAGGTGGATTTTCTGGATGGGGAGGAGATGCCCGGGGCGGACGGCACTCCGGACTGCACCCGCACCGGCACTCTGGACGCTGAGGCCTCAACCCTCTGAGAGAGGGGGTTCTGCAGTAGAGACGGGGAGGATGTCGCGCCGTCTCTGGTTTCCTGAAAAGCCCCCGGTTATACTGCCGCGCCCCATCACCGAGGAGGAGATCATGCGCTCACTGGCCTTCGTCCTTCCCTTCCTGCTCCTGGCCTCACCCGCCCTGGCCCAGGATCCGGCCCCTTCGGACCCCACCGTAGCTGCTGTCTCCACCGACCCAGGACACCGATACTTTCGCCTGGGATTTCGGGCGTTTGGCTTGGTGGATCACGATGGGGAGGACGCCGCGAAGATGCCGGTGGGGGCGGGAATGTCGATTCCCCTCACCCTCAACTTCCACAAGGGCCTGGGGATGAGGCTGGCCTTTGTGGGGGGCCATATCCAGAGCATTGAGTACACCGTAGCCTGGAACTCGGTGAAGGACGATGCCTCCACCCTGGAGGAGCACCAGTTTGAGGGGGAGGACAATCGCCTGATCTACTACGGAGGCACCGTCGGGTTCAGCTACGAAATCACCATTCCCAGCGAGCCCTTCTTCCAGATCTTCCAGCCCTTCCTGTCGGTGGGAGCCGCCATTTTGGTGGTGAGAACCCATCCTGATGTGCCCGTCGCGCACGACATCCTCATCCAGAACGAATACTACGATGGCCCCGAGGCCAAGAGCTTCGACCCCTGGTCCCTTCAGGTGCTGGGGGGATTGGACCTGTCCTGGGGTTTCCACATCAACGCCAGCAAGACCTTCCGCTTCCCCTTTGAGTTCGGATACCGATTGGTTCCGGTACCGAATTCGGTGCTGGATTGGGGTACCGAAGGGTATGACTACCAGCACCTGCAGTACACCTTCAACACCTTCAACTTCGGGGGCGGCTTGGAGTGGCTCTTCTGAGCACCCCGCCCCGGGTGAAACCGTGCGCCTGTATCGAACCCAGATTCCCCGTCTCGCCGAAGAAATCCTCCACACCCTGGTGGAGGAGGGGGATCTCCTGGTGGAGAAGACGGCCTTTTCTGAGGCCGAAGCGGATATCCGTGCCGTGATGGAGGAGTACCTCCGCACCGAGAATCGGCTGGTCCAGGAGGTGCGGGACCACATGGAGAAGAGGCAGATCACCTACGATCAGTTCGGCAAGCTCAAGTCCGAGTTGTTTGAGGAGAGGGGGCACCCATCGGGGGACGAAGGTGTCCGGTACATGGTCAACCAGATCCTGGAGAGTTTCATGCTTTCCAGCCATGTGGACGAAGTGTTCAGCGACGACGGCACGATGCGGAAGAAGATCATGATCACCTTCCGCAAACACCTCATCGACGAGGCCAGCCTGGACAAGGAGGTTCGGGGCCGTTTGAAGCACCTGCGGGAGGGGACCCCAGGCTGGGATATCGAATACCGACGAGTGTTGGAAGAAGTCCGGCGCAAGAAGGGCTTGGGGACCTGAGAGGCTCACTCCAGCCCTCGCTCCTCCTGGCCCTCGGCTTCTCCCTTATCGGTTGCTGGACTGGTTGTGGGGGAGAGGGGGGCTCTTTGGAGTCCAGCCCCGTCCATCCTGCGTCCCCTCCGCCGCCTCCTCGGCGGGTGGCCATCTCTCCTCCCCACGACGACACCCCGATGGCCGTTCGCTTCGTTCCTGACGGGATTTCCAAGTACTACGAGTTTTTCTTCAAGGACAAGGCACTGGTGGGGCAGGTCTCTTCTGTTCTGGGTCCCTTGATGAAAGCAGACTCAGCCGACATCCGGGTGCGGTTCACCGTGGCCGACATGAAGGGAAGAGTGGATCTCCTCCTTCCACCAGGAGAGCCACGGGCCCTGGCGATGGCCGAGGCTTGGACTCGGACGGGGGAGTTGGATCCGGGCCCCCTGCTTCCCCTCCTGGAGGGGGTGGCCGGTTACCGAGACGCGGTGGGTGGGCGCTACGATTTGAGGGTGTTTTCCTTTCCCGCTGGTGTGGAGGTGGCCCTGCCCGGGGGGGGGACCTGTCTCTTTTCCGAGCCCCCCGGCGGGCCTCCTGAGCCCTCCATCGACTCTGCCATCCATTGCCAGGAGGCAAACGGCAATCGGGGCCAGATCCTCCCTGCCACTTCAGGCACCTGGCCTTCTCCCCCTCAGGGGAGCCAGGCCCCTGCCCTGATCAATGCCCTGCACCTGGCCCTGGCGGGGAAGAGGCTCCCAGCCCAGGGTTCCCCTGAAGGTCGATGAGAACCAGCTCCAGGGGAACCTCCTGGCCCGACAGCCCCAGGAGGACAAAGGAGCCGAAGTAGTCCTTGGCGTCGTACCACTCAAATCGGTGACCAAAGATCCCCGAGAGGGGAGTCCGGCGATGGGAACGGGCGTCTTGAAGCCACATCACCCGGGGTACCAGCTTGCGGGGAAGCCAGCGGGGGAGGGACACCCCCCGGGGCGGATTGGGAAGGGTATCCACCGGGGCGCCATCTCCCTCCACCACCCAGAACCTCCCATCCGCCGACAGGGAAGCCCTTCTAGCTCCGGGAAAGCGAGCCCTCACTTCGCCACTGCTGGCATCGAAGGCCACCACATCCTCCCCATCCCGGCTCCGACACGCCAGAAGGTCCTGGGAAGCTCGATAGGAAAATTCCTCAATTGAATCCATGATTTGGGGAAGAACTTCTTGCCATTGACCGCTGGAGGAGCGCACCCGGAAGATTCGCCGGGCCCCCCTCGCCGAGTGGGAAGCGAGCAGAAAAACCTCGTCGGGCCCCTTCCCCCTCTCCAGGGACCCCAGGTCCACCAAGGGCAGGGGAGTTTGTTCCACGGTGTTGCGGGCCACGTCGTACACTCCAATTCCCTCTCCAGTCCGGCTCCTCTGGGGAAAGGCGAGGCGGTCCTCGTCCAGCCACACGGGAGCCCCAGCGGGAAAGCCGATGGGCAGAGAGCGAGTGGTGTGGGCGTCGGCGTCGAGGAGGTAGGCTCCTCCGGGAGTCTGGTAGTAGAGGCGCTTGCCCTGGGGAGACCAGCGGTGGTGAAGGAAGGAAGTCGTGGTGCAGGGGGAGAACAGGGGCTTCAACCCCGCCTTCTCCACCAGCCGAGCCTGAAGAACGGGATCGCAACGGTCATAAGCTGTCTCAATGCCTTCCTTCAGGGCATCCGGATCTCCCAGGCATCCCCAGGCGGTGGCCAGAAGGGCGAGTGCTAGAAAATAAAATGATTTCAACAGGATGCGAAGATCAAAGCGAAGGAGAGGCCGCCAGGGAGGAGGGTTGAGCCTCCATCGCCAGGGCACCCGACGGGGGGACCGGGGAGGCCAGGAGGGCGGGAAGAAGCTTCGCTACGGCCTCGTCAAATTCGGCCCGCCGCGACGGCTCAAGGGGCTCCCCATGGGGGAACTTCTGCCGGGCAAAATCCACCGGCTTGCCCCTCACGTAGAACTCGAAGTGGAGATGGGGAGCTGTGGACAGACCGGTAGACCCTACATACCCTACGATCTGCCCTTGATTGACCCGCGTTCCTGGATGGATTCCCTTGGCGTATCGGCTCAGATGGGAGTAGCTGGAGCCGTAGTGCCCGGCATGGTCCAAACGAATGTGACGGCCATATCCCCCCTTGGTTCCCGCCACGCTGACGGTTCCCGCCGCCACCGCCCGGATGGGGGTGCCCGTGGGGGCGCGGTAATCCTGGCCTCGGTGGGGACGAGTGAAATGGAGAATGGGGTGAAACCGCTTGAGGGAGAAGCCGGACCCGACATGGCCGAAAGGAATGGGTGACTTGAGGAAGGGCTCAGCCAGCCCCTCTCCCTCGGGGGAATAGTAGACCCCTCGGCCGGCGGCATCGTTGAACCTCACCGCTCGAAGAACCTTGCCCCCTGCCACCACTTCAGCGGCGGCGATCCCAACCAGACGAGGAGCGCCACCCTCCACCGTCTTTTGCTCCATCAACACCCGGAAGGTATCTCCAGGCTGAATCTCGGTGTTGAAATCCACGCGACAGTCGAAGATTCCCGCCAGCTTCACCACGGCCTCCCCAGGTAGACCCGCCCGTCGTGCTGCCTCCCACAGGGTATCGGTCACTCTCCCTGCTCGGGCCACAGTCACCTGAATCGAGGGTGTCACTTCCAGGCGGGAGGACCAGTTCTCTCTCCCCCTTTCCAGAACGAGGGTTCTTTCCTCGTCCAGCGAATAGGAGAGGCGGAGAAGATCCCCTCCTTGGGGGGGGAACTGGAGTTCGAGGGTGTCTCCAACATGGATCTGACCCAGATCATGAACAGAATGGGCGGCAATCTGAAGCTGGGAGATGGTGCGGGAATCGAGTCCCTCGCTGGTGAGGATGGACCCGAATGACTCCCCCGACTGGACGGATCGGATTCGGATCTGAGGAGGAGAGGAGGGAGCAGGAGCTTGAACTTCCTCTGTGGCTTCCTGCTCGCGGCGCTGAGCAGACGCGGAAGCTTCAAGGCACCCCATTAGTGGGAGGAACAGGGGGAGAGCCAGGAAGAGGAGAAGGGAAACGCGAGGAGGAATGACACGCTCCGTGGGGGCGCCCGGTGCCCCTGGGATGAGACCCCCACCTTCCGAGCTCCTGGCCGGAACGGCGGGGGCTCAGTCTATGAATTTCTGCGGCGAGGTCAAAAAAAAACCCGAATCCGGCTTCTGTTCTTCATGTGTCTTGAAAGGGGGGTCCCACCTCCACCCATGCCCCTCTTGGAGGGTCTTTCCCCACCGGGTGAGAAGGTGCGTATGCTGCCCCCTCACCATGGCGCCTCCTCCCTCCCGCGACATCTCCACCTACCTCTCCCCAGGGGTGCAGGAAGCCCTCAGGCGGGCCATTGCTGAAGCCGACGGAAACGAGGTGTTTTTCCTGGCTTCTCGCTCGGGGCCTCCCTCTCCCGCTTCAGATGGCCCTTTTGAGGCGGTGAGGCCGGTTTGCCGGGGCAACGCCCACGCCGTTCCTGCCCTTCTCCAGGTGGCCCAGGCCGGAGAGGCTGTCATCCACAACCATCCCAGTGGGCAATTGGCCCCCTCGGACGCCGATCTGTCCCTGGCCTCCCGCTATGGCCAGGACGGGGTGGCCTTTTTCATCGTCAATAATGCCGCCACCGAAGTGTATTGCGTGGTGGAGCCTCAGGCGGAGCGGTTCATTCCCGTTGACGAGATCGAGGTGGACAGGCTCCTGGGCCCCCAGGGACCCCTGGCGACCTCCCTTTCTGGCTACGAAGCCCGGGATCCCCAGCGGCAGATGGCCAGACTGGTCACCCGGGCCCTCAACGGCAAGGAGAGGCTGATCATCGAAGCGGGAACGGGAACCGGAAAGTCCCTGGCCTATTTGATCCCGGCCGCCCTGTTTGCCTTGGCCAACCACCGCCGGGTGGCGATTTCCACCCGCACCCTGAACCTTCAGCATCAACTTCTTTCTCAGGATCTGATCCTGCTGAACCAGGTCGTCCCCGGAGTGAAGGCGGCCCTCATCAAAGGGAGGGGAAATTACCTTTGCAAGCGCAAGCTATCGGAAAGACTGGATGATTTGGATGCGGCCGAGCCTGCTGATCGGGAGGCATTGGTGCAGATCGGTCAGTGGGCCCGGGCCAGTGAAGAGGGAAGCCGCAGCGACCTGCCTCTCATGGTGTCGGAGGAGGTGTGGGAGGAGGTGAATTCTTCTTCTGAAGAGAGCCTGAAGGTTCGCTGTCCCCACTATGACACCTGCTTTTATTACCAGTCCCGGCGAACGGCGGCGGCCTCTCAGATCCTCCTGGTCAACCATGCCCTCCTTCTCGCCGACATGAAGATCAAGGCGGAGACGGGCTCTGCCTCCTCTGGCGTGCTGCCCCAGGTTCACGCTCTGGTGCTGGACGAGGCCCACCACCTGGAGGATGCCGCCACCTCCCATTCGGCAACCCGCATCTCGCTCTTGTCCCTGCAGCGCGTCCTCAGCCGGCTGAAGCCCACCGATGCCAAGAGGCTGGGGGCACTGGGGCGTCTCCAACGCATCCTTGCCAGCCCAGAGGGGGAAGGGGAGGAGGGGGATTTCATCCACCGGCTTCTGGAGGATGAGGTGCTGGGCTCTCTGGAGGCGCTGCGGGTGCGCCTTCCCTTCTATTGGAACGACATTGCTGATGCCGCCTCCTCCCTGGTGGATCTTCAGGAAATGGCAAAAACCGGAGAGGCCCGGGTGCGCCTGCGGGACGACATCCCCCTGCCGGATGCCCTGGCCTCGGTCCTCCCCGATCGGGTCAGGGAGGTTTCTTCGGCGCTGACCCGACTGATCAAGCTTCTGGATCGCCTGAAGGAGGGGATGGACAAGACCGAAGAACCCCTGCGGCGGAAGACCACCCAGGTTCGCCTCGAACTGGGTTCCACCGGCAATCGCCTGGCCCAGCTGGTGTCGGGACTGGAGGCCAGTCTGAGGCAATCTCCCAATGATTGCCGATGGTTGGAACTGTATCGTCATCGCCCTCGACCAGGCGAGCAGAGGGAAGGCAAGGCCCTTCAAGTACGCCTCTGCAACAGTCCGGTTCAGGTGGGGGAGGGATTGAAACGGACCCTATGGGACGCCTTTCCCACCACGGTGATGACCTCGGCCACCCTGTCGGTGGACGGCAGCTTTCATCACTACCGCCAGCGGGTGGGGTTGGAGGTGGGAAGCGGGGGGGGAAAGGTGATGGAGGCCACCTTTGAGAGCCCCTTTGACTATCCCCGGCAGGTGCTTTTGGGGGTGCCTTCCTCCCTGCCCCCACCTGGGGCGCCCCGCTACATCGAAGGGGTGGAAGACATCGTCCATGACGCCGTCCTGGCCAGCGGGGGGCGAGCCTTTGTCCTGTTCACCTCGTACAGCCTGCTGCGACGGGTGGGGAGGACCCTGGAGCAGCGCCTTCCGTCCTCGTTCCGTCTTCTTCGCCAGGGGGAGATGGAGAGGTCTCGCCTGGTGGACACCTTTCGGGCCGGTGGCAGGGCCGTGCTTCTGGGCACCGATTCCTTCTGGGAAGGGGTGGATGTACGGGGGGATGCCCTTTCCTTGGTGATCCTGACCCGGCTCCCGTTCAAGGTCCCTTCCGAACCCATTCATGAGGCGCGGGCCGAAGCCATCGTTCGAGCAGGGGGAGACCCATTCCTGGACTACGCCGTTCCCCAAGCGGTCATTCGCCTCAAACAGGGGTTCGGCCGCCTGATCCGTTCTCGCACCGATCGAGGAGTGGTGCTGATCCTTGACCCCCGGGTGGTCCATCGCCCCTACGGGAGGGCTTTTCTGCGCTCGTTGCCCGAGTTGACCCCCAAGGTGGTGCCTGCGGCTGACCTGGTGAGGGCCATGCAGGTCTTCTTTGCTCAGGAGGAGTAGGGGGCCGTCGTGTTCCCTGGCCTTCCCAGGTATCCTGCCCGGCGCCATGCCGATTTCCGCCCATCGAACTCTCTTCCTGTGCCTGCTTTGGGGATGGATCCTGGCTCCAGCCCCGGGCTGCCGGAGTGAACCTCCGCCCCCCGATCTGGCTCCCACGCTGGAGGCCTGGGGGGCTCCCCCCCTCTCCTCCTTGCCACCCCTGCCACCCCTGCCACCCGATCCGGGCCCCATGCGCCTCCATGCCCGGTTGCTGGATCAGTCTGGAACTGCGTCCATCACCTCACCGGCCATGGAAAAGGCCGGCGCCGGTCTGGAAGTCTGGAAGCCGGTGATGAACCCCGCCTCCCTGGGGAGACCCGATGGTTGGGTAGCGGTGGCCAACGAGGACGCGGATGCCACCCCAGACGGGCTGCGGGTAGGGGAGGTGGTGATGACGGGAGTTTCCGTAGCCCCTCTGACCCGCTACCGCCTCACCGGGAAGGTCCATCTTGCCCAAGGGGAATCGAAGCCGGGAGGACAAAGGGTGGCGGGGGTCCCGCTGGTGTGGGAGTTGGATGAACCTTGGGATGGAAAGGTGCGCGGGGCGGAGGAGCATTTCACCCGGACGGTCCTTGACCTTCGCCGACCCGAGCTGGGGGCCAAGGATGAGAAGGGCTGGCGCTCCTTTCAGGTGGAGTGGACGACTCTCCGCGCCACCCGTCAGGTGGTGGTGGGGCTTTTGGCCAAGGCCAATCTGAAGGAAACACGGGGGCAATGGCCCAAACCCCCCAGCAAGGATCCGGAGGACGATCCCGAGGAGGAAGGTCCCGAGGGTTTTCCGGTGTTTTCCCACCTGAAACTGGAGAGGGTGCTTGATTCAGAAGGAGCAGATCTGAATGAGATCCATACTCTTTTCCCCCCGTTGGGCTCGGAGGCTTCCCCTCTCTCGGGCAGGGTGGGAATCGGCAGGGATTACCAGGAGGCCCTCCTTCTTCCCCCGCCGAGCAAGGCTTCTTTTCCCTTGACGGTGCCAGAGGGAGCCGTTCTGGATTTCTCCATCGGAGTGGCCAGGGATCTCTCTCCCCAGCCTCGGGGGGAGGTAACCTTTCGAGTGACGGTGGAGGAGGGGGGCACGGTGACCCCGTTATGGGAGGAGAAGAGCGCTTTTCCAAACGACGGAGCGCGGTGGACCCCCCATCGTCTTTCCCTGGCCCCCTGGTCGGGGCGGACGGTGACCCTGCATCTCCAAACCCTGGGAGGACCGGGACGGACGTGGGCCGCCTTTGCCAGGCCTGAGGTCTGGGCCCGGGATCCGGATCCTTCCGCAAAGCCCAAACTGGTGGTCCTGGTCTCCATCGACACCTTGAGGGCGGATCGCCTCTCCGCCTACGGATATCCCCATCCCACCTCCCCATCCTTGGAGGCTCTGGCCCGGGATGGGGTCTTGTTCCGAGATCATGTAACCGCCGCCAACTGGACCCTTCCCACCCATGCCACCCTGCTGACGGGGTTGAGCCCCGAGGCCCACCGAGCCGGCAAGTGGACGGCACAGGTTCACGAGCAGACCCACGCCGCCTTGGCCCCCGGCCTGCCCTCTCTGGCGGCGGAGTATCGGAAGGGGGGGTATGCCACCCAAGGGGTGGTGGCGGCCCCCTTCCTGGATCCGGTGTTCGGATTTGACCGGGGCTTCACCGGCTATGACGCATCCTCCATCCAATCCGCCCACCACGTCAGTGCTCACGAGGACATCACCACCGAAGAGGTCACCCGTCGCGCCCTCCGCTTCCTGGCCGATAACGCCCAACGTCCTGCCTTCCTTTTCCTTCATCACTGGGATGTGCATTTTGAGTTCATCCCTCCTGAGGCGGCTTTGAAGGCTGCCCGCCCCGACTTCACCCGCAAGCTTCCTCCCTACTCCGAGCTGTACCACCGGGTTGGAGGTTCCGTCTCCGCGCCCATGGACCGCA
>CAYRTW010000041.1:0-30041 GCA_964426935.1 uncultured Rickettsiales bacterium
GGTGACCGACGAGGAGGGAAATCCTCTGGCAGGAGCCCGGGTGGAGCATGCCGGCGGAACCACCACCACCACAACTGGGGAGGACGGGCGCTACCTCTTGGAGATTCCCGCTGGCGAGGTGGACGAAGACACCCTGATTGCCGCTGGGAAGGTGGCCTGGCGCAACGGGTTCGCCACCGAACTTCCATGGGATGTGGACTGGGACATCCCCCTTCTGCCCGTCCCCCTGGAGGACAACCTGGCCTATCATTTTCAGCCGGGGGGAGATTCCGCCTCCATCCATACCGGCTACTGCGGGCACTGTCACACCGATTTCAGCGACGAATGGCAGACCTCGGCCCACCAGCAGGCGGCCGCCAATCCTTGGACACGCGACCTGTATAACGGGGCAGCCTCGGGGATCGGCACCGAGTCGGAATGTCTGGCCCGAGGAGGGTCCTGGCTGATGGGAAGAGAACCAGGGACCACCGACCCCAAGGAAGTCTGCGTCTTGGGAGATGGTGCTCTTTCTTCCATGAATCCGGGAGGTTGCGGTGAATCAACCGGTGTCGCCTGCGACAGCCTCTCCTGGGATCCCAAGTCGGTGGGCTCGTGTGGAGACTGCCACTCTCCCGCCCAGGATGGCCGGGTGCCCGGGCAGGTGAACCTGAATCATGCGACAGGCATCGGCTATTCCGATGGAGTGGCCTGCGATCTGTGCCACAAGATCGCCGATGTCACCGTGGGAGGAGGCCCGGGGATCAACGGCTCCTTGGAGCTTCGACGCCCGGGAAAGCCGGCAGACAGCCCCGTTTCTGAGTTTCAACCCCTCATGTTCGGATCCCTGGTGGATGTTCTCAATCCGTACATGGGGACCAGCTATCAGCCCATCTTCGCGACCTCCGACTTCTGTGCGGGTTGCCATGAGTATGCTCAACCTGCGGTGATTCCAGGAGAAACCCTGGACTCCGACCGCTGGCCGGAGGGGCTGCCCATCCACGAAACCTGGCTGGAATGGCGGGATTCTTCGTTCTCGGAGCTGCCCATGCACTGCCAGGACTGTCACATGCCCCCCATCGACGCCCCCACCACGGCCGGGGATTTTTTTGACGTCAATCCCGAGGGAATCGCCGCCGGGTGGGTTCGCCTCTTTGGAGAGGTGAGAAACCACGCCTTCATCGGACCGATTCATGACTGGGAGGGGCTGACCCCCCCGGGAGGCAACCTCATCGACGCTACCGCCTCTCTGTCGGTGGAAGTGAGCTTCACGGGAGATGAAATCACCGCCACCGTCTCCGCTGGGAACTACGGGGCGGGTCACGCCCTCCCTACCGGAGATCCCTTGCGTCGATTGCTCCTCCTGGTGAGGGCCTGGGATTCCTTGGGAGTTCCATTGTCTGCCACAGGGGGCTACACCGTGCCTGATCTGGGGGGAGCCCTCTTTTCGGGAGTCCTGGGGCAAGAAGGGGCGACGATTCACGACGACCACCTGTGGCTTCCTGGAGCGGAGACCCTGGATCTGGTGGGCAAGGAGGTGCGGGTGGTGAGGAGCACCGGAGCCTTCGACGATTATCCCCCGGTGGGGGCCTTCGGAGCCCTGAGTCTCACCCCTGAAGAGAGGGGGATTCCCTTGCGGGAGCAGGTGTTTCTGGCCCACGTCACCGTCCAGGACGAAGACATGCTTGCCTTGGATGTTTCGCCGGTAGGGGAGGTCATGGATGGGGATCTCTTTTTCATCGCCGAGGAGGACCCGAAGGACTTGAACGAAGTCGGAGAAGAAGGAGACCCCTTGGGATATGGGGGACTGCCGGGGCATGCTTTTGCCAAGGTGCTGGTGGACAGCCAGGGGCGCCGCGACGTTCCCCATTTCCTGGGCATGGACATCGCGTCGGACAACCGGATTCCCCCCGGTGGCCTCTCCTCCTCCTGGTACCGCTTCGGAAACCCCTCCTCAGGGAGGGTCACCGTGGAAGCGGTGCTCCTCTACCGTCCCGCTCCCCTGGAGCTGGCAGAGGAGAGGGGGTGGCTCCTGACCGACCATGTTCTGGCGACACGAAACGTCACCGCAGAGCCTCCCCCTCGGCGGTGAGCCCCTCTCCCGGTTATCCTGCTGCCGTTTCACCTGTCTTGTTTGGAGCTCCCATGGCCTTCAACGACGTCACCGACCGCCCCATCCAGTTTCCAGTGGATCGCCGCCCCCGCCAGTTGGGAATGGTGAGGGAGGGAGACCTGGTGCATGTAGCGGTGCTGTTCGGGGATCCCGAAACCACCGAGCCAGAAGAACTGGGTCAGATTCCTCTGGGTGAGTTGCTGCGGATGCTGGAGTTGACGGTGGAGGATTGCGCCAGGGCTCTGGGGGAACCCATTCCCACTTCAGGAAAATAGCTCGGTGGGCGTCGTGACGGAGCTGGGGAAATGAAGGTTCTTGCCGCCGATGCCACCCCCGATCTGACCTTTCCCTGGTTGCTGAGACTGAGATGGGTGGCGGTGGGAGCCCAGGTGGTTGCCCTTCTCGGGGTGGTCCTGGTGCTGCACCAGCCCGTTGCTGAAGACGCTCTTTCCCTCCTGGTGGGAGCCATTGCCCTGAGCAACCTGGCCCTGCTCCGATGGATGGACCTGGGAGGCAAGCCGGGGCGAGCCCACATCGCCACCACCCTTCTGGTCGACACCCTGCTGCTGACCGGCCTGCTGCATTACACCGGTGGACCTTCCAACCCCTTCTGTGTCCTGTACCTGCTTCAAGTCACCCTGGGGGCTCTGCTGCTGGGGCCTCTGTGGACCTGGATCCTGACGATCCTCGGGGCCGCGTGTTACGCACTTCTTTTCCTGTCCTTTGTTCCTTTGTCCGTGCTCAGTTCCCACACCCACGGCGGCCCCCTCCTGGGAGAGCACCTCCAGCCCGAGGGGATGTCCCTGCATCTGCAGGGGATGTGGGTGGCCTTCGTGGTGGGCTCCCTGTTCATGGCCTGGTTTCTGGCCCAACTCTCCGCAGCGGTGCGAGATCGGGATGCCGAATTGGCCGCCTGGCAGCTTGAGTCGGCCCGTCGGGAGAAACTGACTTCCCTCACCACCCTGGCCGCCGGAGCCGCCCACGAGTTGGGGACCCCCCTGGCCACCATCGCCCTCATCGCCGAGGAGTGGGAGGAGGAAGCCACTCTGCAGGGAGAGACGGGGAGGGCGCTGGCGGCGGACGCTCGACTGATTCGAAACCAGTTGGAGAGGTGCAAACAAATCGTCACGGAGATGAATGCCACCGCGGGCACATACGCCGGGGAGATGCCCGAAAACCTGGCTCTTCCGGCCCTGCTGGAGAGGGTTGTCGCCGACCTCTCCCCGGACCGGGCGAGTCGACTGAGAAGAGGGGGGATTCCCGTTTCGGCCGTCGTCCTGGTCCCTCCTCGCACCGCTGTGCAGGTGGTGAAGAACATCGTCAACAACGGTTTTGACGCATCCGGACCCGATGAAACGGTGTCGATTTCCGCTCGACTCCATGGCGGCCGAGTTCGCCTCCTCATTGAGGACACCGGCCAGGGGATGGACGAAGAGACCCTTCACCGAGCCGGGGAACCCTTCTTCACCACCAAGGTCCCCGGTCAGGGAATGGGACTGGGCCTGTACCTCGCCCGCGAGTTTGCTTTGCGACTGGGAGGAGAGTTGCGATTGCAGTCCCGCCCCGGGTCGGGTACCCAGGTCACCCTGGAGCTCCCCCTGGGTGCCCCCCCTCTGGAGACCCCTTGACCGTCCCTACCCCGTCCTCCCGCAGCATCCTCCTGGTGGAGGACGACGACGCTCTTCGCACCCGGCTGGCCAGGGCCCTGGAAAGAAGGGGCCACGAAGTGCGAGTCGCATCCAACGGAGAAGACGCCTTGAAAATGGCGAGGGCCGAATCTCCCGAGTACGCGGTGGTGGATCTCCGCATGGAGGGGATGAGCGGCCTTCAGGTGGTGCAGGCATTGAAGACCACCGATCCGGCCACCCGCGTCGTGGTTCTCACCGGCTACGGCAGCATCGCTACTGCTCTGGAAGCGGTGAGGCTGGGGGCCACCCATTACCTGACCAAACCGGCCTCGGTGGATGACCTTCTGGCGGCGTTTCACCGGGATGAACTCCCCGGGGACGCCTCTTCCCCCTCTCCCTCCCAGGTTCCCACCCTGGATCGGGTGGAGTGGGAGCACATCCAAAGAGTCCTCACCGATTGCGGGGGAAACATCTCCCAGGCGGCACGACTCCTGGGAGTCCACCGCCGCTCTCTTCAACGCAAATTGCTCAAGTACCCGGTTCCCCGCTGAGCCCGAACGGGGCCTTTGGTAAGAGACTCCATCCTCATTTCCCAGGGTGCGACTCCTTGCCGCAGGGGGGGAAGGGCATTCTCCGATAGCCTTGGCTCCTCCTTTGGGGCCGCCCCTTGTGCATGTGTTGCTCTTGAGCCTTCTCGTCCTGACCGTTGCCGGTATCTCTCCTTCGCGGGGTGAGAACTCTCCAGAGGACGGAGAGGACACCCAAACCGGAGACGACGATGACTCGGCCGCTGAAGAACCGGCTCAACCGGACCCTCCTCCCCCACCACCTCCCACGCCTGATTCTCCTCCCCCGGTGGCCGTGGAGGAGTCGGTGGAGATCGCCGCCCCTCGGGAAGTGACCACCATCACCGAAAAAATTTCCGAACGACCGGCCATCGCCACCTTTCCCGCCCCCTCCGCCGATGAGCTGCTCAAGCTGGTCCAGGGCCTGCACCTTTCGGCTCACGGTGGAAAAGGTAAAGCGTTTCAATACTTTGTGAGGGGGTTCGATGCGGTCCATGGCTCGGATCTTGCCGTCTCTGTGGAGGGAATCCCCGTCAACGAAGTGGCCAACGTCCATGGCCAGGGATACCTGGACCTGCATTTCCTCCCCACCCGGCTGGTCAGCGCCCTGGAGGTGGTCAAGGGAAGCCCCAGGGCGGATCGAGGGGACTTCGCCGTCGCCGCCTCCGCTGAATATCGCCTGGGGCTGGAGAGGGAGGGGCTCGTTTTGGGCGCGGGGCTGGGAACGGACCTGTCAGGAACAGCTCACCTGGCGTTTCGGCCCGTCGGAGCCTCCCCCAATACCTATGCCGTAGGAGAAGTGGCCCTGGGCAAGGGAGTGGGAGAACGGCGCGCCTTCCACCAGGAGAGGGTGGCGGTTGGGGCTGCGGCGGCGGTCAATGGAGCCTCAGCCAAAGCCTTTGCGTTTGGATACAACGGGGTGTTTGAATCCCCGGGGACCCTGAGGGAGTCCGATATCGACGATGGATCCGTGGAGTTCTATGGCGCCTATCCGCAAGCGGGAGGGGGGATCTCCCAGCGGGTGCTGGCGGGGGTGACGGCGGAACAAATCACTTCCCGGGGAAGCATCCAGGGCCTCCTTTGGGGGGGAATCCGTCATCTGGAATTGCGGCAGAATTTCACCGGATACTATTTTGACGACCTCCACGGGGATGCGCGTTTGCAGACCCAGCAGACGGTCAATGGAGGAGCAAAAATCGCGTCGCAGGTGGCCATTCCCTTGCTTGGGGATCTCACCGTGCTCCGGGCCGGGCTGGAGGTGCGGGTGGATCGCGCCTTTCAAGGAGAGTGGGGAATCGATACCCACGACCTCCCCTACCAGCAAACGGTGTCGGCCGTCGTCCTGCAAAGCGACGCTGCAATCTGGGGAGAAGGGGACCTGGGGTTGGGTGACAAGGTCCGACTTCGTCCGGGAATTCGCCTGGATCACCTTCGGCTTTCCCAGTGGCGACGAATCGACGATGACGGAGAGCAGGTGGAGTCCCCCACCTGGGCCACCTCCACCGCCCTTTTTCCCTCTCCCAAGATGGCGGTTTCCCTGCTTCCCCTTCCCGGGCTGGCAGTGATGGGAGATTACGGGCGGGGCTTCCGTTCTCCTGAGGTGCGAGGAATCGAGGATGACAACGAGGCGCCAGTCACCTTTGCGGATACCGCCCAGGCTGGCCTCCGGTTTTTTCGATGGCGACCCCTGGAAATCCGGGTGGTTGGCTTCTACACCCGCATCGGCAACGAAATCATTTTTGACCACGCCGCCGCCCGATTCCTGGCTACTGGCGCCACCCGGCGCTGGGGAGTGGAGGGGAGCGCCACGGTACATCCCCGACCCTGGTTGCGGTTGGAGGGAGAGGTGACCTTTGCCGACGGCCGTTACCAGGACACCGGTGAATTGATCCCCTACGCCCCCAGGTGGCTGGGATCCTTGGGGATTTTTGTGGAAGAGGCGTCGCCAGGCAAGAAGGTTGGCTCCTCAAGCGTTCGACTGTCCTTTGGCTTGAGAGCCTGGTTCCTGGGGGCCCGCCCTCTCCCCGGAGGGTTCGCAAGCCACCCCACTGCGGTGGTGAATCTGACCGCCACCCTCGCCTTGAAGCGGTGGGAACTGGGGATTGCCGTGGACAACCTCCTTCAGAGCCACTGGCGGGATGGGGAATTCTTCTTTCCTTCCTGGTGGAACAAGGAGGAACCCCGCTCCGAACTGCCGGTGTTGCACATCACCGCCGGGGCCCCGTTTGCTCTGCGGCTGACCGCTTCGGCACGAATGTGAAACACCTTGAGGATGGAGGCTTGATGAACACACGATTTACACATCGCAGCAGGCAACCCAGGATTATTTCTATTTGCCTGCTGGGAATTCCATTCCTTGGCCTCACCGGGTGCGACACGACCGGCCGCGCTGCCTTCGACGTTCCCGTTTTCGCCGGTCCCCTCTCTCCAATCTCCTCCTTCGCCGCTGGCGACGGGACGATGCTTACCCTGGACGATGCCTGGATCTCCCTGACTCACCTGACCCTGGAGGCCCCTCCGGTGGAGGCATCCCTGCTACCTCCTGTCTTCCAGGATCTGCTGACCCCGCTTTCGCCTCTATCGGTGGCCCACGCCCACCCCGGCCACGACTTTTCCGGAGATGTGGCCGGAGAACTGACCGGCACTTTCACCGTGGATCTGTTGTCGTCTGCCAGAGAAGTCGGCACGGCCCACTGCTACGAGGGAGACTACGCCACGGCCCGTCTGGTCCTGGATGGAGCCAGTGATGGCACGGGAAAACCCATCGCCCGACTTGGCGGTGTCGCCCTCCTCACCAATGGAGCCTCCGTTCCCTTTGATTTTTCAATGGCCCTGTACCATGAAATCACCGGAATTCCATTTGTATACACCCTGAACGCCCAGACTCCCCCCGCCGCAGTAAACATCACTGTGGACGTGCCCGCCCTCCTCTCCTATGTGGACTGGTCCACTCCCGATGGGGATGGGGATGGCCTGCTCACCCTTGAGGATGGGAAACTGGCCAACACCGCCCCCTTCGGCCTCGTCGCCACCCCCGCCTATGGCATCAGCATTCCCTGAAACCCAACCCGCCCGGTGGAAATTTTCCACTTGTGGCCTGAACCCAAGGAGAACCCATGTCGTCACTACATTGCCGTCCTTTTCTGACCTTGTCCCTGCTCTCATTTCTTGCTGGCTGTGGATCAGGAGAGTGGAAACTGGAAACCTGGGGGGAGGAGTACATCGAAGAAGGCATCCCTCAGGACGTGTTTGAGGACGGTTGTTCCCTCGTCTACGACGCCTTTTTAGTCACCTTCACCTCACGCGCCTTGATGGATGGGGATGGTCAGATGGTGGGCGAGATCGGAGGCTCTCAGGTCTATGATCTGACCCTGGCCGGCCCCACCGCCATGGGAACGGTGGAGGTCCCCGCCACCCACTATTCCTCCGTTCACGCCACGGTGGGCCCAGCCCAGGGAGCCACCTCGGGGAATGCCTCTGAAGAGCAGTTGGAATGGATGAACGAAGGGGCCTTTTCAGTGCATGTGGAGGGAACGCTGACCTGTGGTGGAATGGACAAGGCCTTCTCCTGGGACTTCGCCACTCTGACTGCCTACGCTTGCGAGCCCGAAGATCTGACCATTCCTGCGGGAGGCTCCGACACCTCCCAACTCACCATCCACGGGGATCACCTCTTCTACGATGGCCTGGAGAACCCCGACGCCGTAGTGAGAGGGCAGGCGATCTTCGATGCCGATGCCGACGGAAGCGGAACCATCACCCAGGAGGAGTTGGCCCAGGTGTCGGTGGCCAGCCTGGGCTATGACGTGGGGCAATACGGTGAGGTGGCCACTCTGGAGGATTTCGTCACCTTCCTGACCCAGACATTGGGACACATCGACGGCGAAGGCCACTGCCAGGTGGATCTGTAGTAATCCCCTTCGCGGTGGCCTTATTGTCGGCAGGATGCAGGTTTTTCCCCCACCGCCCTCTGGTTCCTATACTCTGCGCTTCGCCCGCGAAGAGGGTGCCGGATAGCCCACTCCCGCCCTCCCGCTGACCCCGGGACCACCGTGCAACTCCGATACCGTGCCGACCTTCGCACCCTCCTCTGGGTGGCGGCCATGCCCATTGTGGCTCTGTCCATGTATTTCCAGCCCGGTTGGATTCCCTTTGCCATGCCGGTTTCCTGCTACCTGGCCCTGGCGGCGGGAGTGATCGCCCACAATCACAATCACTGCCCCACCTTCATGGATCGGCAGTCCAACAACGTCTTCGCCATCTTCATCTCCATCTTCTACGGTTATCCCACCTTCGCTTGGGTGCCCACCCATAACCTGAATCATCACCGTCTGGTGAACAAGGCCGGGGACGCCACCATCACCTGGAGGCACACCAATCGTCACAATTTCCTGGTAGCAGGGACGTATTTTTTCGTTTCGAGCTACTGGCAGAGCGATCCCATCAAGGCATACATCCGCAAGGCTCGTGAGAACAATCCCAGCCTGTTTCGCCGCATCGTGATTCAGTACGTGGCCTGGGCGGGGAGCCATCTTGCCCTGCTGGCCCTGGCGGTGGGGATGCACGGATTTCGCCTGGGGGCCCTGGTGTGGGCCTGTGCCTTTGGGATTCCGGCGTTCTTTGCCTTGTGGACCATCATGTTCTTCAATTACGTACAACACGTTCACGCCGATCCCTGGTCAGCACATAACCATTCCCGCAGTTTCACCGGACGCATGGTGAATTTTCTGCTGTTCAACAACGGCCTTCACGCGGCACATCACGAGAACGCCAGTCTGCATTGGAGCCTCCTCCCCGCCGCTCACCATCTCATCCACGACCAGATCGAGCCTTCCCTGAGGCCGGTCAGCTTCTGGTGGTGGTGCATCCGCTCCTACATTCTGGCTCCCTTCATCCCTTCCTTTGGCACCCGACAGGTGGGACGCGCCCCCTTTGACGTGCCCGAAGGCTCCCTGGATCTCACCTCCCAGGATGTGGATGCGGCGGAACCCGGGGTGAACCTGGCCATGGTGTGAGTGGATGTTGACTGGGGAATGAGCAGCGATTCCAGAATTTTTGTATTCACCCTCCTGCAAGGCTTTTCTGATGCCTTTATGGTGATTCATTCATGAAGGAGACCATGAAACCCTACGTCCTCGACACCGCCTCCCTTCCCGACTGGAAACCCGAACTTCCCCCCCTCCTGGCCAGCATCATCGGCGGCACCCTGGGAATCGATCTGGGCAAGGCATCCGGATCTCAATCCCTGGGGGCCTGGCTCATCACCCTGCCTGAAGGGGCCCGCAGCAGCTGTACTCATGCCCACTCTGCTGAAGAGGAGATGATCTTCATCCTTTCCGGGGAGTGCTCCTTGCGGATCATCGAGCCGGGGCAGGAGGCCACGGAAACCCCCGTCCGCGCCGGGTTTTTCATTTCCTTCCCCGCAGGCACCGGCATCGCCCACAGCTTCATCAACCGGAGTGCCTCACCGGTGCGCCTCCTGGCCATCGGCGAAAGAAAACCCGGGGTGGACAAGGTTCGCTACCCCGAACATCCGGAGATCGCGGCGATGATGCGGGCACGGGCACCGGGGCGAATCTGGGACGAGTAAGGAATCAGACCCCGCCCCGAGCCAGGTCGTCGGGCAGGGGGGCATCCGCATCCACTTCCTCTCCCAGGTGGGCCATCCTGCCCAGAATCAAAACCGGGCGCAGGACCCTCTCGGTCTGCCACCCTGCGGCCGCCTCCAAAGCAGACAGGACCTCATCGTAACTCTCCCGCGAAGTCCCTCACCACATGAGTCCCGTCCAGGCGGGTTCGGCGCCTGGCATGCATCGCCGCTGCCGTTCCTCCTGCCAGAACCGGCCCGGGGACGAGGAGTTGAAGGTGACGCTCGGCGGCGAGGAGTTTTTCCCAGTCAGGAAGGGGGGTGTGGGGAGAGGGTTTCACCCTGCTGTTGTGACCATAACCCCTCCCTCAGGCCACGGGGTGGACCCCTGCAGACGACGGGTATGGGGAGGACCCTTCTTGAGGCCCGGGGATCCATCCACCCATTGCCATCCGCCACGGATTCCGCCAGCCTGCCACCGGCGCACGGCGGATCGACCGAGGCGCTGGAGGCACCATGCGTATCTATTCCTGGAACATCAACGGCGTTCGGGCTGCCGCCACCAAGGGGTTGGGCCAGTGGCTTGCCCGCTGTGATGGGGATGTGGTGGGGCTTCAGGAGGTGAGGGCCCTTCCCGATCAGGTTCCCCCCGAGATCGGCGCTGCAACGGGCTGGACCACCTGGTTCGTCGCGGCGGAGCGCAAGGGATACAGCGGAGTGGGGCTGTTGACGCGGCAGGCCCCCGATCATCAGTCCTCCTCCCTGGAGCGCCCTGAGTTTGATGTGGAGGGTCGGGTGCAGATGGCTCGCTTCGGGGCCCTTACTGTGGTCAACGTGTATTTCCCCAATGGAAACGGAAAGGAGAGGGACAACAGCCGGGTCTCCTACAAGCTGGATTTCTACCGGCGTCTGTGGGAGCTCCTGGAAGACGATAAACAACGGGGGCAGCGCATCCTGGTGATGGGGGACTTCAATACCGCTCATACCGCCATTGACCTCGCCCGGCCCAAAGAGAATGAGAAAATCTCCGGGTTCCTGCCGGTGGAGAGGGAGGAATTCAGCCGGTGGATCGACTCGGGATGGGTGGACACCTTCCGCGCCTTCCACCCGGAGGGAGGGCATTACACCTGGTGGAGCCAGCGTTTCGGGGTGCGGGAAAAGAACGTGGGGTGGCGTATCGATTATGTGCTGGCCTCCCCGGGAGCCATGGAGTTTGTGACTGGAGCCGCCATTCACCCCTCGGTGCAGGGCTCGGATCACTGTCCCATCTCGGTGGACCTCGCTGAGGCCGTGCGGAAATGAAGGAAATCCAACGCTTCGCGGACCTGTTTCTTTCTCGAATCACCTGGCCCCGTGCCGGCCTCCTCTTCCTGGTGATGGTGGGAATCATCTCCGTCCTCACCGCCGCCGAGAACCGCATCAAGGTGTATTCAGGAGGGGTGGGCGTCCCCGACCTGGCTCTGTTTTTCAGCCGGGACGATCTGAGAAGTCGGCTGGATGCCTTTGGGAAAGAGGGCCGGGAAATCTACCTGAAGGCCGAGCTTCTCGATCTCCTCTACCCCTGGGTCTACGCTGGCTTCTACGGGGCGGTGATCGGTCTGTGCGGAATGCGTCTGATGGGAAAATCCAGCCCCTGGCGGATTCTTTGCCTGCTCCCCTTCCTGGCTCTGCTGGCAGATTACCTTGAAAATGCTGGGATTTTCATGGTGCTCCTGAGCTGGCCCACCCCCTCCCCCACAGCGGAAGCCCTGGCGGCCTGGGGAAACGCCGCCAAATGGTCTCTGTTCACCCCCACCTTGCTTCTGGCCTTGGTGGGTCTCCTGGGTCTGGCCATCAAGGGGACCCCGAACGGATGGGGACGGGCGCCGTAGACCCGCCAGGATCCCCGCTCTTCTCCACCCGATAGAGAATAAATCCCAGGCCGCCCCCTCCCTCCTCCCATCGCCCCACCTCCCGAAGGACCCCACCTGCCTCCGCCACCCATCCCTGGAAGCGAGTGAAGTGGGGGTCGTTCCCCTCCTGGTCCCGAGCGGTGAGGAGATCGGGGAGCACCTTTCTCAGAAACCGGGATTCTGGATTGGCCAGGGCGGCCTGATACACCCCTCCCAGGTCTCCTCGTCCAGTGGAAAAATCAACACCGTATGGATTATCCACCCTCACCTGCCCTCCGCTCAGAAAGAGAACGTTGAAGAAGGGCTGAGGCTGGATGGCGATGGGACGGAGGATGCCTTGGGTTTCCAGATCTTCGGTCAGACGGACCACCGCGTCGCTCCACATCCGGGTCCCTCCGGTGCGAGCCAGGGCCTCCACCCAAGCGACGGTGAAGCGACCTGCGGCGAGGGTCCAGGCGATAGCGGCAGCGAGGGCCAGCCATCGTCCCAATCGTCGTCCTGCCGAGGCTCCCCTGCCCCCCGCCCGCCACAGGGCCACCAGGACCGAGGCCAGGACCAGATGGGGAAATGGAAGAGCGAGAGCCAGGTGATGGGGACCCAAGGAGGAGAGGGTCAGGGGAGTGCAGGCCCAGAGGGTGGCCATGACCAGCAGCAGGGCCCGGGCCCGGGAGGGATCGAGAAGATCTTCACCGGGTCGGGAGGAGGGGGACGCCCCCTTCTCTGGAGGGATTTTCATCCCCCATCCCCGATAAACCAGAAAACCGCAGGCGGCGATAAAAATCGGCAAAGCTACTGGATTTCCAGGAAGATCCATCCCCGCGTAATATTTCAGGAAGGGGGCAAAATCGAACAATGCTCCTAATTGCTGTATCCGAATACGAACGTTGCTCAACAGGGCCAGGGTAGGCACTCCAATGTCCGTCTGGTGAAGGTTGCGGGCGATGAAGGCCACGGTCCCAAAGGTGAACAGGTTGTAGACGGCGATCGGGGACGCACCCAGCAGGAATCCCCCACCCACCTGGAGAATGCCGCCCCTTCCCCACCGCCGCAGGAGCCCATTCAGTTGAGCGAAGACAATGGCTCCCAGCACCCACCAGCCGAACATCAGCGAGTTGGTCAGACCGAAGCCCAGAAGGAATCCACCCAGGACACGACTTCGCGGCGAGGAACCCACCCGATCCCTCTCCCAGGCAAGGAGGGCCAGCATCCCCATGGCGGAGAGGCGAAGGGGGCCAGGGAGGGCGCGATGGAGAACCATGGGGTAGGGATCCCAGGCCAGGAGCAGGGCCGCCACCAGGGCCGTGCGGGGCCCCAGCCAACTCCGAGCGAAGGCCCAGGCCAGGGCGGCATAGAGGCTCATGTTGAAGAGGGCAAAGGCCTTCAGCGCCAGGAGGTTTGGTCCCATCGCCAGCAGGAGGGGAACCGCCAGCCACAGATCCACCATCCATGGAGTGAAGAAGCACATGAAGGGGTGATAGGAGACGATGTGCTCCCGCCCCGCCAGGGTCAGGGTCAGCAGCCGATCCGAACCCGCCATGGACACCGCCCCCTGCCCCTGCCCCCACGAGGCCAGCACCTGCTGGGGGCCCCGGGGCACCAGAACCTCCAGAATCTCCTTTCCCGGAGCGATTCCAAACCAGGCGACCTCCCCGTGGTACTCCCCTACTCCTCCGAAGGGGAGAGAGGCCCCGTGGGTGAGCCCTACCAGCATGACCGCGCCGATCAGGCCCAGGAACCAGGAGCGACTTCCCTTGAAAAATCCAGCCGTCATCGCCCCCCCTCCTCCCCGGTCAGGCGGCGGCGGATCTGGAAGGGTCCGAAGGTGGCCTCCACCCGATAGCGTCTCTCCAGCACCTCCACCAGGGCCTCCGCCTTCCTGGCCAAGGTGGTGGAGTCCCCGTGGATGAAGGGGCCCCGATCCCAGATGACCCAGTCGGGACGGCGGTTCTCCACCTCCCAGACGTAGGCCCGGGTCATCTGGAACTCCCCCTTTTGAGGAGGGGCCACCCAGATGGGGCGGATGCCGTTCCTCATGCCGGTCAGGAAGTGAAAGAGGGGGCAGGTGGGCAGGGCGAAGAGGGTGTCCCCTTTGGCAGCATGGGATTTCAGATACTCGGTGGCCCGGGTAAGGTCCTCGACCAGGGGTCCCCGATCCCACAAACCGGTGCCGGGGAGGGACAGGGGGACCTCGGCCTGCCGCAACGCCATCACCGAACCGATGTAGTACGGATCGGGATGGGTAAAACTGACCACCGAGACGGACAGCAGAGCCACACCCAGAGCCAGCGAAGACAGGAGTCGCCCTCCCCCTCTCCATTTCAAGGAAGGAACCCATCCCCTTTCCCCCACCAGGAAGATTCCCAGCATCCAGAAGGGATGGGCATTTTGAAACAGATGGGGAGGATCGGCCCGGATTCCGATCTTCACCAGGGCGAGGACGGCGAGACAGGCCAGCCCCAGACACATCCTTCCCCTCCTCTCCTCCCCAGGGGCATTTTCTCCGGATTTTCCTCCCAGCCCGGATATCCCCCTCCACATTCCCAGTCCGGCCACGATCACACAGAGATCCAGGGCCATCCCGAAGGCCAGATCGTGGGCCCTTCCCTCCCCTCTCAGAGCCAGGGAAAGGAGGTCGGGAAACCCCAACCAGGAGGATTCAATGACCCAGGCGGGATCAAACGGAAGAGGTCCCTCCGGCACCTGAAGAGAGAAGGCGTTCCGGCGCGGCCACAGGACCACTCCCAGCGGCAGGAGTCCCAGGGTCATCCCGGCAAGCCAGGCTCCCCCCATTCCCAACCCTCTTTTCCTCCTGTCCCCACCTGTGACCAGACTGCCGATGAGCCCCAGGGCCAAGGCGGTTCCCAGGACCGGCCAGACGTTATTGGAAGCGTCCACGGTCATCAGGAGCCCCTGGCACAATCCCAGCAACGCTCCCCTCGCCATCGTGGGGGACTCCAGCCATCGCAGCAGCAGCCAGGCGGTGAGGGCCTGCCCCAGGACTGCGGGAGTTTTGTGCCAGGGCCCCGCCGCCATGGTCATCGCCAACGCGGGAATCCACCCCACTTTCCCCGGACCCTCCCGAATCTTTCGGCCTCCCAACAGGGCCAGTCCCACCGCCAGGGCCTTGAGGACCGCACAAAGCTGCCGCACCGCCAGAAGGCTGGGACCGGTCATCGCGAACAGGCCGGCATAGATCCAGGGAAGCAGGGAGAGATGGGGTGACAGGTAGTCGGTGTAGGGGGAGACCCCCTGTTTCATGAGGACTGCCGCAGAAACCCACACCCCTTCGTCCGACAGGTTGATTCCGGCGTGGCAATAGGAAAGGAAGAAGAGGAGAGAAAGCCCGGCGGAAACGGCAAACGCCCCTCCCGCCCCGGACCTCGACGCCCCCGGTCTTGCGTCATACACTGGGGATGCCATGAGGAACAGGGTTCTATCACAGGGGGGGAACCTTCACCATTCGCCCTCCCGACGATGGGGAAAGGGGTGGACCTGGGCTTTGGGCCTGGCTTTGCTGGTGGCCTTGGGGTGTGGAGAGGGGGCTCCTCCGGCCCCCTGTCGCTTTTCCGTTGCCTTGGGAGAGACCTCGCCCTTGGTTGCTGGGGAGACCGCCTCTCTTACCCTGTCCATCCACTCCCCAGCCCTCCTCCCCTCCCCTTGCTTCGCCGTGGTGCTCCTCCCCCACCCCTGGTTTGGAGCCGGAGGGGGAACTCCCCAGGTGGACAGGCCGGATGAACCCGGGCACGCCCGCGCCATCCTGCATCGCTCCTCCTCGTCGTCACCCCGTGAGGTGCGGGTGGGTCGTGGAAGGGAGGGAGTGGATCCCGCCCCCTTGGAAGTGGATCTGGGAGCTTTGGGCTTCCGGGAGGGAGATCGGCTAGAGCTTGTCCTGAACGATCTTTCCGTGCAGCGATTCACTCAGGAGCGCCTGCTTCCCGTGGTCCTGGCCCGGACGGGACAGGGAGGTCCCTTTCAGGAAATGCCCGTCCTCGGCGTCTGGCGGGTGAGGGCCGGTCCTCCCGCCGGCTTGCGGATTCTGATTCCTTCCCAGACCCAACCCTCCGCTCCGATGAACCTGACTGTTGGTTTGGAAGATCGGTTCCGCAACGCCATTTCGGGAATCACCTTCACCGGGACCGCCGCCCTGGCGGAGGCATCAGGGGCCTCCCCTTGGACGTTCACCGCCACGACCGGGGCACGGGGGGAACCCCAGTCCGTATCGACAACGGCGCCAGTGCAGAAGGGATTTGCCTGGATGACGGTGGAGGCCCGGGTCGGAGATCGAACGCTGACCGGTCGCAGCAATCCCACGGAGGTGGGGGGCACGGGACCTCGGATCTGGTTCGGAGATCTTCACGGTCATACCCAAGCCTCCGATGGCTCGGGAAGCGCAGAGGGCGCCTTCCACCACGCTCGGGAGGTGGCAAAAGTGGATTTCGCCGCCCTGACCGAGCATGCGTGGCAGGTGACCTCCAAGAGTTGGCAGGAGGGGAGAAGGGCGAGCCAGGAGGCCCAACGCCCGGGAACCTTTGCCACCCTGGACGCCTTTGAATACGACGTAAGTGGTCACCGATGCGTCTATTTTCCGAATGATCCTGGCGATTTGGACATCAACGACCGCGCCGCCCATAGCTGGTGGGAGGTATCGCTGGCCCGGCTCGCCCCCGATCCTCCTCCCCGGGAGCCGGGGCCCTATGCCGTCGATCCCTCGCGCCTGTACCGCTGGTTGAAGGGTCGGGAGGCCCTGGTTGTTCCCCACACCTCAGCCTCTCCCTGGATGGGCGATGGGGGAGACCGGGTGGAGATCCACACCATGGGAGTGGTGGAGGTGTATTCGGCCCACGGGCAGTCCATGGACTCCCTGGCTCCGGAGGCAGTCCCAGGAGCGGTGCCGGAAGGGACGGTGACCGAGGCGGTGCTTCGCGGACTTCCCCTGAGGTTCATCGCCGCCGGGGATGGCCACGACGGGCACCTGGGTCGAACGGTGTGGGGAGGCCATCCTGGAGGGCTGGCGGCGGTGCCTTTGGAGACGCTGGGGCGCGAAGCCCTGTATGGAGGCCTGAGGGGAGAGGGAGTGTATGCCACCACAGGCCATCGCCCTCTGCTGTGGTTCAAGGCAACCCATCAAAACTCCAAGGGAATCTCTCATATCTCCCTGCGGTATGCAGGGGAGAACCCGGTGGTCAGCGCCCAGGTGATGGTGGGGGGGAGCGTGGTGACGGAAATTCCTGGAGACCAGACCCACCCCCTGACGTTGGTCGGGGATTTCGACCTCCCAGTGCCCACTCACGCTCCATCCGTCTGGCTTCGAGTCACTGAAGAAGGAGGCGGGATCGTCTGGGCCAGTCCCCAAGCCGTGCCGAGACCGGGTTTCTTGGAGGTTGTCGGCCTGGGCGGGACGGTAGGAGAGGAGGAGGCGGGGGTCGATCTCTCGGCCCGAGTCCCCACCGGTCATCCCGGGGTGAGGCTGTGGCGCCGGGTTGGAGAGGATGGGGGCGGAAGCGAGGTGGGAAGGGAGGCGGTGGCAACAACGACGGTACCGGCCTCAGGCCTGCACCATCGCGTTCCCTACGCCATTTCCGGAGAGGCGGAGGCCTGGTGGGTGGAGGACCTGGCTGAAGATCGGGGAGGGCGACGCCTGTACGGCCCCTTGTGGTCCATCCCCAAGGAACCCTCGGTGGCCCTCCCACCCTACCCTCCCTGGTCCCTCCCCCTGGTGCCCCCGGAAGGTGGGGTGATACGGGGAACGGGGGTGGGAGATCGTCGACGAGAACTCGCTCGATGGACGCGGTCGGCGATTCCTTCCCCAGAATCGTCTTCTCCGCTTTTATGGAATCCGCCACCGGAGACTCTTTCCGAGTTGAAGTGGTGGCTTCCCGATGGCCGGTCCGTCTACATTCTCCTCCATCAGGCCCTTCCCCCTGCCGGATATTCTCCCCTGCGGGTCTGGGTGGGGAGGGATGAGGCTGCCCCCACCTCACCTCCTCCCTGACACCTTCGCCTCCCGAGGCGCGTATTCTGAGCCGACGCCGGTCCCCCACCGGGGTCGTTCACGGAGATTCCCCATGCGGGTCCTGCTCATCAATCCCGGCGCCCGCACTCAACAGCGACTGGGCAGCTACGCACACTACGCCATGGCGGCCCCCGCGCCTCCCACTGGCCTGGCATACATCGCCTCGGTGTTGCGCCGGGATGGGTTTGAAGTTCGCATCGTGGATCAGCATGTCCGCCGCTGGGACAATCCCCGTCTGCTCAGAGAAGTGATCGAACCCTGGAAGCCCGATGTGGTGGGGTATTCCTGTCTGACCTTCGCCATGGAGGGGGTCGAAGAAGCCGTCCCGCTGTTGAAGGCCCGACTCCCGGAAGCCCGGGTCGTTCTGGGGAACATCCACGCCACCTACTTCTCCCGAGAGGTGGTGGAGGCCCGGCTGTGTGACGCGGCGGTGAGGGGGGAGGGAGAAATCACCATGCTGGAGGTGTGCCGGGCGTGGCGGGAGGGACGAGACCTGTCGGAGGTGTCAGGAGTGACCTGGAGGGACGGGGAGACCATCCGCCACAACCCCGACCGCCCCATTCTGGAGGACCTGGACTCCCTCCCCTACCCTGCCTGGGACCTCTTGGCGGATGAAACCTATCTGGCTGAACCCCTTGGATTTGCTGCTATTTCTGGCCGCGCTCTGTCCATCCAGGCCTCCCGGGGTTGTCCCTATAGCTGCACCTTCTGCTCCCAAGACGTCATCTATCCCAAGCTCCGCAAGCGCAGCATGAAGAAGGTGGTGGCGGAGATGGAATGGGCCTGGCGCACCTTCTCGGTGTCCACCTTCGGGTTCATTGACGCCATCTTTCCATTCAGCCGAAAGCAATTGGACGCCTTCGCCGGAGCGTTGCGAGAGAGAGAGCTGCATCAGAAGCTGACCTGGTTTACCGAAACCCGGGTGGACCTGGTGAACGAACCCCTGCTGCGAACCGCCCGGGATGTGGGCTTGCGGTTCATCCAGTTCGGCATCGAGTCGGGAGATGAAGGCACCCTGGCGTTGATGAACAAGGAAGCCGGCACCGACCGGGCCAGGGACGCGGTGCGGTGGTGCCGGGAGTTGGGCATCCTCACCTTCGGCCTGTTCGTCATTGGCATGCCCGGCGAGTCCCGGGAGCAGATCGAGAAGACCATCCACTTTGCCCGGGAGATCAGCCCCGATCTGGTGAAGTTCAACATCGCCACCCCCTTTCCCGGAGCGCGGATGTGGGAGCAGTACAAACATCGCCTGGAGGGGCAACCCACCTGGAAGTACTCGGGATGGTTCGATGCCACCCTCAACGACGCCGATCACCTCCTGGCGGGGGAAACCCTACCGGCCTCGGAGCTGGTGCAGCTTCAACGCAGGGCGATGATGGAGTTCTATCTGCGCCCCACCATGGCGTGGCGGTATCTGAAGGAGCAGAGCCTTCCGCCCCACCGACTCGCTCAAGGAGCGGGCACCCTCCTTACCGCCTATGTCAGATCCTTGTGGACGGGGGGGTCCGGACGCACTCCGGCGGCCCTCTCCTGACTCAAGGGGAGTCGCTCCTTGCGCTACGTCCCTCCCTTTGTCGCGCTCCCGCCCGGAGCCCATCCCTCACCAGGGCTGACGCCCCCCTCACCATGTCCAGGGGATCCACAGAGCGGCGGGCCAGGGCCTGACGAATAAAAGAGGGTCGAGCGTAGAAGCGCAGCATCGCCGTGCGTTGCAACCAGGAGATCTCTGCCCGACTCATCCCCGGCGGCGCATACACCGGACCCTTCCCCAGAAGCTGCCAGGAGCTGTACCTCTCTGGCTCGTCGAACACGTCCACCGCCCCCTCTTCCTCCCGATAGCGCTCGTAGAACGGAGAGCCAGGGTAGGGCACTGCGATGTTGAACTTGGCAATGTCACAGCCCAGCTCCCTGGCGAAGGCTGCCGTCCTCTGACAGCTCCGCCGATCATCCCCAGGCAACCCAAGAATGAACAGCCCCATGGCCAGGATTCCCGCCTCTCGGGTCCACCGGACCGCGTCCCGGGCCTGCTCCAACTGGGTCCGTTTGTTGCTCTCCTGAAGCACCTTTGCGTCCCCCACCTCGATTCCATACATCAGCAGACGACAGCCGCACTCCTTCATCTCTTGCAGCATTTCCAGGTCCACCTTGTCCACCCGGGTCTCGGAGATCCACTGGAAGCGCTTTTCCACGCCTCGGCGGCGCAGCTCGGAGCAAAAAGCCATGCCCTGGCGGCGGTTCAGGGGAAAATAGGCGTCAATAAATCCAAAATCATGTACCGAGAGACGATCAGAAAGGGTGATCATCTCGTCCACGACAGAGGCAATCGTTCGCTGCCTCACCCCCTCGAACACTTCCCCTTGAGCACAAAAATCGCAGGAATACGCACAGCCCCGGCTGGTCTGCACCGGCACCACCGGACGGCGAGAAGCGATCATCGGGTCTCTCGCGTAGAGGTCCAGATCGAAAAGGTGCCAGGCGGGAAGGGGCAGGGAATCCAGATCGGCCACCAACGGACGCGGGCCGGTGGTCACCACTTCGCCGGAAGGACTTCGGAAGGAGATTCCTGCCACCGAAGCCAGACCTCGACCTCGGCTGAGAGCGTCAATGAGGTCCGGCAAGGTCTCATCTGCTTCTCCACGCACGCACACGTCGGCCTCTCCCCTCTGGCAAAGCTCCCGGTGGAAGCGGGTGGGATGGATGTTGCCAAGAATGACTGGAACTCCCGGCAGGGAGCGCCGCAGCAGGGGCAGAACCTCCTTGACCGCCGCCATGTTGGGGGTCAGCACCGAAAAACCCACCGCCTCCGTCTGAAAGGCCCGCAAGCGCTCCACCAGGTCTTCGGGGGAGATGCGAAGGGCAAACTGGTCGATCACCTGAACGAGATGACCCTCCCTCTCCAGCACCGCCGCCAGGGAAGCGATCCCCAACAGGGGCACTGGGGAGAGAAACCGTCCCAGGGCTCCGGCGGTGCGACGATAGTCAGAGCCGGGATGAATCAGGGAGACGCGCAAGGTGACCTCTGCGAGCCAGGAAGAGACTGCGGCATGGTACGCGAAAGGCAAGCCACCGGTTTCTCCTCCTCTCCCTTCGAGACTGAATGAGAGGGGGTGGTCCCCCGTCCGTTCCGAGCCACGTATGATGTCGCCCGTGCGTCGCCTCCGCGACCCGAGGGAGGATCATGTCTACACTCCGTCATCTCGCTTTTGCCTTTCTTTTCGGCCTGTTGAGCGTGTCTTCCCAAGCGCACGCCGCCAACCTCACCGGTCCTGAGCTCAAGGCGGCGGTGGAGAAGGAGGCCCCCTTGTTGAAGGGCCGCCAGAGCCGGGGGTTCCCCACCTTCAGCGAGGCGGACTGGGCCAATCTGGCGCTGGGAAAGCCGGTCAAGAAAAGCTTCAAGATCGGCAAGGAGACCGCCAAGCTGGGCATGGTCATTCAGGTGGTTCCCCACTCCCCCCGCAACCTGTGGCTGACCTTTGCCGATGGAGATCACGACGAACAATACATGCCCAAGATCAAAGAGGCGGTGATCCTGGAGAACCAGGGGGCAGGGTCGGTGGTCTTGTATCAATATATGAACCTGGATTCGGCCCTGGTGGCCAATCGGCAGTGGGTGGTAAAAATCCGAAACAATTCCGTACTGTTTGCTGCATCCGGTGGCAAGATCTGGGAAAGAATCTGGCAGCTTGCCGACGATGCAGCCGGGAGAGTCCAGAGAGCGGTGGCGGCGGGGAAGTTCCCCAATCTCCAGGCCGCCGAGGTCACCAAGGCGGTGTTGACCCCGGTGAACGCCGGCGCCTGGTTCCTGATGGCCCTCCCCGATGGACGAACCCTTCTTCACTACCAGGCCCAGAGCGACATCGGCGGCTCGGTACCCGACTCCATGGTCAACAGCTTCGCCTATGCCAACCTGGACAACCTGGTGGCGGTGGTCACCAAGAGGGCGGGCACCATTTCCAGCCACTACAACGCTGGTCACGCCGCCATTCCTGGTCCTGACGGCAAGAACATCGCTCCCTGAGAGCCACCCCGAGTCCCCATTCACCATGTTCCAGACGTTACCGATCTTCCGTTCCCTGGTGTCCTCCCTCCTCCTCCTGGCCCTTCTCGCCGGATGCGCCACGGTGCCCTGCGCCGACCTGGGGGCCCTGCGGGATCAACGCCAGAAGGAGGGGCAGAATGCCGCCCCCGGGGTCGACTCCCTGCCGCCTGGATCCTATCAGGTGGGGCTGCGCCTCTCCGAGGACCTGGTGAATCGGACCCTGGCCCAAGCAGTGGCAGGAGGGGCCCTGCCCCGGAAATTCGACCGGGAATTTGGGGCCGACCTCCCCCTTCCTGATTTCATCGACAAACGGATTCCCGGCATTCGGGTCACCGCCGAATTGGCGAAGCTGGCCCTTCATTTTCGTTCCGACTGCCAGGACTGCATCGGGCTGGAAGTAGGCACCCGGCTTTCCCTCGGCTTTCCGGATGAAGTGTTGGCCCTGGAGACCCGAGGGGAGGGAAAGGTTTCGGTGTACGGCCGAGCCCACCCCGAGGGGGCCCGCATCTTTGCGGCCCTTTCCCGCCTGGCGGATTTCCGCCTGGATCTCGCCTCCCAGGTGGGGAAATCCAGGCTCCAAGCCGCATTTGGTCCCCGCATCGGTCAACTTTCTGCCCACAAGGCCATTTCCGTGCTGGAGAAGCTCCCCGGCGCCGGGGATTGGATGGTCACTGCCCTCACTTCCCTGGTGGATCAACTGACGACTGCCTCACTCCGCACCGTGGAGTTTCTCATCCAGAAGGCCATCGGGGACGTGCAGTTGTTCACCTTGCCCTCCTATGACATCGCTGGGCTCCCCGTTCACATCGTTCGCATCGATACCACTTCCCTGGATGGAGCCCTGTTTCTGGGGGCCGATACGGACCTCCCTGGTGCCGCAGAATCGGATGTCGCCCGGTCCTCTCTGCCCCAGCAGGTGCCGGACGACCGCCGTTCACGGGTGACCCGCTCCGATGTGGAGGGCCGACCTGCGGATCTTTCCATGGCGATTTCCCCCGGTTTCCTGCGGGCAGCGGTGGGAAACCTCTATCGACGGGGCAAGCTTCCTCTGCGGTACAACGGGAGGGGAAAACCCGATCCACAAGGAGGATTCGAGTTGGACCTGCTCTCCCTGTCGGGAACCGGGGACGGCCTTGAGTTGGGGTTGAGGGTGTGGGATCTGGCCAAAGGATGCGGCACGGTGGACCTGACCTGTACCGCCAGGGTGGGCGTGGGAGAAAAGGGGGCTTTGTCCTTGGGAATCGAGGGTTTGCGAGCGATTTCTGCGGATGGAACTGGAAAGTGGTTGGCTCTGGGAGTGGGATTGTGGACCGGGGCGGTGCGAGGGCCGGTGGACTGGATGGGGGAGTTTTCCACAGCACAGCGATTGGCCCTCCAGGGGTTGGAGGTACAGGCCCAGGTCGCCGGGTTGACGGTGCGGGAGGGACGGCTGGTGGCGGATTGGGGGGTGCAGGTTTCCCCCCAAAAACCTTCTCCCTGACACGGCCCCTCCTTGCCCTCCAGAAAGGAACTCCTGCGTCCCCTCGTCAGGGCGTGGTACCTTGCCTCCACCGGGCTGGAGTCCGTTCATGGTGCAATTCCCCCTGCCTCGCCTCTTGGTGTTTCTGCTCGCCTCTTCCTGGGCGGCCTGTGCCGATTCGGGAGATCCATCCAACTCAGACGACGACGATGGGGGAGCGGTGGTGGACGACGACACCTCCCCAAGCATCGACGATGACTCTTCTTCCCCGGATGACGATTCCACCCCGCCGGATGACGACTCCACTCCCCCCGACGATGACTCTTCCCCCCTTGATGACGACTCCACTCCCCCGACCGACGATGACACATCCGCCGCCGACGATGACACCACCCCCGATCCCGAAGAAGGGGACCTGGATGGGGCGGTCTATCTGGTCGACCTGACCACCGCCACCTGGGAGCCGGCTGCGGTGGGATCCATCCTATGGGTGTACTTCGATTTCCAGCTCTTGATGGGGGTGGACGGACATACCGCCAGCACCATCGACATGACCGCTGCCATCGGAAGCGAGGATGAGGGAGGCACCGTCCACCAGGAGCTCTGTTACGAAACCATTCCCCTGACCGACGCGGTGGAAGGGAGTTTCAGCAACCCCTACTTCGAGGTCGGCCCCGCCGACTTTCACTTCGACGTGGGGGGAGCGGTGCTGGACCTGTCCGACACCTCCATCGCCGGCCGCTTCGCTTCCAGTTTTGGCACGATTGTCGACGGAGATCTCTCTGGAATCATTGATCTTTCAGCATTCGATAGTTGGCTGGGCGGGGAGGGGGCCACCTGTGAGCTGACCACCTCCTTGGGAATTGAATGCGGCCTGTGTCCCGATGGAATCACCGAGTCCTGCATTGATGTGAAGGCCACCGAGATGGAGGCCTCCCGCGTGCCCCTCGTCCTCCTTCCCCGAACCACCGAAGACATCGCCGCCGACCCCGGGTGCTGAAGGTCAGCGTTGCCGCCACTTCTCGGCCTCCACCGTGGCCTCATCCAGCCTCCTCTGAAGTTCCTCCGTGCCCCGTGCGGTCGCCCCCGGTCCCGTTCCTGACGAAAGATCCTCCACCCGAAACGGCTCCCCATAGACCACAACTGCCGAGGTAAAGGGCATGGGGATCTCGGCGCCGTCCCAGCTCCCCAGGATTCTTCGCCGTCGCGATGCCGCCGCCAGGGGAACCACCCACAGGTGGTGATGACGCGCCAGGGCCACCAGCCCGGCTTGGGCCTTCTCCTTGGGGCCCCGAGGGCCATCCAGGGCAATGGCGGGGTTCCATCCTTCGGTGACCGCCCGGGAAAGCTCCCGCAGGGCCCGTCTCCCCCCCCGGGAGGTGGAACCCCGCATCACCCGATAGCCAAACCGAAGACACACCTGCTCCTGGAGGTCCCCGTCCCGGCTCATGCTGACCATGATGGCGCAGCGTTCCCCCCGATGGGCTCCCAAAAGCACCCACTGTCGCCCGTGCCAGAAGCCATAGGCATACCCCTCGCCTCGGCTCCGCAGGGCATCCACCGCCTCCCGGCCTCGCCTCTCCACTCGGAGCGTGGCATGGCTCAGGGAGACCAGTACGCCGATGCACCAACCCAGTCCGAGGCGAAACCAGCTTGTATGAGACGCATTTCCCTCTTCCATCGACGAGGATTGGATCGGATCGTCCCTCCGGGAAGGATCCTCCCCGTCCCTTTCCGTCACGAATCACTCCTCAGAGAGCGGGTGGATCGGTTCCATAGCCGGGCATATTCTCCTCCCGCCTGGAGGAGATCGGCATGACTCCCCTCTTCCACCTTTCTCCCCTCCTTGAGCACCACGATGCGATGGGCCCTCTGAACGGTGGCCAGACGATGGGCCACCACCAGCACCGTCCGGTCTCGCATCAGCGCCAAAAGACTCTCCTCCACCTCCGCCTCGCTGTGGGGGTCCAGATGAGAGGTCGCCTCGTCCAGAAGGAGCACGGGAGCGTCCCTCAGGAAAGCCCGGGCGATGGCGATCCGCTGTCGCTGTCCGGCGGAGAGGGCCTCCCCCCGTTGCCCCACCCTGGTCTGATATCCCAGGGGCAGAGAAGCAATGAAATCATGGGCATAGGCATCGCGAGCCGCTTTTTTTATGGCGCCCTCAGGGACGTCCTTCAGCCCATAAGCGATGTTTCCGGCCACAGTGTCATCAAACAGAAAGGCATCCTGTCCCACCCAGGCCACCTTCCTTCGCAGGGAAGAAACCTGGATCGACTGGACCTCCCTTCCCCCCACGCACACCCAGCCCTCCTGGGGATCGTAGAGGCGCTGGATCAGGGACAAGACCGTGGTCTTTCCCGAGCCACTCTCTCCTACCAGGGCCACCATCTCCCCAGGTGACGCCTGAAGGGAAACCCCCTTCACTCCTTCCTCCCCCCGCCCATAGCTGAAAGTGACTGCCTGGAGGTCCACTCCCAGTGGTCCCTCATCGAGAGCCCTGGCACCTGGGAGATCTTCGATGTCGGGAATCTCCTCGCTCAGAGCAAACACCCTCTCCGCCGCCGCCAGGGACTGCTGGATCAAGCCCTGAAGCTGAGCGATTCCCTTGAGGGGGTCGGTCATGAGCCCCAAGGAGACCAGAAACGCCAAAAGGCTCCCCGGGGTGGTCCTCCCCGCCATGACCTCCAGGCCGCCAATGTACAAGACCACCGCCACCGCCACCGAGGCCACCACCTCCACCACCGGCCCGCTTCCCGCCTGAGCCAGGAGAGATTTTCCTTGGAGTTTCAACTGGTTTTGACTTCGCGTGGCAAATTTCTGCGCCTCCACGTCCTCCCCCGAGAACGCCTTGACCACCCGCTGACCTGAAAGAGATTCCTGGAGGGTCGCCGAAAGCTGCCCCAGGGAATGGGCCTGCTCCCGAGACAGGCGCCGAACCCTGCGGGAAAAAGCCAGGACGGGAATGCCCGCCAGAGGAATCGCCAGAACGGCCACCGCTGTCAGCTTCGGCTGCTGCATCACCGCCGCCACCAGCAGCACCACCACCGTCAATGGCTTCTGCAGGGCGGTCACCGCCGCCGCCACCGCCCAGTGAGCGGCGGCAGTGTCGTGGGTCACCCTGGCCATCAGATCCCCCACCGGATACCGGGCCTGCTGGGACAGGGACAGGGCCTGGATTCGCTGGAACAGGTCAGCCCGCATCTGGGCCGTCACCTTCAACCCGACTCCCTTGGTCAAGGCGGTACGACCGAATTCTGCGCCCCCGTGAACGGCATTGACCACGATGAAGGCCAGGGAGACCCACAGCAATCGGGAAACGCTGCTGGCCGCCAGGGCCTCGTCCAGCACTTCCCGAACCAGAAACACCGTGGCCCCACGGCTCGCCGCCACGGCAGCCATCAGCCCAGCGGCCAGGAGAAGGGTTCCCAGATGAGGACGAAGAAGGGTGAGAAGGCGTTGCTTCGGAGTCACCGGAGCACCAAAGGGAGCGAGAGCATCAGGCCTTGATCATGACCTGGCCCTCAACCACTTTCACCGGATAAACAGCGATGGAGGCCCCGGGAGAGTTTTCTGACTTGCCGGTGGCGGTGGAGAAGCTCCATCCGTGCAGGGAGCAGGTCAGGTTGCCCTGATCGTCCAGATCCCCATCTGCCAGGGAGCCCCCAGCGTGGGGGCAGGTGTTATCGACAGCCCGGTATTCACCTCCCACCATGGCCAGGGCCACCTCCTTGCCCGCCGGCCTCACCACCATGACCACCCCATCCTTGAGAGCCCCGATCCGGGTGACCGGGTAGTACCCCTCAGCGTCGGCCTTGGCCCCAGCGGAGTGCGCCGCCTCCATGTGGGTGTCCACCGAGGGCTTTCCTGCCGGACCGCTGTACCCCGAAGTGGCCGCACTGGAAGGGGTGTACACCGCTCCTTTGGCGACCACCTCCTCCGACTTGATGGTGGTGGGCTTCAGCCCAGGAACGGTCTTTTCCAGGACAATCAGGGGAAGGCGAATCACCAGGGCCAGGAGGTCCAGGCCGCGGCTTCGCAGAGATCGGGAGGAGGGGGCCATGCTGTCCTCAATGGGGAAGGGCTTGCGCGGGCGCATCCTGCGTGAAGTTGCCCCTGCTGTAAAGGTTTTGGGTTGAAAGACAGGTCCATCGCCGGTACCCTCGCCCCCTCTCAGGAGAATCCCATGGCCATCGGTTTCAAGAGTGTTCTCGGCAAGATTGCCCGCCCCCTCATCAACGCCTTGGAGCCCCCCTTTCCCTTGCATGTGGGCTCCCTGTCTCCCCATTTCACCCTGCGGGGGCACGACGGGCAGCAGGTCAGCACCCACGATCTGGCGGGCAACTTCTCCTTTGTCCTGGTGTTCTATCCTGGAGACGACACTCCCACCTGTTCCGAGCAACTGGCGGAGTTCAACGCCCGCCTGGATGAGTTCACCGCCGCCTCGGTGAAGGTGTTCGGGGTCAACCAGGCCGGAACCGAGTCCCATCGCAACTTCGCCCGCAAGCTCAACCTCTCCTTTCCCCTGCTGGTGGACGATGGTCTTCAGGTGGCCCAGGCGTGGTGGGCGGCTCGCAAGGGGGTTCCCCTCACCTACCGCACTGTCTATCTGGTAGACAAGCAGCGGGTGGTCCGCTTCGCCGAAAGGGGTAAACCCGACGTGGAGACGGTGCTGAGCCTGGCCACCACTGCGGGCAATCGGGGTTTCCGGGACGACGAAGCCAAGCTGGCCAAGGAGGAGGGGCTCTCCTACACCGACGATATCACCCCCGCCAAGGCGCTGCGGATGTGGAAGGAGCTCCCTGAATACCTGCTGGTGGACATCCGCCCCGGCTGGGAATACGCCGAGGGGCATCTGGCCCAGGCCTACAACATCCCGGTGGACGACCTTCCCAAGCGCCTCGCTGAGCTCGGTCCCAAGACCCGTCCGGTGTTCGTTCTGGACAACAAAGGAATTGCCGGCGGAGGCGCCGCTCAATACATCTTCGGACTGGGTTACCAGTCGGTCTACCACATCGGTGGAGGGATGTATTACTGGGAGGAGAAGATGGGGACCAAGAACCTCATCAAGGGCCCCGGGCCAGGCTGGAAAGGAAACGACGCTTACTGAAAGTCGAAGAGGGACACCCGTCCCCGACCCCACCGGGGAGGCGGGAAACCGGGGCTCCAGGGGGTCCATCAGTACAGGTAGTTGATACCGCTCTGATCGTCGGAATGGATGACCTTTTCCCCAGCATCACACTGGCTGACGTAGGAATACATGGTGGCGGAAGCGTTGGTGGAGTGTCCCAGGCCCAACACATGCCCCACCTCATGGACCATGATCCCCTCCAGGTAGTAGCCCTTGGTGCACGACGGGTCGGACACTTCGGTTTCGCTGTTGAAGTTCAGGGAGGTCTTGGGGTTGGTAAAGACATCGGCGTCGTCGATGCTGTACACCCCTCCTCCGGCGTTGTGATAGTAACCGGTCAGGGTCACCGCCAGGCAGCTACCCGAGCAGTAGTGCAAAGGATCGGTGAAGGAGATGGTGGGGGTGCCATCCCCCAATACATATGCGGTGGCGGTGGAACTGGCGGAGACGATCCCGGGGATGGTCCCATTCCAGGCATTGGATGAGTTCAGGGCGTTGACCAGGGCGGTGACGCCAAAGTCTGGATCGGGAGACTTCACCGAGTTCTCCCCCGAGCTCATCACCTTCACGTTGACGGGCAGGGTGGCCCAGGTGCGGTTGGGGCTGATGAGGCTGTAGCCCCACACGCTGCCTACGGCCAGAGTGGCGAGCCCCGCCGTGGTCAGACCAAGAATGATGTTGCGCTTCATGGATCCTCACGAACCGGCCGGAGCCGGAAAAAGTGGTTGGGGACGGGTTACTTCACACCCTTGATGCGGGTCAGCACGGTTTCCAGGTCGCTGTCCGGAGTGATGGGAGTCTCCGTCACCACCGGATCCTGGGCCGGGCTGTCCTGAACCGGACCGGGCTTCAGCACCAGGGAACCCTTGGCCCCCTTCATCTGCACCCGATAGAAGCCCTGGCCATAGCCCTGGACCCGGAAGTTGCCGTCATCGTCCCAACGGGTGAGGAACATGACCAGATCGTCTCCCACGGTGAAGGAGGGGAAGCCGATGGCCGCCATTCCGTACCCACCCACTTCGCCGCCCACTTCCTTGACGACAATGCGCTCCCCTTGGGAAAGGCCTCCTCGGATGCCTCGGCTCACTTCAATGATGGCGTAGGTGAAGATGGCCTCCTGATCGTCTGACCAGCGACTGACCACTTCCACCACCTTGCCCCGAACCACTTCCTCCGAAGTTCGGGTGAGGGACTCCAGGGAGATGCGCTGGAATTGGGATGCTTCGGCAGCTTTTTCCGGGGCCGCCGCCAGCAGAGCAAGACCAAGTGCCGCGCCAACAAGGAAACCGTACCGCTTCATGATTCTCTCCGCGTGAGGAGGTTGTGGCAGATCGTCTCGCCAGTGAGGAAGGAGATGAAACCCGCCAAGAGGAGCTGGACAATCCCCAGCTCTTCTCCCCGAATTGTGGTTCAAAAGGCAAATTTTGCAAGGAGTTTCTCCCCGGAACACTTCATTGCGAAAGAATTGACATGCCCCTTGCTTTTGCTGCACTCAGGGCTTCCCGGGCCTCTTCCCGGACGAAGGAGTCCGCGTCCATCGCCTCGGCGTCGTTGAGGGCGCCAATGGCCTTCTCACCGGCCAGTCTCCCCAGGGCCCAGGCGGCGTGTCCCCTCACCAGGGGTTCCGTCTCCTCTCTGAG
>CAYRTW010000042.1:0-29773 GCA_964426935.1 uncultured Rickettsiales bacterium
AACAACACCCAGGTCCTCAACGTCTCCTTCTCCCCCGACGGTCGCTGGCTGGCCACCGGTGGGTTGGATCACGCGGTGCGCCTGCACGCCCTCCCCGATGGGGAAGTGGGCCCCCAGATGCTGGGGCATGGCGGTGGCGTCCGGGCCCTTTCCTTCAGTCCTGACGGGCGTTTCCTTCTCTCGGGAGCTTCCGATGGAGAGGTGAGGGCCTGGAGCCTGTCGGACTTCCGCGCCGAGGTGATCCTGCGCGGCCACGAGGGCTCGGTGCTGGGGGTCGCCGCCTCTCCCGATGGACGCCTGGTGGCCACGGCGGGGAGGGACAAGACGGTGAGGGTGTGGGATCTCACCAGCCGCCAGGTGCTGCGGGTCCACACCACCGCCGACTGGGTGTGGTCGGTGGCGTTCTCTCCCGATGGACGCTGGCTGGCAGCGGGGTGCGGAGATCATGCCCTGCGGCTATGGGATACCACCGACTTGGGGATTCGCCCCGTGGATGGCCCCACATCCCGGGATCCCCTGCCCATGTGGCTGGCAGGGCAGAAGGTGATGCTGGAATCCTTGGCCAGGGTGTGGCCAGGAGGAGGACGCCCCCAGGAGCTTCCCAAGTTGTCCCAGACGGTGCGAACTGCCGCACTGGGGGATCGCCCCCTTCCCTTTGCCCTGGCTGCGGAGATGCTTCTTCACCCCCATGCCGGCCCGGCTCTCCGGCGAACCCTGGCTCAGGTTCCTCCCATGGGCGAGGTCCATCGGGGCCTGATCACCCTGTCCCGATGTAACGCCCTGAAGCCCGACCAGCATCGCCTCTGGCCGGATCTGATGGCAGCGGTGGTGCATCTCCTCCTGGACGGAGTGGGAGTGGCCCCGACCCTTCGCCTTCCGCCGGGAGTTCCCGCCGAAAGAGCCTGCGCCGCCCTGGAATCCCTGGTCAGTCAGGTCCTCGCCCTTCCTCCCGAGGATGACCGCCCTCCCGCCGCCTGGCCGGTGGCCGAAAAGCCCCCTGCTGGCGCCCTCCTGGGGAGCGGATCGGCGGAGCGGTTGGAAAAGAATCTGGCTGATCTTCCCCAGGATCTGCTGACCCGGCTCCGGGCCCTTGGTCCTGAACTGCCTCGGGATCTCCGCCCCCTGGCGAGGGCCTGGGCGGCGGAAGATCGCCTCTCCGCCCGCTCCCCGATGATTCGCCGTCTTCTGGAGAGGGGAGCTGAGGCCGCCCGCAGCCAGACCGATCCCGAGGAAAGAGGAGCAGCGGTGGGCGGAGTGACCGGGGTGGATCGACACGGGGATTTCCGCTCCCTCCTCCACACCCAACTGGTGCTCCCCGATTACGAGTTGATGCGCCGATATCACGCCGGTGGCCTGCTGTTCCGAGGGCGGGAACAGGAACCCCCTCCCACCTTTGCCCCCGCCCTCCTCCTGGTGAACCGGGAGGCTCCCATGGGTACACCGGCGGGACTGGCGGCGCGAACCATGGCGTATGTGCTGGGAAGACTGCTTCGAGACCAGCGGGTTCCCCTTCGCTGTGCCTCCTTTGCCGGGGGAGAGGTGGAAACCCCCCGACTGGTCCTCCACGAAGCCGATCTCCTGCCCCTTCTGCAACCGGTGGAGGCGGCGTGGCCCGATCCCGGAGGAGTGCTCCAAAGCGCCGGAAAGGCCCTGACCCTCCTGCCTGCTTCCGCAGTCCCTCCCCGCCTGTTCATCGTCTCCTGGCCGGGGTGGCTGGATTCCACCTCGTCAGAGTTGGAACCTTCCCTGAAGGCCTTGAAGGACAGGGCCGATCTGCGAATCCTGGCCGCCACTCCCGAGGCCATGAAGGATCCTGACCGGGTGCTGGTGAGTTTTCTGGGAGGAACGGCCGGGGGCGTGGTGGGGTAGAGGAAAGGCCGGCCTTGTGAGACGAAGGAGGGAGGGGCGCCGCTGCGGGGCCCTCACTTTCACCCCTTCTGGAACAATTTCACCAGCATCCACACCACCAGCACTGCCGCCGCCACCGGAATGAGGAGGGCCAGGAGGGTGACGGTCATGGCGAACACCAGAGCCAGGATTTTCAAGGCCACCATGGCGATGACGATCAAGGCCGCCAGCTTGAGGAGGGTCACCAAAATGCCATCGCTGCCGGTTCGAGTCTGGGTCATGGGTCGAGTTCCTTGAGAGAGTGCGGGGAGGTTGGACACCGGGCTTCCGTTTCTGCTGGGGTCAGCGAGCGAGGGTGAGCAGGCCCGCCGAGGGCCGGGGAAGAAGGGGAATCCGGTCGGCGCTGCGGACATCCAGGATCTCCTCCTCCACCCAGGCCACCCGTCCCTGGGCTTGGGCCAGGGAATCGGCTTCCGCCATGAACGAGGCCACTCCGGGAAGAAGGGAGGAGAGGGCGAGGGCACCGAAGAGGACCGGCAACACCACCGCCACCACGATGCTTTGCAGGAAGGAACGGCCGAGAGAAGAGTCCAGGGTGGTGCGAAACATGAAGGTCTCCAGGACGGCGCTTTCAGGTCTTTCCTGCGCTCGTCTCATGGCGACCTACGCTCCGACTTCTGAGGCTATTTCACTTTTTTTCGGATGAAGGAGAAGGAGACGGAGGCTCCACCCCCATCCATTCAGCAGCGGGGGGCTCCCAGGGCGAAGAATCTTCTGGGGTAGGAACGACAGGTGGTGAGGCCGGTCCTCCGGAGGGAGTCGGGGTGGATGGGGCCGGGTCTCCTTCCTTCCCGTCCGTTCCATCCTTTCCAGGGTCCTGGCGGGAATCGCCGGGTGAAGAAACTTCGGGAACGGAAGATGGGGCCACGGAGGAAGGCGGGGCGGGACGGTTCCTTCCCTTGACCAACTCGGCAGCGGGGACGGGGTCAAGAACGAGCTTCTGAATGCCCGGGGGTTCCTCCTCCAAGGGCGGGCCACCGGGGAACCATCCCTCTTGAAGGGCCCTCTGGGCTTCGGCCCTCAGCACCCCTCCAGGCCAGGCGAGGATGGCGTCGTCCAGCACCTTTCGGGCCCCCTCCCGATCACCGATGCCGGCCCGGGCCATCACATAGAGGTAGATGTCATTCCCCCTCTCCGTCACCCCTCCCACCTGCATGGTTTTTTCAATGGTCTTGAAGGACTCCAGATATTGTCCCTGGAGCCACTGGCCATAGGCGAGGGTGTTCAGGAGGGTGGGATCGGAGGGGCTCTTGCTGAGATCCATGTTCACCAGGGCGAGGCCCCTTTCCGTCGCCGTCCTGTCCTCTGGCAAACCGCAGAACAGGGCCCAGGCGTAGTTGTTCCCCGTACCATCAGGCCAACTCTGGGGAGGCAGACGGGCGGCGAAACGATCAAAGGCGCCGATGGCTCCTGCCCACTGGTCGACACTGAGATAAAGGGTGGCAGCGGCGTAGAGGACAAAGGGATCGTCGGGGGCCTTCTTCAGGGCCAGCTCCACCTGGGCGCTGGCCTCAGCCACCTTGCCTCTCCCCAGCATCTCCTCCGCCTGCCTCAGGTGGGGGACCGCCAGATGGTCCTGAACGGTGGCGATGGAGGGGGCCACCTGGAAGAGAGTCACTCCCAGTGCGGCACAAGCCAGAGAGAACGAGGGAGCCAGGGGCCACAGGGAGGCTCGCACTCCCGGAGGATCCAACACCAAGGGACGAAACAGGGCTCCTCCCACCACTCCCGATAGAAATCCACCCAGATGCCCCGCATGATCCACCGGAAGCCCGGGCAGGAGCGCCATGGCGAAGACCATGATCGCGTACACCGACAGGTTGGTGCTGAACATGGGAAGAAGGGCGCCGGGAATGCGGGAGCGGTGGCGAAACCCAAACGCGATCCCCGCCCCCACCAGGCCCATGAGCACCCCCGATGCTCCCACCGACACCCCCGCAGGATTCATGAAGGCCGACAAGAGGCCGCACCCCAGGGCAGAGATCACGCACAACACGAAGAACCGCACCGTCCCGAACACGTTCTCGGTGATCTGACCCAAGGTGAAAAGCATGATGCCGTTGACCGCCAGATGGAGGACGGATCCGTGGAGGAGGGCGGCGGAGAGGGCTCGCCACCACTCCATCTGGGCCAGGGGGACTCCCACCATGCGAGGGCCCACCACCGCCCCGAACAGGGGAGGGATCTCGGTTCCCAGCGCCGCAGGGGCCAGGAAGGAGGGGGGATACCCCACCACCACCATCATTCCATAGAGGACGACGCACAAAGCGATGAACGAGGCCGTCATGTAGGGAAACTGGCGGAGGCGGCGAATGATCTCCCGCAACATCTCCGGATCGTCCCGATAAGGGCGCCACCTCTTGAGGGCCAACCGGCGAGGGAGGGGGAAGACCGGGATGTGCCCTCCTGGAGCAGGAGGCGAGCCGTCCTGCCCCGGGCCAGGCCCTTCCCCATCCGGGGAGGGAGGAGGGGTGATGGGATCCTCGGGCTGCACTGTATACCTCGATCCCCTCTCCAAGATGGCGAGGGCCCCGGCCAGCGGGAAGGGGCACATTGATAGCAATGGGCCTCCCTGAGCGCAACGACGGACGGACTTGCCCCTCCACGTTGACCGCCTCCCCAAAAGGCAGGTTCAATAGGGGTGTGTCGATTTTCCAGGGCGCCTGGCGGCGTTTGCGACGAAACCCCCGGGCCATCCCTCGGGTGGTGCCCCTCCTCGCCCTCCTGGTGGGGGTGCCGGGGATCGTCATGGCTTATTTCGCCGCCCTTTCAGTGCGATCCGAGGCCCTGGCGGCCCGCGCCCAGTTTCAGGAACGCTGCGAGCGCGTGGCGGCGGACCTCTACCGGGAGGTGGAATCTCGCTTCGCCGACATCGAAACCCCCATCTTGAAGGCCATCGACCAGGGAGGAGAGACCTGGATTCGAGACCCCGCCTTGGCCGCCGATCCCCTCCTGGCTGCCCACCCCGATATCGACGGCCTGCTCATCCTCGACGCCAATCACTCCATCGTTCACCCTCCCGCCGGACACATCCTCGCCGAGGACGCTGCCACCCGAAGGGGAGGAGATGTGGATCGCTCTTTCATGGGGGAGACCTTCCGGATCGCCGAGGAGGCGGAAATCCAGGATGGAGACCCCGTCCGGGCCGCCGAGCTCTACGCCCGCGCCATCGGCAGCATCCCCGGGGAACGGGGCAAGGCCATCGCCCGAAACGCCCTGGCCCGCTCCCTTCTCAAGGCCTCCCGCCCTGCAGAGGCGCGGGCCGTGTGGGAGCGCATCGCGGCTGAGAATTCCCCCGACCAGGACTGGAACGGCATTCCCCTGAACCTGCTGGCCCGCCATCAGTCCGCCGTGGCCATGGAGGCGGAAGGCAAACATGCCGAGGCGGATCGAGCGAGGGCTTCCCTCCTGCGGGATCTGACCACCTTTGGCAATTGGACTTATGGGGGATTTGCCGAGGCGGTCCTGGCCAGCCGGATCGTGGAACACTTCGCCGGGAACAGCCACACCTCCCTGGACAAGCGCCCCGACCTGGATTCGGCCCGCCTGTTCCTGGAGAGGGCCCGGCGGCGGCAGGTGAATCAGGAGCTGACCCTGCGATTGCTCTCGGTCCTCCGGGAAGACGCGCCGGCTCCGGGAGAACCACGGATTCGCTACCTCCGCCAGAGCCTGGGATCCCAACGGGTACTGGTCGCCCGCACCCGCTGGGCTTCCAAGGGGGTCAAGCGCCAGTTCTTGTTCACCCTGGACGAGGACCACATCCTCGCTCCCCTCCACCAACGGATCGCCGGGGCCACCCAGGCCAATCCCGAACTCCTGGTGCGCCTGACCGAGGTCCAGGCAGGGCCCCTTCCCTTGCGCTCCCCCTCGGAAGGAGCGGTGTATCCTCTGGAACCCTGGGTGCCGGGAACGGTCCTGGTGGTGGGACGAGGGGATTCCTCTCATACCGAGGCCATGGCCACTCGGGAGAGACGACTGCGACTGGGCATGGTGGGTGCCTTCACCCTTCTCATCCTCCTGGGAGCCCTGGTCACCGCCCGAGCGGTGCTGCGAGAGATGGAAATCGCCCGCCTCCGCACCGATTTCGTCAGCAACGTATCCCATGAGCTTCGCACCCCCATCACCACCATCCGCCTGATGGGAGAGATGCTGGCCATGGGAGCGGTCCCCACCGAGGACAAGCGGATGCAGTACTACCAGACCATCGTGTCAGAGAGCGAGCGCCTGTCCCGCCTGATCAACAACGTCCTGGACTTCGCCCGTATCGAAGAGGGCCGCAAGAAGTTCCGGTTCGCCCCCGGCAACGTGGGAGACTGCGCCCGCCAGGTGGAAAAGATCACCACTGACTATGTGAGGGGAGAGGGGTTTGTCTTTGAGGTAGAGGTCGCCCCCGATCTTCCTTCCACCTGGTTCGATGCCGATGCCCTGGTGCAGGCCCTGGTGAACCTCGTCTCCAACGCGGTGAAATACTCCAAGGATCACAAGCACATCCGGCTGACAGCCCGGAGGGAGATGGACTCGGTGGTGCTGGAGGTGAAGGATCGGGGGGAAGGCATCGACGCCAAGGATCTCCGCCATATCTTTGACAAGTTCTATCGTGGCGGCGATACCTTGACCCGCGACACGCGGGGAGCCGGCCTGGGCCTGGCCATCGTCAAGGCCATCGTGGACGCCCACTCCGGCACCATCCGCGTGGACAGCAAAAAGGGAGAGGGCAGCACCTTCGCCATCGTCCTTCCCCTCCGCACCCAACCCCCGGGACCTGTCGTGACCCAACCCAAGGAAAGAGGGGCCGATTCATGAAGTCCATTCTCATCGTAGAAGACGAAGCCCACATCCTCTCCTCCCTGGTGGACTTCTTCCAACTCCAAGGCTACGAGGTTTGGAAGGCGGCGCGGGGGGATGACGGGCTGCGCCTCGCTCGGGAAAAGCAGCCCAACCTGATTCTCCTGGACGTCATGCTGCCGGGGATGCACGGCTATGAAGTGTGCGAGAAGTTGCGTCAGGAGGGATTCACCCATCCCGTCCTCTTCCTCACCGCCAAGGGCGAGGAGGTAGACAAGCTCACCGGCTTTGACATCGGTGGGGACGATTACGTCACCAAACCCTTCTCCCTGCTGGAGTTGCACGCCCGGGTCAAGGCCTTGCTGCGACGCTTCGACGTGCCCCAGAACGAACAGGACGTCCACACCTTTGACGGGATCACCGTCAATTTCACCACCTACGAAATCGACGTGAGGGGGGAACCCACCCGCCTCTCCGCCAAGGAGATGGAGCTGCTTCGTTTTCTCATCCGCCATCGGGGTCAGGTGCTCACCCGGGATGTCTTGCTGGAACAGGTGTGGAACTACGACGCCGAGGTTTCCACCCGCACCGTGGACACCCACGTCCTCAATGTCCGCCGCAAGCTGGGGGGAGACGGCCCCCGGGACAAATACATCGAGACCATCCACGGGGTGGGCTACAAGTTCGTGGGTTGACTCCCCATGCGGTTGATTTTCCTTTCCAGAGCGATGAATCCCCTGCTCCTCACCGGGCTCCTGGGCTGCGGCGAGCCCCTCCTACCTGACTCGTCCCTCGGAAATCCTCCCTCTCCTTCGGCGACTCCAGAGATCAGCGATCCCCACGAAACCGCCCGCCATCTCTTGGGAGACGGTCTGTTCCTGGAATCAGGAATGGGGGACTACTCCGCCTCCATCGCCCAATACCGCAAGGCACTGAACCTCCCCGGCCTGGATCCCGCCCGCCGCGCCGAGCTGCTGTACCGCATAGCCCAGGCGGAGGAAAAGCAGGGCTCTCCCCAGGCCGCCGCTGCCTACCGGGCGGTGGTGGAGCAGCATCCCGACCAGCCCCTGTGGTCCGATCCAGCCCAGGCGCGCCTCGCCAAGTTGACTGAAGTAATGGAAACTATTCGGGTTCTTCCTGTCTCATTCGACTTTGAGGAGGGGGCGCGAGGGTGGAGACATTCGGCACATTACGCCGGCAAGGGGGACATCCAGCATGCCCGAGGTCCGGAACGCGCCCGCTCGGGAAATGGGGCCCTTCTGTGGCAGACCACTGTGGCTGCCCGGGAGGATGATCTGATCTACCTGGCCTTGGAGCCCGGCGCGATTTCCCCGCGGGAAGTGAAGCTGGCGGTCAAAGTGGAGGCTTTCCCGGCGCGTCTGTTCCTGTTTGCAGTGGAGGCCGATGGGGCTCGCTATTCCTCTCCCGCCATTTCGGTGGCCCCCGACGACGGCTGGGTGGGTCTCGTTTTTTCCATGCCTGGAGATTTCCGGACCATCGGCGGCCAGGGAGGAGGAGGAGCCCTCGACACCTCTCGAATCAAGTTCCTGATGCTCCAGGACGCCACCGGATTCTTTTCGACCGACCGGGGGCAGAACCGCATCCTCCTGGACGACTTTGCCTTGAGGTGACCTGGAGGCACGTCTATCTCCCGGTCTCCGTCCGCCGTACCATGTCCCCATGACGCCTCACTTTCGATGGTTGATTTCGGCCGTCTCCCTGCCCTCCCTCCTCCTCCTCACTGCTTCGGCGATGGCGGGCCCTCCTCCCCTGCCGGAGGTTCGCTATTCGGTGGGGCTGTTTCACTTCAACATCCAGTACTGCGCGGGAGGCTTGGACGGATTCCCCGAGTCCCTTGGCCTGGACTTTGGCGACTGGCCCACCGACGAAGCCTCGGTGGAGGACGCCATCATCCGAGAGAGCTTTCTTCCCGTCCTGGACATCTTAGAAAGGCACCCCACCTGGGCCTTCAGCATCGAGATGCAAGGGAGATTCGCCGAAGTGCTCATGACGAGATTTCCCAGTGATCTGGTCAGGCTGAAGAATCTTGTTGATGGAGGACAGGTGGAACTCATCTCCTTTCACTACTCGGATCAGTTGTTCCTGGCCTGGCCTCCCCAGGACCTGATTCAATCGCTCGATCTGAACGACGCCGTGTTTGCCGAGGCGGGGTTGACGGTTTCACCAGCCGTGTTTGTCCAGGAAGGACAGTTCTCTCCGGGAATGGCCCCGTTGATGGAGGAGAGGGGACGAAACCTCCTCCTCATGCCCAAGAACCTTTTTTCCTACTGGCATCCTGGAGTGACTCCCGAGCCCTGGTATTCCCTGGATGGAGTGGACGTGATGCTTGCCGGACGAGGCTTCGAGGCAGCAGAGGGCCAAGTCTCCCTCCACTACACCTTCTTCAACGACGGGGAGTTGATGGCCACCGGCGAGCTTTCCTGCTACCTGGGACCGGCCTTCGTGGCTCGCAAGGAGGCCATTGCCGCTTACGAGGAGGAGGTACAGGCCGACGAGGACAACGGCTATGTCGTAGGAACCCTTGCCGGTTTTCGCGACGCTCTCCGAGATTCGGCGTTGGTGGCCCCCCCGGCGGCCCTTCCTCCCTCCCCCGACGGCACCTGGCAGCCTGACGACACCCAGAACGTGGGGCGATGGATGGGGGGACTGGGTTCCTTCGGGGATTCGGAGATGGACAACCTGGTGCTGACCGAGGTGGCAGCGGCTCGATCCATGGTGGCAGCGGCCCACTCCCTGGTGGAGAGCCTGGACCCCGGCTCCTCTTCCCTGGTGGAAGCGGATCGGGAGCTGGCCCTGGCCCAGGTCAGCGATTCCACCGGCTGGAGCCCCTTTGACACCGAGGTGGCCTATGCCAGGGGTCACGCCGAAACCGCCCGTACCCTGGCTGAGGAGGTCGCCCTGACCCTTTTGGAGAAGGCAGGAGCCGCTCCAGGGAGCACGGTGCGGGTGGATTCCGCTACCGGGGCTTTCACCGAGGTCGTGGAGGGAAGCGATCCTCCCTTCTCTCTCACCGATGCCCCCCTGAAGCTGTCTGCCCTCGCAGAGGACCGCACCGTGACTCTGACCTGGGAACAGAGCACTGCGGACTCCCGCCATGCCCGGGTTACCGTGGCCCTCTCCGCAGCTTCCGAGGGCTCCTCCCAGCGCACCGCCTCGGTTTCCTTTCCCCTTTCCCTGGACGTGTTGAGATGGACCCCCGCCCTGTTCTCTGATCGGGTGGAGGAGATTCCCCTTGCCGACCTGCGAGGAGGCGACTCCTTCACCGTGTCCCTGGCCAATGGGCTCCTGGGCCTCGCCGAGAGCACCTGGCTCATCAAGGAAACAGCAACCGTTCACCTGGCGGCTCTGGTGTCCGCTGCAGAGGGAACGGTGACTTTTTCGGAAACCACCCTCCTGCCCGAGGCGGGCCAGGCGTGGCGATTCCACGTTCTCGCAGACGCCACCACCGAGGAGGCCCTGGCCCTGGCCTCCTCCCTCAACGAGTTTCCCGAAGTGGATCTGACCCTCCCCGAAATCGAAACGCCCGGGGATGACGACACTTCTCCCAGCGGGGATGACGACACCAACGACGAAGACGCACCGTCCGACGGCTGTGGATGCGTAGCGTCGGGGCTCCCTTCATCCCCTCTTCATCCCCAGAACAGGGCCCCGCTCCTGGTCCTGGTCGGCATGGGGGTGATCTGGGGAAGACGGGCAAGGAGATCCACGCCGAATCTCCGATGACATTCTCTCCTTGACATCCCTCCTGCGGAAGCATTTACATTGCCCATTGCATCCGGCAGGAGCCCCATCCCAGGGGATGGCCGGAGCGAGGACGGAGGGTAGGATGAAGCAGACATTCGCCCTGTTCGCCGCAGCGGGCCTGCTGATGGCCTCTACTCCTGCGGCGTTCGCTGCTCCGCTGGGCCTTGCCGATGGAGTTGGGGTGGCCGATCAAGGCGCTCCCCCTGAGGAGCCGCCTCCGCCTCCGCCTCCACCGCCCCCCGATCCCTTCTAGTTCGGGCTTCTTTCCCCCGGGGCCTCCCCTCCCCTTTCATCCCACCCCTTTCCCTCTGCATCACGGATCCATGGGCATCGTCGTCCAGAAGTACGGTGGCTCGTCCGTCGCCGACATCGACAAGATCCGTGGAGTCGCCCGACGGGTGGCTGCCTGCCGGGCGGGAGGAGACCAGCCGGTGGTGGTGGTGTCCGCCATGGGCAAGACCACCGACTCCTTGATGGATCTGGCCAGGCAGGTCAGTGCCTCCCCTGCCCAACGGGAACTGGACATGCTGGTGAGCGTGGGGGAACGCATCACCATGGCTCTTCTCGCCATGGCCATCCACGACCTGGGGCACCCAGCCATCTCCTTCACCGGAAGCCAGAGCGGCATCATCACCGATGAGCGTCACTTCGATGCCCGAGTGGTTGAAGTCCGTCCTGGACGTATTCTTCAGGCCATTGACCAGGGGTTTGTGGTCATCGTCGCCGGCTATCAGGGGGTGAGCCGTAACAAGGAGGTCACCACCTTGGGCCGGGGAGGTTCCGACACCACCGCCGTCGCCCTGGCCGCCGCCCTGGAAGCGGATCGGTGTGAGATCTGCTCGGATGTGGATGGGGTATGGACCGCCGATCCCCGGGTCGTTGCCGACGCCCGCCCCCTCGCCCAACTGAGCCACGGCGAGGTTCTGGAGCTGGCCCACGGGGGAGCCAAGGTGTTGGCAGCAACCGCCGTGGAACACGCCAGGCAAGCCGGAGTGGCCATCTGGGCCCGCTCCACTTTCGCCCCCGGCCCGGGAACCCGAGTGGTGTCCGAGGGCTCTGCCCCCCCTTCTTCACCCCGGGTGGTGGCTGTGGCAGGGGAAGCGTTCGTGCCCCGGCTGGTATCCTCCCTTCCACTGACGAAGGCCGGCGACCTGCTCCTGGCCCTCGATTCCCAGGGGGTGAGGTGGCGTCAGAGCCGGGGGGACGAAGAAGGGCTTTCCTTGTGGTTGGACCCTCGATGCCAGCCCGATGTGGCCTCAGCCCTGAAGGATCTCCTGAACACCCCCCCCTTCCTCGCTCGCCTGGAGGTCCACTGCGGGAGCGTAACCCTGGCCGGTGCCGGCGTCGGGGCATCTGGACCCATCCTCACCGGATCCCTGGCGACGTTGGGAGCACGAGGCATCGCCCCGGTGGAGTGCCTCGCTTCCCCCTATGGAGTCTCCTTCTTGTTGCCAAGGGAACAAGTAACCGAAGGGGTTCAAGCCCTGCACGCTCGATTCCTGGGAGGGATCTCTCCACCTCCGGCCTCTGGCTGATTTTCCTTGCGAGGAGAGCCCTCCTTCCCTACACTGCTTCGAGTTTGCCCGTCTGATGCGGGTGCCGCCTCGGGGGTCCTCCCAGCCGATGCTCCGATATGTCCTCCGTCCCGCCAACCTGTTTACCGCCTCCAGCCTCTATTGTGGGCTGTATTCCATCATGCTCTCCGCAGGGGCCGCCCCAGGGGAGATCGACGTGTTCTTCCGCGCCGCAGTGTTCATCATTGTCGCCGGCCTGTTCGACATGCTGGATGGGCCGGTCGCCCGGTTGACCCGAACTCAGAGCGATTTCGGAGTCCAGTTCGATTCCCTGGCGGACGTGGTGGCCTTCGGGGTCGCTCCTGGCGTGCTCCTTTACAAGTGGGGGTTGGATGCCTACGGGACTGCGGGGTTTGTGGTGGCCTTCCTGTTCACTCTGGGAGGTGCCCTCCGGCTGGCCCGCTTCAACGTCCAGACAGGGGCCTCAGACCCTCGCTTCTCTTCGGGCCTGACCATCACCACTGCGGGAATGACCGTGGCGTCTCTGGTGGTCCACCACCACAAGGTGGCTCCCCGAGAGGTGGAGAATCACCTCCTGGTCCTGGTGTTCACCCTCCTGCTCAGCTACCTGATGGTCAGCAACGTGCGCTTTCGTACCACCAAGTGGTTCAAGCCCACCTTGCCGGTCATGGCCGGGTTTGCCACCTTCGTGTTCGGCACCCTCGCCGCTGCCCTCTTCTTCCATGCCACCATGGTCCTGATCCTGGTGGCGGGGGCGTACATCGGCTCGGGGTTGGTGGAGGAGATCCTTCGCCTCACCGGATTGGCTCGCCGTCGGTTTGGATTTCCCGGCTCAGGCTTCCTGGCCCGGGGCATGAACGAAGACGATTTCGACGACGACGAATAGACGCTGGGGGGCTCCTGGGAGGGCGCCCCGAGACTCCTCGTTATCGACCGGCCCCGGGGGCCACGACTCGGATGGCCCTGAGGATCTGGGACTCGGTCCAGATCTCGTCGGGCTGGTCCCGGTTGCTGAACTTCTCCCCCTGCATCAGCACTACGTTGGTGACCCCCACCTTCTCCAGGATGCCGCACTCCCAGAAGGAGGCCCTCTCCAGCATTCCGTGGAGTTGGCGAGAGGTGTAGCGGCTTCCTGCCCAGGCGTGATAGGGCCAGGTGACCCAGCGAGCCATGGGGTTCTTGGGGTGGGTGGGCTGGATGAGGATGAGCTTTCCCTTGGTACGGAGGAGGGCATAGACCTCCCGAAAGCCCGCCACCACATCAGGCTCTTCGATCCGGGCCAGAGAGGCGACCCACACCGCCCCGTCGACGGACTCGGGATGGATTGGCGCTGACGTCAGGGACGGATAGGACACCACTGTCCCCCACCCGTTGACCTCCTCCCAGGTTCCTGATGGGATGTTGGGAGCGATGACGCAGATCTCACCTCCCGCCCCTACCGCCCGGCGGAGGTCCTGAAGCAAGGCGTCATCTCTCCCCACTACAAGCAGCCGAGCACCCACCAGGGGTCCCAAACCCAGGCTCACTCTCTCCCCGAATCGGCTGCTGAGGGCATCAACGCCGGGCTGGCTGGCAATCATGGACACCGCACACCTGCCCGTCCCTTCCCCCTGGAAGAGACGAGGGTTTCGCCCGGTCGCCCCCCGGTCGGAGGACGGCGTGTAGGATACGCAGCGAAGAAGGTAGCCGATACTCCCCAGTGGCCGTCAACTTCTTTGGGGATCTGAGGGTAAAAAACCAGAAACAGGGAGGTCAGTTTCGGCGATCCCCCCCGGTTCGATGCTCCCGGGCCTTTTCTTCCTCCCGGTGCGCTGCTTCCAGAACCATCGCTCTCATGTCCTCTGTCTCGCGCCGCAAGGCCTCGTCATCTGGCTCCCGAGCAAGAGACCGCAGGGCCGCCAGGATTCCCTCTCCGTACCGCTCCCTGGCAACGTAGGCATCCTTCAGCCGCCGATAAAACGCGGCAGCCTCGGGGGAAGAGGATTGGGAAAGGGCGGCATCAATCACCTGCCAGGGGCCCTGCGCCGCCTGGAGGAGGACCTGATAATTCTGGTCCTCGGTGATGTAGTGAAGCATTCTGGGGGCAGAGAACTCGATGTGCATGTTGTCGTCAGTGTTGAGGATACCCAATTCCTGCACTCCATCCAGGCCGTCGGAGTCCATCAAGAACCAGGTCATCAGATCCGCCACCGAATGCACCCCAACCCGGGCCAGATCCTGAGCCGCACGTGGCTCTCTCACCATTCTCTCCACCTTTTCCACATCCAAGGCCAGGGGCCGCCGCGACCCCACCAGCACCAGATCCCCAGCCTCCACCGTGGAGTAAACCCACGCATGGGGAAAGACGGAGCGAAAGGTCCGCAGCAGCATCTTCATGTCTTCGGTGCCCATGCCGTAGAGCTGAATCCATTGGCAGAACACCCCGTCCTCCCTCAGCCGATCTCGCCCCAAGGTGAAGAATTCTTCGGTAAACAAGTTGCTAACCCCTGAAATCCAAGGGTTGCTGGGTTCGCTGATGATGACGTCGTAGGGCTCCTCGGTGAGGAACAGATGGTTGCGAGCGTCGTTGGCCACCACCTTGACCCGAGGGTCAGCCAAGGGGCGGTTGTTCCACTCTTCAAAATACCGGGTGGCCTCGATGATGGCCGGTTCGATTTCCAGGATGTCCAAGTGCCCCACCGGTTCGCTGAGGATCGAGCCGGCGGTGATCCCCGAGGCCAGGCCAATGAGAAGAGTCCTGTCCATCCGCGGAGCGAAGTGAAAGGGAAGGTGCCCCAGCAGCACCTGGGTGGGCATGTCGGCGGAGGTCGAAGCATCCACCTTGCCGTTATTGGCCAACCACAAGTTACCGGAACCACGAGACTTTCCTACAATGACGACCGTGGTGACCCCCTCCCGATAATAGAGCACCTCAAAATCGGACAGGGCATGGTTCCTCACCGCTTCCCGGCTGTATTCGGAGAGATCGTCCACATACTTGTACATCCCCGCGCTCATCAGCAGGGGATCCCAGCGGGGAAACAGCGTCGTCACCAAAAGGCCCCCCAGCAGGGCCAGACCGCCTCCCCAGGCCAGAAGCCGTTTCCCTCCCAGCACCGCCAGCGCCAGGGCCGCCAGGAGGTTCACCCCGATGGCCAGCCTCACCGTTTCCTGGATGCCCAACCTGGGAACCAGAATGAAGCCGGCCAGCAGCGCGCCCGCGATGGAGCCCAACGTATTCCAGGCATACAGGTTGCCTACCGCCCGGCCGACCCTTCCCGGCTCCTTCACCACCACCCCCGCCGCCAGGGGCATGACCGCTCCCATGAACACGGTGGCCGGCGCCATCACCCCCACCGCCAGGGCCAGCATCACGAAGTAGATCAAGGTGTCGTGCCCGCCAATGAATCCGTACAGGGCCACATACCAATAGGGCATCTGGGAGAAGGTCCAGGTGGTTCCCCAGGCCGCCCATCCCACTCCCAGCAGGCAGCCCACCAGGGAGGCGAGGGGGGGCAGGCTGGAGAATCGTTGGCCGAACCGGGTACCCGCTCCCGCCCCCAGGGCGATGCCCAACAGAAAGGCCATCAGCATGATGGAGAAGGCATAGACCGAGTTCCCCAGGATGAGGGTCAGCACCCTGGACCAGGCCACTTCGTAGATCATGGCGCACAGCCCTGACACCGCAAAGGCGAAGGTCGCCCCTCTCACCAACCGGGGGGCCGGAGAATGAACTTCAACCATTTCAAGGGGTTCATCCGAATGCTTCGGGGAATGGACCGGTGCTTCCCCCATCTTTTCCAGCCGCAGCACCGCCACCGCCAGCAGAAGATTCAGGGCTGCTCCCACCATCAGGGTCGCCTGCACTCCCACATAAGGCAGAAGGACGAAACCCGCCAGCCAGGTTCCCAGCACGGCCCCAAAGGTGTTCACCGTGTACAGGCTGCCCACCTTTCGCCCCGCCTCCGCAACGGTGGTGGTCACCGTTCGCGCCAGCAGGGGCAGGGTTCCTCCCATGGCGGCAGTGGGAAGAAAAAGGAGCAGAAGCACCGAGGCCAGGTGAACAGGCAGCCCCTCCCCCACATCCGCGTCGGTCCACCGCCACCAGTGACGATAGAGATGAGAGAGGGAGGACAGGAGCCAGGGAAAGGCCAGGGCGTACAGGGCGATGATCGTTTCCAGAATGGCATAGGTCCGGAGGGGGCGAACCATCCGGTCCACCCGCCTCCCCAAGGCCCATCCTCCCGCCGCCAATCCCCCCATGAAGGCCGCCAGCACCGTAGCAATGGCCAACTGGGTGGCCCCCAGGACCAGGGTAATCATTCGCATCCACACCACCTCGTACAGCAATGCCGTCGCCCCCGAGAGGAGGAACAGCAGATGCAGGCGATGGAGGGGGAGGGTGGAGCGGGTCAAGAAAAAGGAGGGGAACGGCGTTTCCGGGCGGGGAAGGCTAGCCCCATCCCGTTCTCCTGTCCACGCCCTTCCCAATGGTCCCCCCGCCTTCCCTTGATTCCAAGGCGCCCCCACCCTACAGTGCCCCGGCGCCATGACTCCTGAAGCTCGTCACGACTGGAAGATCGAGAAACTGGAACGACGGCTGGAGGCCCATCCTGACGATGGCGAAGCCCTGCTCGATCTGGCCGAGTCCTCCTTCCAGAAGGGGTACTACTACAGCGGCGGCGACACCTGGTACCTGCGCTCCCACGAACTGGCGGAGCACTATCTGACCCACTGGGAGGATGGTTCCCGGGCCCGAAACATCCTGGCCGCTGCCTGCTTTTCCTTGGGACGGCACGAAGAGGCGGAGGGTCACTACCGCCGCTCCCTCCTTCTGGATCCGGGGGATGCCTTGGCCCTGGTGGGGTTGGGGAACCTTCACCGTGCCCGAGGGGAACGGGAGAAGGCCATCGCCTCCCTCAAGAAGGCGATAGAGATCGACCCCAACCTGTGGCAGGCCCACCACAACCTGGGAGATGACCTGCTGGGTGAAGCCAGAGACCGAGACTTCCAGAAGGCCTCCGAGTGGATGGAAGCGGCCATCTATCACCTGGTGACCGCCCTGCGGTTGGGCCCCCCGGCACCCTTTCTGCCCGGGCTTTATCGGGATCTGGGGGAGCTCTTCCTTCACACCCGCCAGTATCCCCACGCCCGAAGATTCTTTTCCAAGCTCACCACCCACCCCGAACATGGGCCCGAAGCCTGGTACTACCTGGGGCTGATCCACTTCTCCATGGGGAAGTTCAAGAACGCCCTCCAGCATTACCGGACCTACCTGAAACACGTCCCAGACAACGCCCTGGCCCTGTCCAAGATCGGCTTGTGCCACCTGGAGTTGCAGGAATACGACCGGGCCCGAGCCGCCTGTGAGGATGCCCTGCGCCTTCAACCCGGCAACCTCCTGGCCCGGTTCACCCTGGGCTGTGTGGCCTCCGCCTCTTCCGACATTCCCACCGCCTTGAGGCTGTTCTCCGGGCTTCTAGAGGAGGACCCTCATTATTTTCCCGCCTATGTGGAGTTGGTGAAGACCCGGCACCGATCCGGGGACCTTCCCTGGCTGGTGGCCCAATTGAGGGCGGAGGTGGCCGCTTTCGAGGCTTCTCCCGGGCCCGATGGAGGGCGGTTCTTCTATCAAGGAGCACGGGGGGGAGCGAGGCGCAGGGTCGATGTGCTTCTGGCCCAGCTAGAGGAGTGGGGCGAGGAGGCCTTCCCCCACCTCTCCGAGATCGCCGAAGGGGTGCAGTCCGACTCCCTCAAGTTCCAGATCTGGGAAGAACTTCTCGACCTGTCCCGGGCGGTGCGGACCCGGCAGGTGATCGGCCACCTCCAGAATCCCACCGAGTGGTTCGGGAGGGACCTGGGGCGGGAGGCCCTTCTCCTTTCCCAGCATATTCCCACCGAAATCCTGCTCCAGGCTTTTGCCGTCGATGGAGAAGCGGTGCGAAGGGCAGCCCTGCAGCGCAAGGAGAGAGGAGACGACATCCACGCCTACATGCAGGCTCTGGATCAGACCCAGCGGGAGATGAAACAGTTTCGGGCCTGGCTCCTCCTCTCCCTGGCGTTCAAGACCGAGGCACTGGTGGAGGATTTCCTCACCGATCACCTGGAGGGGGAGGACGAGTTTTTGAGCCGGGCCGCCGCCATTGCCCTGGTCTTCCACGGCAGCGACCGGGCCGAAACCTGGCTGGTCGCCCAGGCGGAAACCCTCCCCAAGGCAGAAAAGCAGAAGATCCTCGCCCTCCTCCAGGTGGCTCGCCACCGCCGGGACGACGAGGGCAAGGTCATCGAGTTGGAGGGACGGGAGAGACGATCCATTCGCAGCGCCAGCTCGGGAGGAAGCTCCGTCTCCTGCTCCCTGTGCGGCAGGGGGGCCACCCAGGTGGACCGGCTGATGAGCGGAAACCGGGTGCTCATCTGCAACCTGTGCATCAGCCAGATCCACGCCCATCGCCAGGAGCTGAGGGTCCCCGATCACGAAGACTCGGGATGCGGCTTCTGCCAGAAGTCGGTGTTCGAGGTGGAAAACCTGTATCGGGCCCGGGGCCTGTTGATCTGCAGTTTGTGCCTGGACACTTGCGTCTCTCTTCTCCAGAGAGAAGAAATCGAGCGATTTTTGTTGGAGAATTTTTGATGGGGCTGGGGAGAGGTCTGCATTTCTTCAAGACCCCGCTGACTCTGAGACTCTCGGTCCATCTTCGCAGCGAAACCAGATGAGCGGGGATCCATCAGCGGATGGCCTTATCAGGTCTGACCCGTTGGACAACCTGAAGACCCCCTCAGCCCTCCCCAATCACCCCCTCCAGCGTCTCCAACCCCTTCCGCAGTCGCCCCTCCTCCTCTCCCCATCCCACCCGCAGCCAGCCGGGCAGCCCGAAGAACGACCCCGGCACCACCGCCACCCCATGCTCCTTCCGCATCCTCTGGGAGACCGCGTGATCGTCCAGGCCCCTGGGCAATCGCAGCACCCCGCACAGGCCCCCCGCCGGGTGGGAAAACTCCCACTGGGGATGCCCGGCCACGAACTCCTCCATGACCGACCTTCCCGTCGCCGCCACTCCCAAGGAGCGCTGCCGCAGGCGATCCAGCGAGGAAAAGGCCCGAAGGGACAGGGCCACGGTGGGAGAGGGCAGCACCACCTCCAGGTGATCCCGAACCTCATGACAGCGTCTCGCCAGGGGGGCGGGAGCGAGAATCCATCCCATCCGCAGCATCCCCAAGCCATACACCTTGGTCAGGGAGCCGGTGGTCACCACCGATTCCCCCAGCGTGGCCGCCACCGGATAGGTCTCGCCGGGGATGAACTCCCGGTACACCTCATCCACCACCACCGTCGCCCCGTGGGTCCGAGCCATCTCCACCATGCGGTGGAGCTCCGCCTCAGCAAGAGGTACCCCCGAGGGGTTGTGAAGATGAGTCACCAGAACCGCCCTGGCTCCTGCCCTCAGACCTTTTTCCAGACTATTGAAATCAATGGAAAATCCTGACTCCGGGCGACGATACAGGGGAAGAACATGCCCGCCCAGAGCCTCTACCACCCTCACCAGGGGCTCGTAGGCGGGAGTTTCCACCATCACTCCCTCCCCCGGCTCCAGGAGGGAGGCCAGCACCAGGAAGTTGGCCTCGGAGGTGCCCCCGGTCAACACCACCTGGCTTTCCTCCACTCCATAGGTCGAGGCCACCGCAGCGGACAGAAGGGGGGTGGCGTAGGCCCCCGGATCGGTCCCCAGGAGCTGGGCCAGGGACAGGTCCTCCCCCAGCAGAGAGGAGGGAGGAGCGTCCACGCCGCTCATGGACAGCTTGATGGAGCAGGAAGGGGGCACCGACTTGGCCCACTCCATGTAGCGAACTGGCTGATAGGGGGACATGGGGATTCTCCTACGGGGACAGGCGATGGCGAATCAGGGGAAGGGAGGCCGCGAAGTTGAAATCGGGGTCGTTCTGGGCGTCGTGGCAGTTCACGCATCGCGCTTCGTCGATGTCGCGAAAGCCCCCCGGGACTCGGGGATGTTCGGCTCGGGCTGGGCCATGGCAGGATTCGCACTGAATCCCCAGGAGGTGGCGTCCCTCTTCAGGGCGGGTGAACCCCTCCTTCGCTCCCCAGCCGGTGGTGTGGCAAGGGAGGCAGGCGGGGTCTTCGGTGCGCTCACGTTGCACCAGACTCTCGAACCCGGTGGCGTGACCGGTTCCCGACCACTGAGCGAACTGGGCAGGATGGCAGCTCAGGCACACATCCACCCCCCGGTAGACCTGATCCAAAGGCAAGAGTTGGCGAGAAGACTCCACCCTCGACGCCGCTCCTTCCAGAAGCTCACCGCGAATCACATCCAGAACCCCAGCGGTGGCGGGATCTTCAGGGATTTCCGGCACCATCACCAGGGTTCGGAACCCGGCGAGATGGGCGGGGTTGGAGTTGCGAAAGAGGCGCTGGGAGACCTGGGCGATGCGGTCCGTCAGAGTGGGACTGGCGGCGGGGACAGGGAGGTTTCCCACCGAAGGAGGAGGAGGGGGGGCCGGAGAAGGTTCTTGGGGAGGTCGCCCAAAAGAGGCAAGGATGACCTGATCCTCGTACCCCATCCGGGTTTCCACGTCGTCCTCGGCAGGTGCTCCCCGAGAAAACCGCGCCCCATTCGGTCCGGTGAACACCAGATCCAGTCGGCCCACTTCGGTACCTCCACCGTCACAGCGAAACAACCGGGTTCCTCCCACCCTTCCCCGCCGCGCCTCTCCCCGCCGCGCCTCACCCAACCAGAAGTCCACCTGCTGAAGCTGGGAGGCGATAAGGGGGAGTTCCCGAGGAGGAATGTCGGTGACGGCCACCACCGCTTCCACTCCAGTGACCTTCTTCAATTCCTCCTTGACGGCCTGCACCGGGTCGAGAAGGGACCCCTGCCGGGAGCGATGGGACGACAAAGATGTCCGCGACAGGACGCCCAGGATCGCCACTTTATGTCCTCCCGACTCCAGGATCAGGTGTCCTGGAAAAGGAGATTTTCCTGCGAAATCCCGGAGATTGGTGGCCACGACGGGCAGCCCCGCCGCCCGGCCCATCCTCAGCAATCCCTCCCATCCCAGCATCTCCAGATCCTTGATCCCGGGAAGAAAGGCGGAGAGTCCCTCGGCCTTCAGGAGGCGAAGAAGCGCGGTGCCCCTCTTTTCCACCCCTTCTTCCCCATAACGGGTCAGCTCCGAAGGCATGGCCAGAAAGTCCGGCCCCTCCAGGAAGAGGGGAGAGGAAAGGCGAGTCTTCTGGGCCCTCATCAAGGAGATCCGCCGCCCCAGTCCTCCTGAGGGAGATCCGGGGCAGCCACAGGGATCCATCACTCCCCTCATTCCCGTGGAAAGAATGACCGAAACCCGGTCTGCCGGAGAGGAGCCCAGCGGAGGGCCTGGCGGGGGTTTACGAGCCCGGGCCAGCTCCTGCAGCGTAGGAGGAAGGGACGTTTCGGAGGGGGGAGACTCGGTTCCATCGGTGGAACAGCCAGCGGGGAGGAAGGGGAGAAGCCAGGCCACCAGCCAGAGGCCCATCCAGCGAAAAAGAAGGCGTGTCTTCAAGGACCTGTCAGGCATGGTGGGTCACAACGAACGAAAGAATGCTGGGCTTGAAACGCCCGCCAAGAGGGTCTCCAGAGGCGGGCGCATTGTAACTTCTGCAGGGAGGTTCCCCAACTGGAGAGGGTGACCACCTTCCCCCCGGCATCGCCGCAAAAGGGAGAAACCGCCCCCAATCCCCTGGGGCGTCAACCTTTTGCAAAATCCCCCAGGGAAAAGAAGAGGATGGAAGCCTGGGCTCTGAGCGGTGCTATCCTCCCCGACTTGAAATGGCTTCCTGCCTCACGCTCAGGAGCGTCCTCTGCATGCGATCCCTTCCCCTCAGGGCCTCGTCCCTGGTTGTCGCCTCCCTCCTCCTCTCTTCCGGTGCCCTGGCCTTCCAGGGTCCTTCCCGGTCCCTCCGGGATCCCCTTCTGTACAGCAGGGACTACACCCCGTCGGGGCAGGCCAGCCACGCCCGTCTCGCTGCCTGGAAGGAGTTTCAGCGCCGCAATGAGGGGACCTGGTGGGCCCGTTTCGATGAGCGCTCCCATACTCCGTTGCGCTTCTGGGGAAGCGGCATCGAGGTGGGGACGGTGGCCGATGGAGGCACTGCCCTGGATACCGCTCTCCAGTTCTTCTATGAAAACGAGGAGATGCTAGGGGATGACGTGCTGGTGGAGGATCTGGTTCCCGCTGCCAATGTCATGGTTGGTGAAACCCGGTACGTCAGCTTTCATCGCACCTATCGGGGCATTCCCGTCGAGGGAGCGGTGGCCCACGTTCGCATCCGGGACGGCAGGCTGTTCATGGGGGGAGTAGACACCCACCCCGGCATCGACGTACCCACCTCTCCTTCGATCACCGCAGCTGCGGCCCTGGACACCGTCTGGAGTCACCTGGATCCGATGGTTCCCAAGGAGGGGCGCTCCGTGCGGGAAAACCCGTCTTTGACGATTTATCCCCTGCCTGAATCTCGTTCCTACTCCTATCATCTGGCCTGGAAGACTCGGGTGGCCACCCAGGAGGGCCTGTGGGACGTGTACGTGGATGCCCTGACCGGCGAGGTGGTGGATCGACTGGATCGGGTGATGCGGGTGACGGGAACCCTGGAGGTGGTCCACGACTACCGCACCGTGGAGGATCCCCCCGTCCTTGCCAACTACCCCATGGGAGACAACCGCATCGAAGTGGACGGGGAAGACGTCACCACCGCCATGGACGGCAGCTTCACCGTGGACGGCAACAGCCCCTTGGAGGTGACCGCCTCGGTGGTGGGCAACAACATCAAGGTCCAGAATCAGGGTTCAGGAGGCGCCGAAGTCACCGATTCTTGGGACATGTATCACGGCGACACCATGGAATTCGCCGTGGGCGACCCCGATGACGACGAAGAGAAGCAGTCCCAACTGGATGTCTATGCCTTCCTCCTCCAGGTGAGGGAGAGGGCCCAGTCCATGGATGAGGACAACGACTACGCCTATGGAAGGGTGAACGCCAAGGTCAACCAGGACTCCACCTGCAACGCCTACTTCGACGGAGACCTGAACTTCTTCCAACAAGGGGGCGGCTGCAACAACACCGGCCGCATCTCCGACGTGGTCTACCACGAGTTCGGCCATGGTTTTCACTACTACCAGATCGTCGATGGCGCCGGCTATTTCGACTCCGCCCTGTCAGAGGGGGCGTCGGATTTCATGTCCGGAACCATCTGGAACGACCCCTATCTGGCTCCGGGATTCTTCACCTCCGGCGGCGACACCTGGCTGCGGGAGTTTGATTCCAACCTGGTCTGGCCGGATGACGAAAACTACGACCCCCACGTCACCGGGCTGATCTTTGCCGGAGCCATGTGGGATCTCCGTACCGCCTTGATCGACACCCTGGGAGAGGAAGCGGGAATTGCCCAGGTGGAGCACCTGTACTCCGTGGCCCTGGCCGGTGCGGTGGACATCCCCTCCACCTATGAGGAGGTGGTCGCTGCGGATGACAACAACGGCAACCTGGGCGACGGCACCCCCAACATCTGCGAAATCAACGACGCCTTCTCCCAGCACGGCATGGGCCCCTCCGGTGGAGCGGCAGGCATCACCTCCTCCCACTCTCCCCTGCCCAACCAGCCTCCCGATGAACCCATCCCGGTGGTCGCCGACATCGGCGTGTCCTTCCCCGAATGCGTTCCCTACGGCATCGAGTCCACCGTCATCCACTACTCCACCAACGGCGGAAGCGGCTGGACCGACATCGCCATGACCAACACCACCGGAGACACCTGGGAGGCCCAGATTCCTGGCCAACCGGGAGGGACCCAGGTGCTGTACTCCATCCAGGTTCAGGACGGGGGAGGCGGCGCCGCCTACAACCTGCCGGAAAACCCCGCTGCCCCCTTCTACATGTTCTATGTGGGGGGCCTGGAGGAGGTGTTCTGTGACGACTTTGAGGAGTCGGACAACGGCTGGACCCACGCCCTCCTGGAAGGAGAGGACGCCGAGGGAGCCGATGACTGGCAAAGGGATCGTCCCCGTGCCGAAGGGGGAGACCCCAGCGAGGCGGTTTCGGGGACCCGGGTGTGGGGAAACGATTTGGGGGCCAACCAATACAACGGTCAGTATCAACCCGACAAAGTGAATCAGCTCCTTTCCCCCACCATCAATCTGACGGGTGTGGAGCATCCTCGCCTCCAATTCTGGCGCTGGCTTCAGGTGGAGGATGGGGCCTACGATCAGGCCCAGGTGCTGGTGAACGAGGAGGTGGTGTGGACCAATTACAAGTCCCCCAATTCGGTGCCCGAGGACGAACGGAACGTCCATCACCAGGATCAGGAGTGGGTGATGCATGACCTGGATCTGGCGGGTTGGGCCAACCAGGCAGAGATTCGGGTGGCCTTCCGCATCACCTCCGATCCGGGGCTGGAGTTCGGTGGATGGACGGTGGATGACGTCTGCGTCTACTCCGCGTCCGAGGCCGGCACCCTCCCAGGGGATGACGATGACACTCCGGGGGACGATGACGACAGCTCCCCCAGCGATGACGACGATGACGACGCCACTGCGGACGACGACGACGCCACCTCCGGGGATGACGATGATGCCTCCGCCAACGACGACGGTCCGGGGGCCAACGAAGAGGATCTGTTTGGCGACCCTGACGGCTGCGCCTGCGACTCGGGTTCCCGGAACCCTTCCCCTGCCCTCTCCGCCCTCGGCCTTCTCCTGGCCCTCTCCGCCTCCCGCCGCCGCCGCCTCGCCTGACCACCTCTCGTATCCCTTCCCCCTCTCCGGCCTCTCCCCTCTTCCCGACCCGCTACCTGGCGTCTCGATAGCTCCTTCCCACCTCGACGTAGTGGGCGGGAGCCCAGGTCAGCCAGTCCAGTTCCCCTTGGGTCAGGTTCCTCTTCACCTTGGCAGGAGAGCCCATGGCCATGGTCCCCTCCGGCAGAACCGTCCCAGGAATGACCACGCTCCCCGCCGCCACCATCACCCGGGGGCCCACCACCGCCCGATCCAGCACCACCGCATTGATGCCAATGAGGGAATGGGAATGCACGGTACAGCCGTGAAGCACCACCCGGTGCCCGATGGTGACGTCATCGTGAATGAGGGTGGGATGGGTGTCGGTGGTGACATGAATCACCGTGCCGTCTTGAACGTTGGTCCTCTGGCCGATGCGGATGTGGAACACATCACCGCGAATCACCGTGCCAAACCAGATGGTGCAATCCTCCCCGATCTCCACATCCCCCAACACCGCCGCACCGGGGGCCAGGTACACCGAAGGGTGAATGCGGGGATGGATGCCCCGAAAGGGAAGTACGATGGGTTCAGTCATGGCTCTGGAAGGACGAGGAGGAGGGGCAGGAGAAGAAGGGGGGGCGGCAGAAAAGAGGCGCGGCTCAGGATCCGTGATTGTAGTCGGGTCCCCCCAGAGCTTCGTGGGTGGTCAGCTCGTCGATGGGCTCCACGGTCATCTCCGGCCAGTGAATCTCCGCAGCCACCCATGAATCCCCTTCGTTGCTGAGGGTGAAGGGACCGGCAGTATAGAGGACGGTGGTTCCCGCCAGCGAGATGGTCAGGGTGGGAGTTACTGACAGATCGTTGTTGCGGTCGTTGTAGTAGGTCACCACCACCTGGAAATCTCCCTCCTCGGGGCGCTGGAGAACCACCTCCTCCAGGGCGGGATTGCTGCCATCTCCACCGTCGTCATCGTCCCGGTTGAGGATGGGATTGTCCACCGCCGAACCCTCGATTCCCCAATCGGGAACAGGGTTTCCGAAGTAGCAATCGCCGTCAGTCCAATAGGCACCACCAGGGCGGATAAGATGTACATCCACGTCTGTCCCACCAGTGGTCCAATTGAGGGAGATGGTCAGGTCCTCAGGGGGAGAGGCGATCACCGTGGCGATGGAAGGGGTGCTGGCGGTCCCCTCCTCGTCGGACACCACCAGCTCAAACTGGTAGGTGCCGGCAATGTCGGGCGTGAAGGTCGGTCGGGCGATGGACAGGTCAGAGACCTCCACCGCGCTCCCCTCGGGGGTCAGATAGATGGACCAGGCGTAGGTGAGCCCTTCGGTGGTGCTGCCATTGATGGTGGGCTGGAAGCTCTGACTGCCGTCCAACTGCACGTCGCTCCCGAAGGGAATGCGAGCGTATCGCAGGTACTCGATCCCCCCCTCCACTTCCAGGTTTTCCATCGCCACGTAGGCCTGGGCGACGGGCTGCTGGGAGGGGGCGACGAACAACGTGCTCTCGCTGCATCCAATGGCGAACAAGAGAGAGGACGAAGCCAGGGCGATGGACACGATCAGGGGGCGAAAGGTCATGGGAGTGCCCTCCGTGAGCGGGAGAATCCGTTGAGGGGGCGACGGCGGCGGCTGACCATCCCCAGCAGGGCCAGGCTGACAATGATGCCTCCCTGGAACGAGTTCGCTCCGCTCACCCCGCAGGAGCAACTGGCGGGATCCCCTCCGTCGTCGTCTCCCCCTCCCGAGGTGTCGTCGTCGTCATCCCCCGAAGCCACCTCGGTTTCCGTGTAGGTGAAGGGGTAGGGAGGGTCGGTGACCTGGCCATCGGGGTTCATGACCACCACGTCCACCACCGCCTGCTCATGGGCAGGGGTCACCACGGTGATGGTTTCTTCGTTGAGCACCTGCACGGCGGTCCCCTCGATCCCATCGAAATACACCACGGCTCCAGGCTGGAAATAGTCCCCGGCGACGGTCACCGTCTCCCCACCGTCAATGTGGGAAAAGTCAGGATTGATCTCGGAGAACTCGGGTGGGTACTCCCCCGAAGATGTGTCGTAATAGGTGTAGCCATTGACCAGGGTGACCTCCTGGTTCACCGCCCCGGAATCGGGATCGATGTCCTTGACGGTCACGTCCACGTAGCCGGGATCGTGGGTGGGAGTGGTGATCTGGATGCGTTCGTCGGAGAGGACGCTGGAGGTCACCTGCACCCCGTCGAAGTACACCAGGGAGTCGCTGGTGAAGTTGGTGCCGTAGACCACCGAGGCTTCCCCTCCCTCCACCGAGCCCCGCTTGGGGGAGAGGAAGTACACCTGGAGAGGCTCACCGGTGTAGGGCTGCTTGGGATCCAGCTCGCTCCAGTAGAAGTCATCCACCAGCACACCGGAGTCATAGATCCCGTCAAAGACGTCTCCCACCTCAAAACGAATGTGGAGAGTCTCCCCCGCCTCCACCGGAGCGATGGTGCTGACCCAGCCGGTGCCGCCCCCGTCTCCGCAGTCGAAGCCGGTGCCGTCCAGAGCAGCGGGGGAGGTCACCACAAACAGGGCATTATTCACGTCAATGACGTTGCCCGCCGCGTCGAACACGATGTTTCCGTTCCAGGCCGCCGAGGACAGGTTCACCGTGAAGGTGTCGTTGTAGGAGGAACCCACGAACACCGGGTACTCCCGGCTCATGAAATAGAAAGAGAAGATGAAGGAGTTGGCGGTGGCCGGCACGTTCATGTCGAACTCAATGGCCACGGTATCCCCCGCCTCACCGCCGGGGCTGTTATCCCCATCGGTACACTGGGGCAGGGTGGCGCTGTTGCCGGTATACATCCACCCCATGTTGGAGCCTTCCTCAGGAGAAAGGATCCCCAGATCGGTGCGGACATCCACCATCTTGTCCAGAGCGCCTTCGGTGGTAACGTTGGAGATTTCCGAGAGATCAAACTCCGCCGCCTCCAGAAAATCCTCCGCCGAATCCGCCCGCGCCTCAACTCCCACAGCGGTTGCAGCGACGAGGAGAGCGCTGCCCTGCACCAGGCGATAAGCCTTCATGCCTTCTCCAGACGGTCCGCCAAGGGTGGCGAGACCTGTAATCTTGGCCATCGACGGGGAAACGATACACACCCCGACTTGGCCGTGCAGTGTACACGACGGTCCCGGGGTTGCTGCAAGAGAAAAGCACCAGGAACTAGGCAAGATCGGGTAGGGAAGCGACCCCCTTCCCCGATCAGGAGGGGATCGCGGAAAATTCTCTAGGAGGGCTTGGAAAGGGGAGGAGGAAGGCGGGGATCGTAGTTCTCAGCCACCCCCAGGATCTTCCCCTCCGGCAGACGCTGGCACAGGTCGTCCAAGACCTTCTTGACGATGGCCTTGTCCTCTCCCTCCAGAGTCAGCATCACTCGGTAGGAGCCTCCCCGAAGTTTTGGGTAGGAACCGATGTCCACCTCCGGGTATTGAGAAACCACCTCGTCCAGGACAAAGGCGATTTCACTTTCATCAGCATCGATCCATAGAGCCGCCGCCTCGATAGGAACTCCCCCCAAATGGGAGGCGATGGCGTCGAACTTCAAACGAAGCAGCTCGGGCACACCGGGAAACACCCACACGTTCTCCATTCGCAGGACCGGGAACCGCAGATCCGGCGAGGAAACCAGGGTGGCTCCTTGGGGGACTCGGGCCATCCTGAGGGCCGCCCCAGGGCGGGAGCCGATATGACTGAGGATCAGGGCCCGCAGGGCAGGATCCTCCACCACTTCCCTGGAGAAGGCCCGAGCCACTGCAGCCACCGTCACGTCGTCGTGGGTGGGGCCTACCCCACCGGTGGTGAACACATGGTCAGACGCGGCAGCAGCCTCCCGGATGGTCTCGGCAATGACTTCCGGCACATCGGGGACGATGCACAGGCGGCGCACCCGAACCCCCAGTTCCCGAAGCCGAGAAAGGAGCCAGGGGCCGTTCCGATCCTCCACCTTTCCGGTCAGGACCTCGTTGCCGATGATGATGATGGTGGCAATGGGGGCGGGCATGGAACCTCAAAAACGACATGAATTCAGGGTGTTATCGAATGATTTCCCTGTTTTTTCAACACCAGCAGGAACACCGGATGCCCCCGGGCGATGAACTTTCTCTGATAATTGGTCAACACATCCCCCACCGCCAGGGGATCGTCTCGGCGGTTGACGTCGGCGGTATAGGCCACTTCGACCATGCCAGGAGCCTCGGCGAAGGCCTCCCGAATTACCGGCAGATAGGGGGCAAAATCACTCTTGATCCGCACCTCCCCCGATGGCTTGAGGAGCGAGGTGGCAATGCGAGCAAATTCCCGATTCAACAGGCGATGTTTGTGCTGCTTCTCCTTGGGCCAGGGATCGGGATGGTTGATGTAGATGCCAGAAAGCTCCTCAGGGGCAAACAGGTCAGGGAGAAAGCCTGCGTGATGATGCACCACCCGGACGTTGGTTCTCCCCGCCACCCGAAGCTTGCGGGCGCACAGCCAGCAGCGCTTGTAGCGGATTTCCACTCCCACGAAACGTTTCTCGGGGTGGAGGCCGGCCATGTCACACAAAAAGAAGCCGTTCCCCGGACCGATCTCCAGATGGACCGGGCCGGGAGTCGGAAACGCCCCATCTCCCCATCTTCCTCGAAGGGCCTGGGCCTGCTCCCCCAACAGGATCAAGTCTCCCTCCTCCTGGATCCGGTCAACGTAGGGGTTGAAGCGGGCCCTCTGGGGATCCAACCGAAATTCTCGTCGAGGACCGGGAGAGAGAGGGCCTTCAGACGGGACCTCTCCCTCCCGAGGGGGGTGGGAGGGCTCCCCCCTCATCCCGCCACCGTCTTCCACCCTGCGCCACCGGGATGGAACTCCTTCTTCCAGATGGGCACCCTGGCCTTCAAGGTGTCGATGGTGAACCGACACGCCTCAAAGGCCTCCCGCCGGTGGGGAGAGCTTACCGCCACCGCCACCGACCCCTCCCCTACGGCCAGATATCCCAGCCGATGAATCGCCACCACCTTGCAGGAAGGCCACTTCTCGCTGG
>CAYRTW010000043.1:0-29766 GCA_964426935.1 uncultured Rickettsiales bacterium
CGGTCCGGTGGAAAAAGGATCGGGTGTCGCCCCCGCCGCCCAGGCCATTCCCTGCACCGACGCCATCGCCACTCCCCATACCAGGACCGTCAACCCCATGGATTTCCAGAACACCGGCCTCCTGGAAAGGACCCCCAGACCGGCCATCACCCCCTCCAGGATCTCGTCCACCCCCTCCGCCCACCGAGGAAACCAGGGGCGAATCAAGGAACCGGGGAGCCGCCTCCATCTCCCCCCCTGACCCAAGAGAACCCACAGGGTCAGGAGTCCTCCCAGAGCCAGCACCACTCCCGTCCCGCGGAGGGTCTTCTCCTCCACCGGAAAGGAGGGCAGGCCGGGCAGGGGAGCAAGAAGGGCCACCAGGAGGAGGGTCACCAACAGGACCACCACGTCCAGGACGCGCTCGGCCACCGTCACCCCCAGGAGTTGGGACAGGGGGATCCCCCGGCGCCGGTGGAGGAGGATGGGGCGCACCCCCTCTCCCAGCCTTCCGGGAAGAAGATCCATCGCCAGGAATCCGTACCCGCAGATGGGAAGAAGGGTCTGCCAGGGAGGAGAGTCCAACGGGGAGAGGAGCACCCGGAATCGCCAGGTTCGCATCCACAGGGCAGACACTCCATAGAAGGCCGCCGAGGCCAGCAGCCAGCTCCCGTCCAGGCCACCAAGGATTCGTCCCACTTCGTCGGCGTCCATCCCCCGAATGACCCATGCCCCCAGAAGTCCTCCCAGGAGCAGGGACAGGAACAGCCGGACCCACGGCACGCTGCGGACTCCGGGCGGCGGTGGGGTGGGTGAATGGGTCACCAGAGTTCTGAGGAAGAACCGCGTCGGGCCCGGAGAACGAGGGAGGGCCTCCTCACAGAGGCTCCATCCGGTAAAGCACCTGTCCCTCATGGACCTCAGCCCCCTCCAGGGCCTCCATCGCCACCACCCGAGCGGAGGGAGGGAGGCCGCCTCCCCCGTATCGAAGGGGGTGAAAGGTCTTCATCACCTCCAAGAGCCCCAGGGTGTCTCCCTCTTGAACCATCTGGCCAGGGCTCACAAACGGGGGAGAGCCGGGCTGGGGACGGGGGTGGAAGATGCCGTGAAGAGGGGCCCGCACCGGCAGAGCCTGGGAGATCCCTTCCCCACCGGCCTCAGACGCCGAAGACACCCCCCCGAGGAAGGGAAGAACGTGGAACAGGGGAGTGCCATGCCCGGCATCCCTCTCTCCCCGCCCGGGGAGGGAAGGTCCCGCCAATCCATCGGCTCCAGGAGGGGCCAGGAGGAGATGCCGTCGGTCCAGGATTCGCAACCCACCGATGGGTGCGCCGGGCCGAACCCGTTCCCCCTCGGCCAGGAGATCCACCAGGACTCCCGGAGAGGGGCTGCACAGAAGGGGCTCCCCCTGGGAGGAGAGACGAAGCAGGGCGGTCAGGGAGGGAGGGCTCATGGAGAACCGCAGGCAGGAAGGGAGGGGCGATTCTACATGGGGAAGACCTGGGAGCGGCGTTCTCCCTCAAGAAGGGTTCACCGGAGGGATCTTCCCCGTATACAATTCCACCGTCGCCGGGTGCCGAGACGATCTCCCTGAAGGGTTCGTTGGCCAGGCGCGGGGGAGCCGATGAACAAGTCGCCTGACGACAACCTGGAGATCCTCCTGCGGGCGGTGACCGACGTGGCCGCCGGAAGGGAGCCGGAGGCCCTCGCCGATTCCGACCCTGCGGTGCTGAAAGCCATCGACACCCTCCGTGTCCTCTTCACCCGGCTCAACCGGGAGGGCGGGGGAGAAGAAGGACAGCATCTTCGGGAAAGCACCCGCTTCCTGGAGTCGGTGGTGGAGAACATCCCCGACATGATCTTCATCAAGGATGCCAAGGAGTTGCGATTCGTCCGGTTCAACCGCGCCGGAGAGGAGCTTCTGGGCCACTCCCGGGAAAGCCTCATCGGTCGCAACGACTACGATTTTTTTCCCCCCGACGAAGCGGACTTCTTCACCGCCAAGGATCGGCAGGTTCTGGAGGGGAGGACCCTGGTGGACATCGCCGAGGAACCCATCCACACCGCCATCAAGGGGCTTCGGTACCTTCACACCAAAAAGATCCCCATCTATGACGATCACGGCGACCCTTCGTTCTTGCTTGGAATTTCTGAAGACATCACCGAACGAAAGCTCGCAGAAGAGGAGCTGTCGCGACGGGCCCTCGCCCTCTCCCGGGCCAACGAGGCGTTGCGGGAAGCACGGGACGACCTGCGGGGGAGCGAGGCCCGACTGCGCCTTCTCCTGGCCCACTTCCCCGGGGCGGTGTGGACCACCGACGCCTCCCACCGGCTGATCTCGGTGGCAGGAGCGTCGGCCCCGACCCTGGATCTGGATGGGGAAGACGTGATGGGCCGCAGCGTCATGGAGTGTCTGGGAAGTCGCCCGGGAGAGCCCTCCCTTGAGGAGATGTACTCCAAGGCCCGGGATGGGGAGGCAGGCACCTGCGAATGGGAACGGGGAGGACGCATCTTTGAGGTGCGGGTCGAACCCTTGGATCCCTCCCTCCCCGAGGGGGTCATCGCCGTGGCCCTTGATGTCACCGAAAGACGAAGATTGGAGGCGGAGAGGATGCAGGCTCGTCTCCAGCAGAGCCAGAAGCTGGAGAGCCTGGGCCTCTTGGCAGGGGGAATTGCCCATGATTTCAATAACCTGCTGGTGGGAATGCTGGGAAACGCCTCTTTGGCGATGATGAAGCTGGGGGAGGATTCCCCGGCCAGGGAGTCGGTTCACCACATCGAGATGGCCGCCGAACGAGCCGCAGACCTGACCCGGCAGATGCTGGCCTACTCGGGCAAGGGGAGGTTTGTGGTGGAGCCCATGGACCTGTCTCGAATCGTGGAAGAGATGGCCCACCTGCTCCGGGTCTCCTTGTCACGGCGGGCCTCCCTGAAGTTGTCCTTTGAGCCGCAGATCCCTGCTGTGGAAGCCGATGTGGCCCAGATCCGCCAGTTGGTCATGAACCTCATCACCAACGCTTCCGATGCGGTGGGGGATCGTCCCGGTCTCATCACCCTCTCCACCTCCTCCGTGGAGGCGGACCGGGAGTATCTCTCCGCCGCCTACCTGGATGAGGATCTTCCCGCCGGGCGATACGTCTGTCTGGAGGTCAACGACGACGGCGTGGGGATGGATCTGGAAACCCAACGGCGCATGTTCGACCCCTTCTTCTCCACCAAACCCACTGGACACGGCCTGGGTCTGGCGGCGGCCCTGGGGATCGTCCGGGGTCACAAGGGGGCCATCCGGGTATATAGCGAATTGGGAAAGGGAACCTCCGTCAAGGTGCTGTTCCCCGCTGCCGGGGCCTCCTTCGTGCCGGTGGAGAGGCCTCCCCCCTCTCCCCTTCCCGAGGGGCACACCGCCACCATCCTGGTGGTGGACGATGAAGAGGCGGTGCGCGGGATGGCTGCGGCGGCCCTGCGCCATGCCGGGTACAAGGTCCTCCTCGCCGCCGATGGGCCCGAGGCCCTGGAAATCTTCCATGTCCGTTCCAATGAGATCGATCTGGTTCTCCTGGACATGACCATGCCCCACATGACCGGGGAAGAGACCTTCCGGGCCCTGCGGCGGATGAAGCCCGAGGTCAGGGTTCTCCTTTCCAGCGGGTACAACGAGATCGACGCAACCTCACGATTCGTGGGAAAGGGCCTGGCGGGCTTCCTTCAGAAACCGTACCGGGCGAGGGATCTGATCGAGCAGGTGGGGAGGCTGGTGGGAGGGTGAGGGGAGGTCAGGCGCCGTTCCCCTCGATCAACAAAAACGCCCCCCACAACCGGGGATGCCGGAGGGAGGGCCGCCCCCGCAGTTCTCGGGAGGCCGACTCCATGGCGGCAGGGAGGGATTCTCCTTCGAGCCAGCAGCGGTAGAAGTGATCCATCCAGTCCCGTGTGGCATCGTCGTTTACGCTCCACAAGCTCACCAGGACCGCCTGAGCCCCTCCTCCCAGAAAGGCCGAAGCCAGCCCCACCACCCCGTCGGCTCCCACCCGCCCCATGGCGGTCTGGCAGGCGGAGAGGGTCACCAGCCTCTGGGACCAGCGCTCCTGACGCACCTCCTGGGCGGTAAATCTTCCCGAATTCGATTCGTTCCCCGCCAGCACCAAAAAGCAGGCCTCGGGGCTGGATTCGCTGGCCAGGGCATGGGTGGCCAGATGCAACACCTGACAGGATTTGGCCGCGTCCAAGACCCGGGCCTCGGTGGCCTCCTCTCCCAGGAGAAGGATGCTTTCTCCTCCGAACCGGGCGGCCACCCGGCTCGCCTCCTCGGCAGCTCCGGGAAGGGGGGGAAGGACCAGCGATTCCTCGGCGGGATCGGGGACCCCTGCCTGGGGATTTCCCACCGCCAGCACTCGGTATCCCTGAGGGGAGTGGGGTTCCCCGGATTCGGGGAAAGACGGGGAGTCGGTGAACCGGGGGGTGAATGCCACCCGATGAATCAGGGGCCAGTGTTCCCCCATGAACAGGCCGTTTTCATCCTGGAGGCAGGCCAGGGGAAGGAGCCACAGGGCCCGGTGGGGCTCCACGTGAAGGGGGGTTCCCTTCCGGGGCAGGGCGTGAAGCAGGGGGGACACCAGGTCCCGCCACAGGGCCCGGAGGAGGGGGCTCCACGCCTCCTCGTCCCCGTCGACCCTGGGGGGAGACGCAGGAGGAGCTTCCTCTAGAACACCGTCCCAGACAACCTTTCTTTCCCTCAGCCTCTCCTCCATGGTTTCGGCAACCCCCAGGGCACGGCGGATCTCCAGCACCCGCCCCTCCCACTCCTCGGCGCCGATGTCCAGGGCCTTCGCCTGGATGTTCCCCGGGCGCACCACCATCACCAGGGTCCTGCGGGGCAGGAGATGGAACACCAGCCGGGGGTCTTCTCCCGTCTTTGGACGAGGAAGCTCCTCCCACAGCGCCTCGGGGGCGTAAACGTCGGGCAGTTGGATGGGAGGGTTTCGTCTCGGGCCTCTTCCGGGTCGGATGCTCCCGTCGGGACCTCGACCCGGCCCCGCCCCGGGTCCGAATCCGTTCCCTCCCCCGGGCCTCCGGTGAAAACCCCCGGGCGGTCCCCTCCCCACGTCTTCCCTCCTCCTGGGAGGAGGATCGTCCCCCTCCCCCTCCCTTCGGGGAGGAGGGTTCCCCCGGAGAGAGGTCGCCGCTCTTCCCCGGCTATCTTCGATGAGGGACAGGATCTCCCACCATCTTTGGGGCTCATCGGCGGCCCTCTCCCACTCCATCTCGATCAAGATGTCGGCGATCTCCTGAACCGCATCCCCGAACTGGGCCTTGCCGCCGGGAGTGTCCATCCGACTCCCCCTCTTCTGGATTCTGGCCCAGGTGTGGCGAAGCATCCTCCTGGCCTCCTCATTCCTCCCTTGCCTTCGAGCCACCACCCCCAGGCCCCACCACGCTCCGGTCTCCACCTCGCTCCGCTTCATCTGGTTGCTGTCCGACGCAGAGATCCCGAAGCTGCGGCCGGGGATGGTGGCCAGGGCCTCTTGGAAGGCTTTTTCAGCGCCCTCAATCCTGTCCTTCTGCAGGAGCAGATGTCCCTGGCACAGCCACAGGCGCCCCGCTTCCAGGGGGCGATCCTCTTCTCCGCACTTCTTGAGAGCCCGGTCAAAGGCTTGCTGCGCCTCTTCCTCCCTCCCCAGGGTCAGCAACACCCCTCCCCAGGCGGCCAGCCAGACCCCCTCCTCCACCGTCGCTCCCTCTTGGAAATTCGTCGCCTCCTGCAACCTCCCCAAGGCCTCCTCCCCTTTTCCGGTGGCCACCTGCACCCAGGCCAGGTGGATGGCGGCGATCTTCTTCATCGTGGGGGTGGCGTGCGGGTGCTCCCAGACCGCCAGAAAGGCCTCCTCGGCCATGGTGAGAAGGGGCCAGCGCAAAAAGGAGTTTCCCGCTGCCAGCATCAGGGAGAGGGCCAGAAGGGGGTCGCGGGAGCGGGTCTCCACGTCCTCGTCAAGTTGGGGCTCCACCAGGCCCACCCACAGCGCAAAGGGGAGGCTGACCGACCCATCATCGTTGCGGTGGGGGCGGGACACCAGGGAGGCCAGGGAGGTCGCTATCGGGTCGCCTCCCCGGACCAGGGAGCGAATCCCGTCCCTGGCGCTCCGGGCCGACAGGGAGAGGATCACGAACTTCTGTCCCAAGGACCAGGCGCCGGCATGAATGGCTGCCGCCAGGAAATACTGCCCCTCCTGCTCGGCAAGAAGGGCCCCCCGCCTCATCTCCAGGACGGCCTGGCGAGGGCGTCCGCGATCACGCAAATCCCCAGCAATGACAAGGGATTCTTCTACTTTCTGGGGAATCGGGGGCATGGGAATCAGGGACCTCCGTTGAGCCAGACCCCCAGGGCCTGTTCGGTGGTGAAGTGGGAGAAGAGGTTGTGATGCCCCACTCGGTTGGCAGTGGAAAAGACCACCTTCTGGGACGGAGGAAGGGGGAACGCTCCCTGCCCATTGGATTCATGGACCGAAGCGGTGGGAACCACCAGGTCGTTCTCCTGGGGAACCCCGGAAGGCAGGATCATCAGGGAATCGATCATTTCGTCCACCACATCCCAGAAAGGTGAGTTGAAAAACGAGATCTCAAAGTTGGCCGCCAGCCCCAGATAGCGGGTCCCCGAAGGGGCCCCTCCCTGATTCAGGCCGGTCAGATAGGGCCCACCGGGGGCCATGGCGTGCAGACCGGGGAGATCCTTTACCCCGGAAGCCGCCACGGTCTTCACCGCCGCCACCATCGCCCTCAGGGTATCATCCGCCCCCGGCAGCACCGCCAGGAGGTTGGTGAACAGGTCCAAAAAGGAGCCGGTCTGGCTGGGAGTGGCCAGGGGAGTGCCCCGGTTGGGGGTGGCTCCGAACACCAGCTTCCCCACCCGAATCTGGCGATTCCCCAGAGACAGGGTTCCCGGCCTCTCCACCAGCTCCCTTCCCACCAGCCCTCCCCGGGAGTAGCTCAGGATGTCCAGATCCAGGTTCGCTCCCGGGGGGATCAGCCGCACCAGGGCGGCGGCGTTCTCTGAGGGGGTCACCGACATGGAGGGATGGTCGAAGGCGAACACCCTCCCCGCGTAGGCATCCAGCAGGGCGTGGCGCATCGCCACCGGCATCATCTCCATCCACATCCAGGTTTGCTGGAAGGTGCCATGCAGAAGAAGGAGAGAGCGCCCCCCTTGCAGGGCCGGCCAATCAGCCGCATCCAACCTTCGCAGCCGGGGAACCGAGCCGGCATCCCGCACCAGCCGCATCAGCCGGGAGGGCCGGAAGGCCGCCTCCCATTCCGCCGCAAACTGGGGAGTGGCCCCTCCTCCGCCTGAGGACGCAGTCAGGGGCACTCCGAAGACCTGGAAAATCCCCTTCTCCAGGGGTCCCCGGGTCCCCACCGAAGAGGTCGGCAGCGTGAACGTCCACCCCCCCGATGCCTCTCCTCGGGTGCCCCCCTCCCTGCCCGACACCCATCGGAAGGCTCCCGACCTGTCCTGCACCAGCAGGACCTGGGCGCATTCGCCGGGGGACGAGGGCACCCACACCTCCTGCCCTCCCTCCCCTCCCCTCACCTCAGGAGTCCGGGAACCGGCCCATGAGTCCCCTTCCGAGCATTGGGCCAGGAGGGCCATGCCTTCCTGAGCCGCAGCCCTCTGCACCGCCCCCAACAGGGCCCGCCGAGCCCCGGCCCTGCCCTCGATCACCTTGGCCGCCTCCTCGCTCCCCTTCCGCAACACCCGGTAGGGAACGGAAAACACCGCCCAGTCCTGCTGAGCATCCGCCGCCGCCCCGCCGTCAAAAGACACCCCCTTGCGGCTGCCCCCGGTGAACAGGGCCTGGGCCGCCCATTTCTCCAGGGAGTTGTTCAACCCCTCGGGAATCCCCCTCTCCGTTGCCGCCGGCTGAAGCAGGAAGGAGAATTCGGCGGGCTCCTCGGTCACCAGCACCACAAACGCTCCATCCATCCCCTGGGCGTCTCGTCCCAAAGGGTCGGAGAAGGGCCAATCCTCCGGGGAAAGGGCCATCCGCATTTTCCTCGAGCCCTCTCCATCGCCCCCACCTCCCAGGAGAGTTCGCCCAACCACCTTGGTCGAGGGGGCCACCCCTCCCTGCGCCTTGTCATCCACCAGAGCCACCGACCCATCCTCCGCCGCGTCCAGAATGGTCACGTAGACCGGTTGGGACCGAGTGGAGATCACCTCAAAGGCAAAGGGTTCCCCCTCCACCAGTTTCACCACCTCCGCTCCCCCCTTCTCCAGAAGAGAGGCGGATCCTGTCAGAAATCGGGCGGAAACGTCTTTTGAAAGGCGTCCTTGAGGATCGGGATTGTGCAGCCCCAGAAGAGTTCGATGGCGTGCCAATCTCTCCAGCCCTCCCAGCACCGCCTCCACCCCATCCCCGTCCGGGCGGGGAATCCGGGGCATCACTCCCAAACCCTCCCGATCCACCACCACCCACACCGGTTGGGCCAGCGGCCCCGCTGAGGGGACCGGATCGGCAGGACCCACGGTCTCCCGGGCGGGAAGGGCCACCACCCGCAGATCGGCCGTCTCCGAGAAGGGGGTCAGCCGCAGCCAGGTGGCCTTGGAAATCCGCCGAGAAAGGGCCTGGGCGCCCGGGTCGGCAGGGTCCGCCACCACCGCCACCCTCAACCCCTCGTCCTCCCCGGGATGGCTGAGGGGAAAGGCCCGCATTCCCTTGTCCACGGCACGAGATTGGGATTCCCGGTCTACTCGGGCCTGGGACCCGGAGGCGGAAACGGCGGTGACCGTCACCTCTGCCAAGGCCTTCCCGTCGCTGCGGCTCAACGCCCCGCCGTGATGCACCTCCCACCTGGCCCCCACCCTCACCCCGTGAGCGGCACCGACGGAAAGCTCCACTCGGGCCCCCTCTCGCCCCAGGATCCGGGCGTGGGCATCAGGCCGATGCTCATCCTCCCCAAAGACCACCCGATCCACCGCCCCTTCTCCCACCGGGTGCTGGGCCCCGTTCCTACCCATCCGGATCTGGACATCCTCCAAAACCTTCCGCCACGTCACCTCCTGGGGAGCCTCCTGGAGGACGGCGATCAGGTGCCAGGTGAACACGCCATGGCGAACAAACTCCTCCCCGACGGGAAAGGGGACCTCCCGGGATTGTTCGTCGGAACGGCAAGCGGAAAGAATCACATACTGGGAACCGAAGGCGGTGGGATTCCTCAGGCTTGCGCCGGGCTTGGATGCCGCAGCGGTCGACGCAGAGGAGGTTTTCTTTTTCAGAACCCGAGGCACAGTGCGGGCCCGGCTCCCCACCGGATCCCTGTCCACCGTCCCCGAATGGCAGCTATCGAACAGAACGGTGAGCCTCGCTCCCCGAGCGGTAAGAGCCGCGATGCTCTTGGCCAGTTCGTCGTCCCTGAGGAACCGAGATGGGTTTTTTCCCCACCGGCAGTCCGAGGGAAAGATCACCTCGTCCAAGGCATCGCTTTCATCACCCGACGCATCCATGAGCTGGGAGCCATGCCCGGCAAAGAACACCACCACCTCGTCGCCGGGCTGGGTGACCTGGGCCAGCTCCTTGAAGGAGGCCAGGATCTCCTTGCGGGTTCCTCCCCGAGCGCCTCCGGGATCGGGAAGAAGGGTCACGTTTTCGCTGGGGAAACCGAAGCGATCCGTCAGCAGGGTGGCCATGGCGGTGGCATCGTTGACACATCCCTGAAGCTGCTGAGAGTCTGCCAGAGAGGGGTATTCGTTGATCCCGATGACGAGGGCACGACGAGAGACGGCGGGGGTCATGAGCAGGTCCTTCCTGGCCACCTGGGGAGAAAAGAAATCCCCTCTTCCCCATGAGATGGTGGGCTTTTACAGGATAACTCGACGAGAGGGGTGAATTACAAGGATGTCCCATCCCCGCCAAGGAGAAGGTAGACGGCGCCCGCGTCCTCCCCAGCTTCATCCTGTAGACAGGCGGCAATCCACAGGTCAGCTCTCCCGTCTCCATTCACGTCCCCCGCTGCCGCCACCGCGTTTCCGGCGTTGGTGCTGGCGGCCTCTCCCACCAGATGCACCCCTTCGCTCACCAGGTCCACTTCCCCTGAAAACGGGCCGAAAAGAACCCAGGCTCCTCCCGTCCGATCCCCCAGGGTGTCTTCCCCATAGGCCCCCAACAGCACATCGTCGTAACCGTCCTGGTTCACGTCTCCCGCTTCAGCGATGGCGTATCCCAGCCGATCTTCCGCCGCCACTCCAGCGACCCGGGCGTCCGAATCCGCCAAGGAAATCACTCCCGAAATCGGTCCCCGCAGGAGGTAGACCGCACCTTCGTCCACCCCAGCTCCGTCGGCGTCATCGGCAGAAATGAGGAGGTCCATGAATCCATCTCCATCCACGTCGCCGGCCGAGGAGACGTCCCACCCCGCTTCATCGCCCGCCGCCTCCCCCCAAAAAATGGCCGTCGCCACGTCCTCCAGCAGCGCCTCCCCGAGAACCGGCCCGGTCACCAGATACACCGCCCCCGCCTCCTCTCCCGAGCCCGCGTCGGAAAACGCTCCCACCAGAATGTCGTCATATCCGTCCCCATCCACGTCTCCCGCTGCCGCCACGGAAACTCCTGCGTGGCTTCCCGCCGGCCCGCGCAGAATGCTCGGCCCGTCTCCCAAGGACGACGAGGCCAGCTCACCCCCCATCCGCAGATACACCGCTCCGGCGTCCTCTCCTCCCTCATCGTTGCCGTCCGCCCCCATCAGCACGTCGGCCATGCCGTCCCCGTTGATATCACCACCTGCGGAAACCGCATATCCAGCCGTGTCTCCCTCCCCTTCTCCCCCAAAAACCACATCGGCCGCCGCCAGAGAAATCTCCCCAGAAATCGGCCCCCAGAACACATAAACCGCCCCCGCCTGTTCTCCGGTCTCATCCCTCTCCGGCGCCCCCACCATGACATCCCCCTGGCCGTCCCCATTCACGTCCTGCAGAAGGGCAACCGCCGTGCCTGCCCGGTCTCCCGCCGAAACTCCGTAAAGCACCGCTTCTGCTGATTCAGATACACCTGGAATGATTTCTGTATACAACCAGGCGGCCCCGGCGTCTTCACCCCCCTCGTCGTGATGTTGACCCCCCACCAGGAGATCCGCCCGACCATCTCCGCTCACGTCCACGCCACCATCCAGGGAGCGACCAAACCAATCCCCGGGCATGTCCCCCAAAAGGCGAAGAGAGGCGCAATCCAGATTTCCAGTGTCCCAGGCGTCGGTCCGGCCGTTGCAGTCATTGTCCAAACCATCACACACCTCCACCCGCCCCGGGGCCACCAGGGGCTCCTGGTCGTCGCAATCTCCGTCGCAAGAGGTCACCCCGTCTTCGTCCCCGTCCACCTGGGAGAGGTGAGGATCCTGGGGAGCGCAGTCCTTCTCGTCGGGGGTGCCGTCCCCATCGGTGTCCAGGAAATCATCCCCGTCGCAGTCCTGATCCACTCCGTCGCCAGACACCTCCACCGCTCCAGGATGTACCGCTGGATCGTGATCGTTGCAGTCTTCCTGCGGGGGGGAAACGCCACTCCCTGGAGAGGGAAAACCGTCTCCATCTCCATCCGCCCCGTCCCCACCGTCACAGTCTTGATCCAGTCCGTCTCCGTAGGGGTCGGAAGCGCCGGGATGAACGGCGGCATCCTCGGGCTGGCAATCCTCCCCGTCGATGCTCCCGTCTCCATCGAAGTCGTAGCGGAGGGGGGCGGAAGATTCACAGGCGATGAAACATCCGAGGGCGAAAAAAGAAATCCATAAAATAAATGATTCGCGCCGAATCGGATGTGAGCCACGCCCCCCTCCCACAGCCACCTCACCATCCCCGGGCATGAATCACGTACACCGCACCCTCGTTTCCGGGGGCTCCCAGGATCACGTCGGGAAGTCCGTCCCCCTCCAGATCGAAATCCCCCGCTGCCGCGTACCCCAGGCCCTCGCCGTCTCCACTCCCCTCCCAGAAAAGAGCCCCCGCCCAGGAATCCCCCCCTTCCAGCACCGTTCCCGGCACCAGCCAGGCGCCACCGGAGTAGAGAGAGGCGTCGCTGTAGTTCGGGGCCCCCAGCAGCAGGTCCTCCCTCCCGTCCCCATCGAAATCCCCGGCGTTGGCCAGACCGGCCCCCAGGTCCGTGGAAGGAGACGCGCCAAACCAGGCCACATCCGCTTCAGAAGACAGAAATTCTCCTCCCTCCAGGAACCGAAACAGATACACCGCCCCCGCCTCCTCCTGCCAGTCAGCCGCCGAAACCAGGATCTCATCGGCACCGTCTCCGTCCAGGTCCGCCAGGACGACGTCGGAACCAAAGCCCTCCTCGGCCACGTCTCCGTCCATCCTCATGGAGGCGCTGGTCAGGGAGGAGTTCCCCGAAAACGGTCCCAGGAGCAGCCACGCCGAACCCCCGTTTGCGGCCGCCGCATCGGTGTAGCGCGCCCCCACCAGGAGATCGATGAATCCGTCGCCGTTCACGTCTCCCGCCGCCAGGCCCCTCCCCAACTCCGTCCCTCCCGGCACCCCCAACACGGCTGCATCGCAGTCTTCGGCGGCCTTCACCCCTTCGGAAAGGGGGCCCAAAAACATTCGAACCGCTCCGCCCCTCACGCTCCCCTGCGAATCCCCGGGATGGGTGAGGATCAGGTCCATTTCCCCGTCTCCATTGGCATCCGCCACCGCCACCATCATCCCCAGATACCCGTTGGTTTCCCCTCCTGACACCTGGGTGCGGGCCGCCGCCAGCGAAGAGGGGGCCCCGGCTGGACCCGCCAGAACATAGACCCGCCCCTCGTCCCCACCCCCGGCCAGGGGGGCTCCCACCACCGCATCGGGATTCCCGTCTCCGGTCAGATCTCCCCCCGCTGCCACCGCCCATCCCACCTGATCCCCCTCCTCCTCCCCGGTGAACACCGCTGCGGCATGGGGATCGAGAACCCCCACGAAGGGCCCCGGCATCACCCACACCGCCCCACCCTCCACGGCTCCGGCGTCGGAGAAGGGAGCCCCCAGCACCAGATCGGCCACCCCATCCCCGGTCAGGTCGGGGCTCGCCGCCACCGCCGCCCCCAGAAACGAATCTTTTTCCAACGCCCGGAGGCGCCCGTGAGCACACTCGGAGGTCTCAATTTCTTCCGGGGCGAGACCCTCGGGGAGGCCGTCACAGTCATTGTCCCGGCCGTCACAAAGCTCCTTGGCATCTGCGAAAATCACCGGATCCTGGTCGTCACAGTCCCCAGTGCAGGTGGAAACCCCATCCCCATCCCGATCCAGGTCCTCCCGACTGGGATCCTGGTCGTCGCAATCCCCATCACACCCGGAGACCCCATCCCCATCCTCGTCCTGATCGGAGAGGGTGGGATCCTGGGGAGCGCAGTCCACCCCATCGGGAGTTCCATCTCCATCGGAATCCGCCACGTCATTTCCGTCACAGTCCTGATCCACCCCATCGGCATCGACCTCCTCGGCCCCTGGATGCACGGCGGGATCCCCGTCGTCACAGTCCACATCCGCCGCCGAAACCCCCTCTCCACCTGCCGGCGCGCCGTCCCCGTCTCCATCCACCCCATCGTGGCCATCGCAATCCTGATCCAGGGCATCCCCATAGGGATCCGCCGCTCCCGGATGGATGGAGGGGTCTTCCGAGGCGCAGTCCTCCTCATCAAAAACTCCGTCTCCATCAAAGTCAAAGGCGGTTTCACCTTCATTCATGCAGGAGGCGAGAATCATCATCATCCCCCCGAAAATTCCCCGCCGGTGGATTTTCTGTATCACTGCCTCCACCCATCCTGTCTTACCCCAGGGTGCTGCTCCAACCACTCCAGCCAGTGCTCATAGGCCTCCTGGTACTCTTCTTCCTCGTCCTCCTCCTCCTCCTCGGCTTCCCCTCTCCACAGATCGGAGACGCTGCCCGCCGGCGGTTCGGTCCCCTTTCGGTAACGCCACAGAAGATCCCCCAGGCCCGCGTTGCGGTCAGGACCCCGAAAATCCATGCGGCGAGACTCCTCGGCCCCCATCGCCGCTGCGCTGTTGTAGACATCGGGCACGGTGCGCTCCACGGAGTCGTAGGGGGTGAAATCGGGGGTCATGGTGAAGACCTCCCACAAGGGAGTGGCCTGGGAGTCGTACCGATTGATGGGAGGAATGCCCAGGATGAGGCCAAAACTGCGAAACAGGGAGGGGAAGGAGGTGTGGACGTGGCTCACATGCCCCCTCTTGGCCCAGGGGCTGGCCACCACGCAGATGGAGCGATGCGCGTCGATGTGATCCGCCCCTTGCTGGGGGTCGTCCTCGACGATGAACACGGCGGTCTTTTCCCAGAAGGGGGAGTGGCTGATCCGATCCACCAGGATTCCTGCGGCCACGTCGTTATCGTTGATCATGGACTCGGGAGAGAGAGCCCCGGGAGAGGTGCCATGAGTGTGATCATTGGGCAGGAGGACGTAGGAGAACGCTGGAAAATCTCCGTCGTCCACCAGACGGGAGGCGACGTATTCAGCCTTGTCTACATCAGAAATATCGGTGTCATAAAATATACCCGGAAACCCCAGATCCACATGCTCCATCACGAACTGGCCGTCGTAAGCTCCAAAAGCCCCGGTGACTTCTCCAAACACCGAAAAGGGAATTTCATGCTTCAGAAGGTGGGTAAACCAGTTCCCAAACCCGGGCTGGGCAGCGGGAATCACCGGGTCTCCAGCCCATCCTGACGAACCGGCGTAGTCCTCGATCCAGGAGCGCTCCATGTATTCATTGACGAAATTACCGGTGAGCCAGAGATGCCCTTGGGTGGAGACCTCCGAGTCGGTGTAAAAATTATCGTGATGAGAAAATGTCCTCGCCAGGGAGTGAAGATTGGGGGTGATCTCCTCGCCGAACAGGAAGTAGTCTGGCTCCGCCGCCACGTCGGGCAGATCGCTGAACAGACAATCAAAGGTCTTGTTTTCCTTGACGATGAGGACGATGTGCTCAAGGGGAGTCTCTCCCCCCAGAGCGGTGGGCACCGGGAAGGTGTCGTCACATCTCCATGAATACACCTGGGAGGGGCGCCTCAGATTCTCCAGCACCTGCTCGGTGGTTTCCCCCAGATCCACCTCCAGGGGCCTCACCAGAGACACCGTTCCCCGCACCAGGAGGGAGGGTTCCACCGCCTCGGTGTTGGGTCCGGTGCCCTCCCCCTTGCCATTGGTAACCACCAGGGTCTCCCCGTCGGCAGACACGGCGCAGGCGGTGGGGTACCACCCCACCGGGATGGAACCGAGAATGCCCAATGTCTCCGCGTCGATGACCGTAACGGCGTTGTCTGCCCCTCGGGTGACGTAGAGGCGATTCCGAAGGGGATCCAGACAGATCCCGTTGGGGCTGATGGCTCCCAGAGGGGTCCCCTCTTCGTCGATGATGTCCTGGTTTCGCAGCAGGACCGAGGCGACGAGGGTCTCTGAGGAGGGCTCCAGGGCCAACACCTCATCGCTGTTGGAGGCGGTGAGATAGACCCGGGAGCCGTCGGGAGAGGCCACCAGGGCCGAGGGATTTCCTCCCGCGACCAGGCTGCCGGTTTCGACGTGGGCATCGGTATCAAAAAAAGCCACTCCCTCTCCCTGAAACCCGGTCAGGACCAGGAGGGGGGAGCCGGGAACCTGTTGGACCCCCCAGGGGGAAAGGGAAAGGGGCCAGCTCCCGGTGACCTCCAGGGTGTCGGTGTTGACCGCAATGACTGAGCGGGAGCGAAACCCAGCGACATACAGGGTGTCTCCATCGGCGGACAGATCCATCCCCGTCACATGATCCCCAATGACGACGTCCCCTTCGAAGACCACCAGGCCCCCCTCATCGAGCTCCCAAGCCGACACCTTACCCGCGTCCCCGGCCGATGCGTAGAGATGGGAGCCTCCTTCGTCCATAGCCAGCCCATAGAAGGCGTCCTCCCGATCCACCGCCTGAAGCACCTCACCGCTGAAGGTGTCCACCACCTGAAGTTGATACAGGTACCGGGCCTTGTTGGTGATATAGGCGCGAGGGAGGAGTGGATGGGTCACGACATCCTGCGGGAACCCTCCCAGGGGGGAATGAATCCCCGATGGCGTGAGCACCCTTCCCCCGGGCAGCAGGATCACCCCGCCATTTTCTCCCAGGAACATCGTGGCTTCCGGTGGGGGCGGCGGCGCCACGCAGGGACCGTCCTCGGGGGGGGTGTCATCATCGGGGGAAGGGTCATCGTCCCCCCCACCCCCGCCTCCTCCCAGATTCATGGAGGGCTGGGGCGCGCAGGCCAGGATCATCCCCAATCCCCAACTCCCCAGGATTTTCCAGCGATTCACGGCCCTGCCTCGGCACGACGCACCAGGGCCTCCCACCTCTCCACCGCCTCTTCATAGTCCTCCGCTTCCTCCTCGGGATCCTCCCTCCCCGGCAGGCGCCCCACCCAATCGGCGGGGGGCGTCCCCTTGCGGTGCCACCACATCACCCTCCCCAGGTCCGGGTTGCGGTCGGGACCGCCGAAGTCCATGCGGTTGGATTCCTTTCCTCCCCGAGCATTGGCGGGATTGATACCATCGGGGATGGTGCGGGCCAATACATCGTAAGGGGTGAGATCTGCGGAAGTGGTGAAGGCATCCCACATGGGGGTGGCCAGGGCGTCATAGCGGTTCATGGGAGGAAGACCCAGGATCAGCTCAAAGGTGCGAAACAGGGAGGGAAACGAGGTGTGAACATGGGAGGCATGGCCCCTCTTGGTCCAGGGGGAGGCCACCAGGGCAATGGAGCGGTGGGCGTCGATGTGGTCGGCCCCGTCCTGAGGATCATCCTCTACCACGAACACGGCGGTGCTCTCCCAATATTTAGAGTGACTCAGCTTGTCGATGAGATACCCGGTGGCGTAGTCGTTGTCGTTGATCATCGACTCGGGAGTGGGCCTCCCGGTGCTGGTGCCATAAGTGTGATCCCGGGGGAAGAGAGCAAACACAAACGAGGGAAACTTCCCCTCGTCGATGAGCACTTGTGACAGGTATTCCGCTCTCTCCTGGTCGGAGACCTCCAGAGTGAAAAAACCTCCAGGATAATGGGTATCGGTATGATTAAACACTGTGTCATCCCCGTAACTCCCCAACGCAGCAGTGATTTCTCCAAAATTGGTATATGAGACGCCGTGTTTCATCAAATGGGTGAAGAAGGACCCGAAATCCGGCTGTCCCTGGAGAGTGACGGGATCGGTGGCGAAGGAATCGGCGCTTCGATAGTCCTCCATCCAGCTCTTTTCCATATAGTCATTCACGAAGGAGGAGGTCAGCCACAGATGCCCCTGGGTGGAGACCTCGGCGTCGTTGTAGAAGTTATCATGATGGGCAAAGCGCCGGGCCAGGGCATGGAGGTTGGGGGTGATTTCCTCTCCGTACAGAACCATGGAGGCATCCCCATCCGCCTCCTCCAGATCCCCCAGGAGGGCATCGTAGGTCTTGTTCTCCCGAACGATGAGGACGACGTGCTCGATGGGGGTGTATCCGCCCGCCACCTTGGGAACCGGAAACCATCCCTCCTTGCAGGGGAAGGGAAATACGTCGGCGGGCCGTCGCACATTCTCCAGCACCTGCTGGGACCAGGCAGGCCAGTCCGCCTCCTCCAGGGGAACCATGGACAGGGTGCCGGTCATCAGGGCCGGGGGATAATTGCCATCCGGGTTGGGCCCCGCCCCGATCCCCTTGCCATTGGCCACCAACAGGAGCTCCCCCCAGCGGGCGGTGGCGGTGGGGTACCAACCGACGGGGAGGGAACCCCACACGCCCAGGGTGTCGGGGTCGATGGCAATGACGGCGTTGTCGGCGGCGCGGGTGACGTACAGGACGTCTTCTTCTTCCCCGTAGGTGACCGACGATGGAGAGGAGGCCGGCAGCAGGGTTCCGTCCTCGGCGGCGAGGGAGGCCTCCTGCACCCACGCCTCTCCCGAGACGCTGCGCGCGGCAGTGTCGATGCGAAACAAGCGATCCGCGTCGGCAGCGGTCACATAAACCGAACTCTCGTCAGGAGAGGCCACCACTCCGGACGGATTGCTGCCCACTTCGATCTCCGCCTCCACCACAAAGGAGTCGAGGTTCACCACCCCCACCCGGGTGTCCCCAAATCCCGTCACATAGAGCTCATTCCGCCCCGGCAGGAGGGTGAGGGCGTAGGCCCCGAAATCCAGCTCCACCCGACGGCGCTCCAGGAGGGTGATGGGATCCAGCTCCACCACCGCGTCATCCACGAACAGGGAGACATACAGAGAATTTCCGTCGGGAGACAGGGCCAGACCAGCAGAGTGGCCGTTGACCGTGGCGGTGTCCGGCCCGGTGAGGAGACCCTCCCCTCCCACCGTCCAGACTTCGAGGCGCCCGGAGTCTCCTCCCGCTGAATACAGGCGGGTTCCGTCGGGAGACAGAGCCAGGCCCAACCACAGATCCGAACGCTCCAGGTCCTGTACCAGGGACCCCGAATCCAGGTCCACCACCTGAAGGGCCCGTCTCTCCTCCCCGGTGTTCTGGACATAGGCGACGGGCAGGGTGGGATGGGCCACCACGTTCAGGGGAAATCCCCCCAAGAGAACCTGGGTCCCCGCCGGAGTCAGCGCCCTTCCACCGGGGAGGATCCGCACCTCCCCCGCCAACCCCGCGGTGAGTTGGGCCTCCACCGGTGGCGATGGATCGGCGCAAGGAGGAGGGAGAGGGGTGGTGTCGTCGTCCTCAGTGGCGTCGTCGTCCTCAGTGGCGTCGTCGTCCGGGGAGACCTCATCGTCTCCGGTCCCGTCATCGTCCTGGAAGGGGGGTGGATCGCAGGCCAGAAGGGCCAGGGGAAGAAAAAGCACGGGAACGAAGCGAAATCCCATGGGGCCGTCCCTCCCCGGTGGAGGCAGCCGGAGGTGATGCATGGTGGCAGAACCGGGGAGGCTTGAGGAGGCAGACCGGCATCAGATCGGGGAATTTTTATGCAAATACAAGAAGTTCACCGGGTTGTCGCTCCCGGGCGTTGACCCCCCCGAGGCTCCCGATTAGCGTGCCCCCATGCGACACCTTCCCCTGACCCTCGGCGCCCTCGCGGCCCTCCTTCTTCCCGGCCTCGCCACCGCCGATGACCGGCCCTTCGTCTACGCCCGGGACGCCAATGGACCGGTGGGGCTGGAGGTCCAGGCGATGTACGGGGTGAGCGTCGGCTCCCCCACCTCGGGGGCGGTGCGCTTCGCCGATCCGGCCATGGGGAGGGCCGGAGTGGTGCAGCAGCTCGGCGTGCAAGGGGGGTTCACGCCCTGGTTGGCGGCAGGGGGATATGGGCTGGTGTCCATGGGGAATCCTTCCGACTCCCCGGTGAGTGGGGCCGGAGGGGGGTACGTACACTTCACCTTCCTGAGGCCCAAGGAGGGTCGAAACGGGGGGACGGTGGGGCTCACCGTGGACGCCCACGGGGAGTTCGGCGGAGTGTTTTCACTGGCGGGGAGGCTGGGAGGAGGAGGGCGCATCGGACGCTTCCAGGTGGGAGGGGACCTGGAAGTGGAGAAGCGCTTTGCCGAGGGGGCAGACGGGGTGGACGTGATGGTGACCCTGGGGGCCAACGTGGCGGTGATTCAGGACCGCCTGCGCCTGGGGGTGGAATACGTGGGACAGGATCTGGAGGACCTGTGGGAGGAAGAAGAAGCCGAAGGAGGAGCCGCCCATATTCTCGCCCCCTCCCTGACCGCGTCCCTGTTGAGCAAGCGCCAGTTGCAATTGGGGGTGGCCCCAGGCGTGGTGCTATCGGCCCAGGGGGCCGGATTCGGGGGGCGATTCACGGCGGCGTGGCGGTTCTGAACCGGGGTGTTTTTGTGTTCAGGGGATTCGGGAACGTACTCCCCTACCTCCCCATCACCCCCAAGGAATTCCCCTCCCGGAGCCGGGCGATGACCCCGTCGGCGCTTCCCTCTCCCACCTCTCGGCCTTCCTCGGTGGTGAGGCCGATCACCTGAAGAAATCGCACCGCTCCCAAGGGAGTTTGCAGGACTCCCAACCGGGAATCGGGGCTGAATCCCACCGCCGTCACCACCGACCCTGCATCGTCGATGGGCTCTCCCAGGTCCATGAAATGCCCGGAATCAAACACGTTTCCGGTGCGAAACACATACCTTGCCACCGCCTGGAGAAACGCCACCGGCCAGGTGGGAGGGGTGGTTTCACCGGACGTGCGCGCCAGGCGGAGGGTCAGCTCGAACCCAAAGCCGGACACATCGCCAAAGGGGGAATCCTTCTCATACAGCTCGGAAAAGCCATAGCTGACATAGAGCCAATGGGGGACCGGGCCAGAGACCTGCCAGGCGCTCACCTTGTCCAGAGGATCGTCACCCCCGAACATCTGGAGCACCTCCGGAACGAAGTCATGGGGCTTCTGACCGGGGTGGAGCCCCTGAAGGCAGGCGTCCAGTGCATCCCGACCGATGGCCTTGATTTCGGGTCTTGCCTGCTTGGAGCCTCCAGAAAGCCAGCCGGGGAGACGCATGGGGAACCTCCAGTCGTGAGGGGACGATAGCGGAGAGAGGGCGAAGATTCGATGGGGAAGGAAAATCGGGGTGAGGAGGGGGGGGATCCCCTCCCCGATCCACCCGCCAGGCCAGTCATCTGCGATCAGGGTTTGATTTGTTCCCCCGATGAGACTCGTTCCCGTTTGCATCCCCTCCCCGAAGATCTACCTTCCTCCCGCCCTCGCCTCTGCCTGCTCCCCTCCTCCCCAGGAAGTTCCCATGCCCGGCCCCCTCGACAACGCCCACTCCTTCACCGTCAGCATCCTCTCCCTGGGGCGAGGTTTGTTGGCCGGGTCGGGCACCCGCATCCCCGAAAAACCCCTGGAGCTCTACGAATTCGAGGCCTGCCCCTACTGCCGAAAGGTGCGGGAGGTGCTCAGCGAGATGGACCTCTCCTACGTGAGCCACCCCTGCGGCCGGGGCTCCAACCAGAGGCAGACGGTCATCGCTTTGGGGGGAAAAACCCTGTTCCCCTTCCTGGTGGACCCCAACACCGGCCGTTCCATGTACGAGTCGGAGGACATCATCACCTATCTGATGGAGACCTATGGCCGGGGCAGGAGCGGGTGGAGCAGGGGGGTTTCCGGGTTCCACACCGCCACCGCCAAGGTGGGATCCGCAGCGAGACCCCTGCGGGGAAGGGTGACCAGGGAAGGAGCCCGGGATCGGAAACAACCACCCAAGAGGCTGGAACTGTTCAACTTTGAAGCCTCGCCCTATTGCCGCAAAGCGAGGGAAGCCTTGTGTGAACTGAACCTGGAATACGCCTGTCACAACGTGGCCAAGGGAGGAAGGAGGAGGCAGGAGCTGGTGGAGAGGGGAGGGAAGATGCAGGTCCCCTACCTCATCGATCCCAACACCGGCACCGAGATGTACGAGTCCGATGACATCGTGGCCTACCTGACCGCGCAGTATGGAGGAGAGACCCGCCCGGAAGAAAATCAGCGCGGGGGGGCCTGACCGGGATCACCGGTGACCGAAAATCCCACCATCACGTCGGGCAGGACCGACTGGTAGACCCCCCCTACCGACACCCCGATGAGCACGTCCCAGCTCACCCGGGTTCCGTCCCTCATCACCGCCTCCCCTCGCGGGCCGGCGAGGATCCTGTTTCCCCTCCACACCCACCCTCCCGAGGTATAGGTGGCTCCAGCGTCGGAAGTAAAGGTCTCCACCGGCACCAAGCCCGATTGCAATTCCAGAAGCAGGCGCACCCCTGGATGGAACTTTACAGGGTTTTCGGGACCCATCCAGCGGAAATCCCCCCGCAGGGTCAGGTAGACCGGGATCGTCTCCCCCTCCTGACCCACCACATTCCCCATGGTATTGGTGGGGTGATACCCGGGACCTGCGGTGAGGTCGGCATCGAAGCGGAGAGACGGCTGGAGAACGGGAGTCAACCTCACTCCCCACAGGGAGTACCAGCCCCAAGGTGACGGATGGGGAGAGTCCGAATACTCCGCCGATTCAATCGCCTGAGTCAGGGAGACCGCCAGCATCATCACGTTGGCCATGGCCAGCTCCCCGGTGACGGCCACCTGAGGATGGACGCGGACCCCAATCATCGCCCCCACACCCACCGGATTCACATAGTCGGTGAAGAACTCACTTCCCAGCCAAAAGGAGCCCATCGGGGAGGGACGGAAGGGGGGAGACGCCTCCTCGGCGGCCGCCGCCATTCCTGGGAGCAGGAACACCAGGACGAGAGTCCCCAGGAACCGTTGGCCCATCTGCCTCACGCCCTGACGTTCCGACGGCGGAGAATCAGACCGACAAGGAGGGCCAGGGCAGCAGAAACACCGGGGCGAGAAGGAGTGGAACTGTCGCACCCGGCACAGCCGGTGTTGTAAAAATCCTCCCACAGGAGCTGCTCGGGGCCATAGAGGTCGGTCACCGCTGCACAAGTGGGGGAGCCGTCCACGTTGACCGCCGCAAAGCCGTCACCGCATTCGCACATGGCGATCCCATTGCGGGCTACGCAGGAGCCCCCCTCCCCGCAGTCCACCGCCTCGCACACGTCGTTCAGCCCCAGTTCGTCGGCGGTTTCATCGGCATCGAACAAATCAAAGGCCTTCATCTGGCAGGCGACGGTGGGCATGGAACCCAACGAACCCAGGCGAGGCGCGGTGATGGTGCGGCCGATGAAGCCGTTGGGGCAGGCGCAGCCCTCGATGCCCAGGTCGGTGATGGCGCACAGGGCCCCGTCGCCACAGTAGTTCACCCCACACTTCACCGGCGGTTGGACATCGACCGAATAATGGATGGGGGGACGGTCGGACAGATCGTGAACATTGGAAACATCCCCTCCCTCCACCGGAGCAAACTCGGGGTCGGCGTTCATCTCCCAATTGGACATGCGGGTATACAGGCGGGTCATATAGGGATGACGATTCACCGCCTCGATCATCCACACCCGGGCCTCCTCTTCGTCTTCCATCCCCAGATACACGTTGTTGAGATTGGAAATCACGGTTTCTGAAGCGGAGGCGTATTCGGTGAAGAAGGCGTGGCCGCCGGCCTCGTCCGCCTGCCAAGAAAGAACCGCGTAGTAGTTGGTTTCTCCGGTGCGGGGGTCGGCCATCAGCAGGTCTTCATTGACCTCCAACGTGGAATATCCCACCGCCCCGTAGCGCTGATCGGCAGAAATGAACACCTCGAAGCCCATCTCCGGCTCGGCGGCTACCGAGGTCAGGATCAGGGGAATCATGGGGAGGTCGTCAGCGAAGGTCATGCGAATGGGGGCGATATCTCCCACGGCGGCATCGGGGGCCAGTTTCATCCCCAAAAAGCTCAGACCCTCGTCGATATAGACGTCCATGTAGGGTTCCATGGCGGGGGTGACGGTATAGCCGTTCTCCATCAGCCACTCCACCAGGGGGCCGGCGTCGGTGGCGGTGATCAGCTGGGGATCGAAGGGCCCTACCTGGGGCAGGTCCTCCACAGTGACTCCGCCGTCGTCGTCTCCTCCCTCGGCCGCCGAGTCGGAAGCGGCAAACACCCCTCCTCCATCCTCCCACCCGTATTGATTGGGGGGGATGATGCGGGGAAGAGTGGCCCCATCCAAAAGCCTCAAGGAAGACTGGGGAATCACGTCCAGGGCGGGCTCACCGTTCACCGGAATCACCCAGGAGAATCCAGGGGCGTCCCCGGAATAGCGGATCTCCACCACCGCAGAGATGGTGCCATCTCCGTTGACCTCAAAGTAGATGCGCTCGGCATTCTGGTCCACGGCGATGGACTGACAGAAGAATCCTCCACAGGCTTGAGCGGTGGGGGAAAAAGAGAGGGCCGCAGTGGACAGGGCGACCACACCTGCGGCGGAAAGGGACAACCGGGAAGAGAGAAGGGGGATCATGACAGGCCTCCGGGGCTCAGGATGCACCCCATCTCTGCAAGGGGTGTCGCATATCGGTCGGGCAGAATCATGCCTGGGCGAAAAGGGTCTCAGTAATAGAAATAGCCGAAGGGGACCACCGAGCCTCCCCCATCGTTGGCGTAGACCTCGTAAATGACGGTGTGACCATCCTTGGCCTCGGCGTCTACGTAATACTGGAACGTGGTGTCCCCAATGATGTCGTCCAGATCCAGCACGTCGCTGTAGAAATGGGGAGGGATGAGGCTCTCCAACTGGGAATCGTCGTAGGTGGAGGTGGCGGGGAGATCGCAGGTGGTGGTGAAGGGGCCCACGAAGGAGAAGTTCTTGACCACCCCCAGGCAGTCGGAGCAGACCGTGCTCTCTTCGTGATCGGCATAGAGAGAGAACTGCTCTTCACATAGGGGCTCGTCAAGCTCGGTGTTGTAGAAAAAGGTGAGGTGCCCGGAGATCATGGAATCCCCCAGGCCATCGGAATGAAGCTCCATCTCGTAGGAAAAGGAGCCGGGAGCGAGACCCGGGCCATCCTCCAGGAGCCACATGCCGTCGTAATACCAGACCCCCTCCAGAATGCCGTAGGTGGGTTCGGGGGTGGTGTCGTCGTCAGGAAGAGACGTGTCGTCGTCCGAGGCGGCCGAATCGTCGTCGGGGGAGGAGGTGTCGTCGTCCCCCGGGGTCACATCGTCATCGGTTGCTGCCGAGTCATCGTCAGAGACCGGGGTGGTATCATCGTCGGAGACCGGGGTGGTGTCGTCATCGGCGGTGTCGTCATCGGCGGTGGCATCATCGTCCCCCGTGGCATCGTCGTCGTCCCCCGGGGTGGAATCGTCGTCCTCCCCGTCGTCATCCCCCTCAGGGGCGGAGAGGCAGGCCCCCCCGGCAAGGAGGAAAAGAACGGCGATGGCGGTGCGAAGAGAGGGATGGGATGGGGGCACGAGAGCCTCTCCTGGAGGTGCAGACGCTCAGCTTATACGAGAGAGGAGCACAGGGATAATCAGGATGACGAGGGAGGAGAGGAGGCGGGTTCCCGATTCGCTCCCCGGGCCCTACCGGGTAATCATCGGGACGGTGGAGGGAGGAGGTGCCAGGGGGGCTGAACCCGCTCCCCGACTCACTTCCACGGTGGTCAGCAGGCGCATGTCCTTGCCCCCCTCCACCAGGCGGAAGGGCAGGACCTCCACCGATTTGGGCACTCCCGCAGCATCAGGACGCATCACCAGCAGCAGGCCCCGACTCACCCCCATGGGGCCGGAGGCGAAGTAGTTTACCCCCACCGAGTACTTGCCGGGCTGCAGGGTGCCCGACCGCACCACTTCGGGGCCGAAGCCTCGGGTGATGTCCTCGTACAGTTCCAGGCCTTGGGCGGTCTGCTTGTGGTTGTACATGCACTCCTCCCCCCGGGGATCCACCACATGCAGGTCCACGTCGTTGGCGTCGGTTTCCCAGGCCAGGGTGACCCGGAAGGCGTCCCAGGAGGACAGGTCCACTCCAAAGGCCCGGGCCCGGTTGGCGATCTCCTGGGTTCGCTTGGGGTCGGCGGCCCGCATCCCCCGGTAGACATATCCCAGCTCCTCCCGAATCACCCTCTGCACGTTGCCATACACGCTGGGGAAGGTCTGCTTCGTCGCCCCCTCCAGCACCTGGGCGGCTTCCTCGAACCGGCTCTGCTGAAGTAGGAGGAAGGCGAGGTGACGGTACCCGTTGACCCGATCCGGACGCAAGGCCACCGCTCGGCGCAGGGGGGTTTCTGCCAGCTCCTGGGCTCCGGCGCGAAGGAGAAGGAGACCCGCCCTTTGGAGCAGCTCGGTCTTGCCAGGGGCCACCTCCACCAGGGAGGCGAAGGCCCGCTCCGCTTCTTCGGAAAGAGAGAGCTTCAAAGAAGATTCTCCAAGACATTCATAAACTTGCGGGTTCTCGGGATCGTAGGGCTGCCAGGCGATGGCCACCGCACGCAGTTCCTTCCACAGACCGGCGGCAAACAGGCTCTCAGCGAGGCGGTTGTAGGCGGCACGGTCTTGAGGAGCCGCCCTGACCTGATTTCTCAAGACGTCCAAGGCGCCGGTGTCGGGAAGGGCGGGAGTGGTCCATTCGGGGCGCGGGTGGGCAGGGCCGGGGCGGGTGATGGGACCCCTTCCCCCCTGGGGCGAGGAGACTCTGTTGGATTGAGATTCCCGAGCCATCTGGCCATCGGTGGGCGGAGGAGGAGGAGGCGCCGGGGGTGAGGCCGGAGACGAGCCGGTGGCGGCGGATTCGTTCTGACGGCGGGCGGGGGCTTCGGCGGCGGGAGAGTCCATGGAGGGCTCGGGGCGCCTCAGGTCTCCCCCGATCTCCTCCTCGCTCATCACCTCTCCGCCGGATGTGTGCCTCACCACCGACGACGAGACCTCCTGGGACACGGACTCCCCTGGGGGAGCCTCATCCCGAGCCCTTCCCTCTACGCTGCCACCTCCACCCCGTCCAGCGGGGGCAGACGCCCCCATGAAGTCCTCCTCAGCATCCCCATCGTCATCCCGGGTGAGCCCCCCTACCGCTTCCCCCTTGTCGGCACCCCAACCTGAGGAGGAGTCCTTCTTGGCCTCTTTGTTGCCCATCGCCTTGGACTTCTCCAGCACCCGAACCGGAGGGCGGGGCTCGGGGGCCACCACCACCGGCACCGGTGGGGGAGGAAGGCGCCGGTCCACCGCTTCGATCCCTGAGGCCCCCACCGTGAGGATGTCAGAGAGGGCCCGGCGATCCAGGCCGAAGCGGCGGTAGTCTTCTTCGGTCTCCAAGACCAGGAGGGTGGTTTCGGGAATCATCACCCGCGCCGCCACGCTGATTCGCACCCTCTCCGACAGAAGAGCCGTTCGCACCGGCTCCAGGGCTTCCCTGGCCGCCCGCTCCCCCAGGTAATCCAGGGTGGCCCGGGCTCCCTCCCTCTTGAGAAGGGGGGCGAAGGCGGGAGGAAGGCCCTGGGGAGGCGCAGTGGCTACGGCGCTGCCTCCCCGAGGATGGGCCTGGACGGTGAAGGGACCCCCTCCCTCATGGCGAGCCAGGAAGATCACCTCCTGGCCGGGAAGCACGTCGTGAACGACCTCGGGGAAGATCCAGGCGACTCCCGAGCCCTCCCCGGAAACGGTGATTCCCCGAGGGAGGGCCAGACGGGTGGCGGCCATGGCGGCCTGGGACGCCATGGACTCGGTGAAGGGAACGGTCACCACCCTGCCCCGGCCGGCAGTCAGGGCCGACAGGATGGTGGAATCGCTGCGAGACCCCAGCACCAGGGCGTGCAGAAGGGTCTGTTCCGGCATGGAGGACAACGCCGTCTCCAAATCCTTCCTCTCAGTCTTCCCCAGGGTGGCGACCCCATCGCTCACCAGGACGAATCGGGCTTTGGGGTCTTTGCCGGCGCGGGAAGCCAGATCCATCAAGGCGGTGTGGAGATCGGTTCCCCCCAGGAACAGGCGCTCCCGGAGGGCGGCCCCCACCTTCTCGGCAACGAACCCCGCCTTTCCCGACACCAGGGGCACCGCTCGGTGATCGAAAGCCACCACGTCTACCGAATCCTGGGGAGGAAGGGAGGCAAGAAGAGATTCCAGAGCAGCAATGCGGTGGGAGGCCCCATCAGCGGAGGAGGCGGAGGTGTCTACATAGAACACCCAGGGAAGGCCGGTGATGGGCTGGGGCACCGTGCCGGGGGCCTTCCAGGACAGGAGGGCGAAGTCTCCCGCTGTCAGCAGGGTGGAGGGGGACGTGCCGGCCATGGGGCGGAAGCGAACCTCCAGATCCTTTGGAACAAAGGACTTTTCATCCATCTCCATGGTCTGGACAACAGAGGATCGGGCTCCTACGGGACCCTCCAGCGAGGGAGAAGAGGGACGAAGATCGGAGGACGTCTCCCCGGGCAGGGGGGAAAACACCCCTCGAAAGGCGAAGTGATCGATGGAGGGCAGGCCGGACAGGGGCAGGGCAAAGGTGCGGACCCCCGCCTCCAGGGGGAGGATGCGGGTGTAGGACAGGAGGATCCGCACGGTGGCTCCCGCTTCGATGGGGAAGATTCGAGCCGAGAAGCGATTGCCCTGATCCTGCTCCAGGAGGGCCGGATCCCGCATCTGCTGGAGGATCTGGTCATAGACCTGGTTGGCCTTCAGGCGTTCCACCACCTCCCCCTCCATCAACGCTCCATTCACCTCCTTGGCGAAGCGGGAAATGGTGGCCTGGGGAGGAAGGACGGCGTTGAACCGCCCCTCCATGCGACGGGGATGGGGATTGCGAAAACGCATCTCCATCTCGGTGAGAGACAGCATCCCCGACACCGCCGCCCGCACCGAAAGATCCTCCAGAATCAACTCCTGGCCATCAGGATCGGAGAGGGAGAGGAGGAGTGGAGGTGGAGAAGAAGGAACCACCACTTTCTGAGGATTCCCGGCAGGAGCGACCAGAGCGCCCCGATCCTGGCCGTCGGCGGGACAGGCCCACAGGATCAATCCCAAGGAGGAAGAGGCGAGGAGGAGAAGGGAGTGGAGGAGGCGAGGTGGCATCATGGGAGGTCTCTCCGGGCAACGGGAAGGGGCCCATCGTTGGGACAGCACCCCCTGAAAAAGGTTCCCAGGATTCTTGGGGGCGCCCCCCAGCATCGGGGATTCGTGGCGGATGCGCCATGTGGAGGAAGAGGGAAGGTGGGGATCCGCGCCTTCATTCTCCCGTCTTCACGGAAATCTCGTACACCCCGCATCCCGACACCCCCACAAAGCGATTCCCCACTTCATCCCAGGCCACCGAGCGGGCCCGGGGACCGACCTGGGTACGAGCAACCACCTTCCCGGCGGCGGAAACCAGGGCGGCCTTGCCGGTCATGTAATCCACCGCCAGGACGGTACCCCAGGAGGAGATGGCAAGGTGGCGGGGCCCAAAACCCAAGGGCACGAAGGCCACGGTGGAAAAATCCCTCCCGTCCAGCTTCCACAGCCCCTTCCGAAGGACCTCCACCGCCCATAGAGAGCCTCCCGGTGAGGCCTCGGCAGCCATCTCCATGATCATCCCGGGAGGGAGGTGGTGGCGCTGCAAGACGGAGAGATCGGAAGACAGCTCCAATATCTGGCGGTTGGTGTAGAGGAGCAGACGATTGCCCTGTCGTAGCAACAGGTTCTGAATGCCGAGCTGCCCAGGGTAGGCGTGAGCCCGGGCCCGGTCGAAGATCACCGGTCCCACGATGGTGGACACCAGGGGACGACCATCGGGGCTCTCTTCCGGTCCCCGGGTCTCCATGGCCGAAGAGGGAAAGGTCACGTCTTCGGCAACCCGCCAGGGAGGGCCCTCCACCTTCACCATCCGCCGTTGGGAACAGGCCAGCCAGCTTCCCCCCGCCGGGAAGGGGGTGACCTGTTCGGGATGGGTGCAGCCAGGGATCTTCAGAACCGCAGGCTCCCCTCCTCCTTCTCGGGGCAGGAAGACCACCTCACCGTCGGCGGCCACCATCAAGCCTTCGGTCAAAGGAGCGATGCCCCACCACAGGCGCTGTCGGTCAGCGAGAAGGACCCGGGGAGCCTCCCGACCGGGCTCCTCGCGACAGACATTTTCGGGCTGGGCGTCTTCATGCCAGGGGCCAATCAACACTACCCCCAGGCCGACCCACCCTGCGGTGGTGAAGAACATCCAAAGAAGGGGCTTGAAGGACCAACGATGGGTGCCCACCGCCGCTGGAGTCGGCCAGCGCCAGGCCAGAATCCCCGCCAGGATTCCCATTCCCACCGCCAGGGGAAGGGAGGAAGGGGCCAACCTCACCAGGGCCGTCACCACCACCCCACTCATGAAGAACCACACCAGCCATCCCGCTTCCAGGAGGAACAGGGCCGAAGCGGGACCAAGGCGGGGATGCCTGTTCAGGATCAGAAAAGGGAGGCCGAAGGCAAGGAACACCCCCAT
>CAYRTW010000044.1:0-29621 GCA_964426935.1 uncultured Rickettsiales bacterium
GTGGCCACGTCCAGAGGGGAGGGGATGAAATCCTGCACCTGCCTCGGTTTATACCCACCCCTCTTGAGGAACAGGGCCAGCTCGATCATCTCCTCCACACCGGAGCCAGGGTGGGAGGCGATGAAGTAGGGCACCAGATATTGCTCCTTTCCCGCCCGCCTGGAAGCAGATTGGAAAGCCCGGTCGAATTCGTGAAAATCCTCGATGGAGGGTTTTTTCATTTTTTGGAGCACTTCCGGAGAGGCATGCTCTGGCGCCACCTTCAGGTGTCCACCGACGTGATGGGCGGCCAGGGTTTCCAAATATTCCGGGCTGTTTCTGGCCAGATCCATCCGAACCCCTGACGCCACCAGGACTTTCTTCACTCCTGGTTGCTGCCGAGCCTCGGTCATCAGGGCGGTCAGGGCGGAGTGATCGGTCCCCAGCAGCTTGCACACGGTAGGATGGACGCAGGATGGACGCCGGCAGGTGGCTTCGACCTCCGGTCGGGTACACCGCATCCGATACATGTTGGCGGTGGGCCCTCCAATGTCGGAAATGATCCCCGAGAACCCCGGTTTCTGAGCGATTTCTCGTACTTCTCGGAGAATGGAATCCGCAGAGCGGCTCTGGATGGTGCGCCCCTGGTGGGTGGTGATGGAGCAGAAGGTGCAGCCCCCGAAGCAGCCCCGCATGGCGGTGACCGAGGTCTTCACCGTCTCGAAGGCGGGGACGCTTTCCCGGTAGGAAGGATGGGGAACTCTTTGGAACGGAAGATCGTACACTGCGTCGATCTCCCCCTCGTTCAGGGGCTCCCAGGGAGGATTTTGGACCAGGTGCCGTTGGCCGTGGGCCTGGACCAGGGTGCGGGCGTTGCCGGGGTTGGTTTCCCCGTGAATCATTCGAGTGGCCAGGGCGAAGGCCCGTTTGTCCCCTGCCACCTCCTCAAAGGAGGGCAAGAATCGAGCGTCTTCGGGGGGAATTTCCTTGGCGCCGGTGAGGTAACACACCGAAGGCAGGTGCCGAAGGCCCGCCGCGGTCCCCCCCTCCGCCAGATGGCGGACGATGTGAAGGAGGGGATATTCCCCCATTCCGTATACCAGGAGATCGGCCTTGGAGGAGGCGAGCATGGAGGGATGGACGGTATCGCTCCAGTAATCGTAATGGGCCACCCGCCGCAGGGAGGCCTCCACCCCTCCCAGGATCACCGGCACCCCCTTGAAAGCCTCTTTGCAGCGCTGAGAATAGACCGCCGTGGCCCGGTCTGGTCTCATCCCCGCCCTTCCGCCGGGTGAATAGGCGTCGTCGGAGCGGGGCTTCTTGTTGGCGGTGTAATGATTGATCATGGAGTCCATGTTGCCGGCGCTCACCGCGAAGCACAGGCGGGGCTTCCCCAGGCTCCGGAAGGGATCCACCGAATGCCAATCGGGCTGGGGCAAGATGGCCACCCGAAACCCGTGAAACTCCAGGAACCTCCCCAACAGGGCCATGGCAAAGGAGGGGTGATCCACGTAGGCATCCCCGGCCACAAACACCACGTCCGCTTCCTCCCAACCCAGGGCGTCCATCTCCTCCCGGGTGGTGGGCAGGAAGGGGGCAGCCTTCAAGCGAGGGACCGGGCGCCGGGGTAGGGAAATCAGTGAGGGTTCCATGGGAGGCGGACGGTACCACAAGCCAGCCTGAAGGGGACCGGTTGTGGTACGGTGTCGTCTCAGACGATGCCGACTTCGCCCTTTCGGCGGACACCGGGATCGGGAGGAAGAAGCGATGAAGACCCGCGCTGCGGTGGCCTGGGAAGCGGGCCGTCCCCTGGAAATCGAAGAAGTGACCCTGGAGGGCCCCAAGGAAGGCGAGGTGATGGTCCGCATCCACGCCTCAGGAGTCTGCCACACCGACGCCTTTACCCTCTCAGGCGACGATCCCGAAGGGCTGTTTCCCGCCATCCTGGGCCACGAGGGAGGGGGCGAGGTGGTGGAGGTGGGCCGGGGGGTGACCACGGTGCGGGAGGGGGATAGCGTCATTCCCCTCTACATCCCCGAATGCGGAACCTGTTCTTTCTGCACCTCGGGGAGGACCAACCTGTGCCAGGCCATCCGTCTCACCCAAGGACGGGGCCTGATGCCCGATGGCTCCAGCCGCTTTTCCCACCGGGGAAGGATGATCCATCACTACATGGGCACCTCCACCTTTTCTGAGTACACGGTGCTGCCGGAAATCGCCCTGGCCCGGATTCGCAGCGACGCCCCTCTGGAGAAGGTATGCCTCTTGGGCTGCGGCATCACCACCGGCATCGGTGCTGTCCTCAACACCGCCAAGGTGAGGCCCGGGTCCACGGTGGCGGTGTTCGGGCTGGGCGGAATCGGTCTGGCGGTGATTCAAGGGGCGGTGATGGCGGGGGCGTCCCGGATCCTGGCCATTGACCTCAATCCCGAAAAGTTCCCCCTGGCCCGGCAGATGGGGGCCACGGATACGCTGAATCCAGCGGATCAGGATCTCCCCATCGCCCAGGTCATCGTGGATCTCACCTCGGGGGGCGTGGATTATTCCTTCGAGTGCGTGGGCAACGTCCAGGTGATGCGGGCGGCCCTGGAGTGCTGTCACAAGGGATGGGGGGAGTCCACCATCATCGGGGTGGCGGGAGCCGGCCAGGAGATCTCCACCCGTCCCTTCCAATTGGTGACCGGCAGGGTGTGGAGGGGAAGCGCCTTTGGGGGAGTGAAGGGGCGCAGCCAGCTTCCCGGCATCGTGGATCGGGCCATGGCTGGAGAGATTCGCATCGATCCCTTCATCACCCATGAGATGCCGCTAGAGGACATCAACCACGCCTTCCACCTGATGCACGAGGGAAAGAGCGTGCGGTCGGTGGTGCGGTTCTGAGGGGGGAGGCCCTGCCTCCGCGAGCAGGTCGGTGAGGAGGGGGAGACCTGGTCGCAGGAAAATGGGACCCTCACCGTGGCGGGAGATTGGAATGGCTGGGACGGTGTCGCCGCCCCCCTGGTCCAACCGGTCTCCAATTTTCCATTCTACTACCTGATTGTGGCTCTTTCCCCTCCGTCCTCCCGCTCCCTCTACAAGTTCGTGCGGGATGGCGAGTCCTGGTTTTCCGAACCCTGGGCGCGGCGCATCGGCTGGGATGAATACGGGCTGCATTCCATTCTCAACCCGGGAGAGGGACGCAGTCACCTCCAGGTGTGGCCCTTCTTTTCGGATCCGGCGGGGGTTCTGGAGCCCCGCACTCTCACCATCTACGTGCCTCCTGACTCCGGCGACACCCCCCTGCCGGTCCTCTACGCCCACGATGGCCAGAATCTCTTCGATCCCGAGGCCAACTGGGGAGGATGGAGGGCCCAGGGAGCCGCCGATGCCGCCATCGCCTCAGGAGAGGTGCAACCCTTCTACCCGGTGGGAGTGGCCCACACCGAGGCGCGCTTCGATGAATACACCCACACTCCCGATGACATCGGCGAAGTGGTGGGAGGAAACGCGGATGCCTACGTGGCTCTGCTGGCGGACGCCATCAAACCGTGGATGGACACCACCTTCCCCACCCTGCCTGGCCCCGAGGACACCTCGGTCATGGGCTCCTCTTTGGGAGGACTGGTGAGCCTGCTCGCCATTCAGCGTCGCCCCGAGACCTTCTCCGCCGCAGCCTCCCTGTCGGGCACACTGGGATGGGGGAGCATCGGCCTCGACAACCCCACCCTGATGGATCTCTACGTCAGCGAGGGAGCCCCCCTGGGGACACGCTTGTATCTGGACAGGGGCGGTGACGACGGGGGGGTGCATCGACGGGGATGGAGATGGCGTCTGGGACGATTCCCTCGGCTCGTCAGACAACTACTGTGAAACGGTACAGATGAAGCAGGTGTTGGAAAGCCTGGGATGGGTGGAGAACGATGACCTCCTCTATCGCTGGGAACCCGGGGCCACCCACGATGAGGCGGCCTGGGCGAATCGGCTGCCCCAGGTGCTTTCCCATTGGTTTCCGGGAGGGTGAGAGAAAAAGCAACCGTGGAGGCCGATGGCGGCACCTTGACCCTTCCGCTCGCCACCTGTTCGAGCCTGTCTGGCCTTCGCGACGGTACGGGGGAGGCGGCTCGTCGGTTGAACCTCCTGGTTCCCACTCCGAAACCTGAGGGGGCTCACCACCCCCTCCTCTTTCTGGCGGAAGCGGAGGCCTCACCGAAGGGTCCACCGGCCTTTTCGCTGAGGGAGAAGGCCGCCAGGGCCGCCGGGCGATCCCCCGCCAGGGCCTCCGCTTCCCCCAGATAATACGCATACTTGCCGTTTCCCGGTGCCGAGGCTACGGCGCGACGAAGCTGGAGGCGGGCCGGCTCGGGCAGTCCCTCCAGGAGATAGCTGGTCCCGAGAAGGAAGCGCAGCTCCGGGTCCTGCGGGCTCCCTGCCACGGCTCTTCCAAACAGCATGGCCGCTTCTCCGTATTCCGCCTCCTTCCACGCCGCCGCCGCCGCCCGATAGGAGGTTCGGGGTACTCCCCGGAGGCCCGGAGGCTCGGTATCGGGCAGAGGAGGAGCGGCGATGCGAGGCTGATTTTCTCCGTCCGGACCCAAAGGCCGTTCCCGCCCCAACCAGAAGAGCCCCGCCAGAACCGCCGCCATCAGGAGGAAGGCCAAGGTCCGAATGGCCAGCTTCATGAGAAGCTTCCAATTTCCGGAGACAAAATCGGGCTGCTCTGGGGTTTGATTCCCCCCTCTCCAAAGCGTCGATAGAGGTTTCCCATGGCCTCCGTCAGCCGCTCCTGGGAAAACCTCTCCGCCGCCCGAATGCGCGCTTCGGGGGCCAGCCTTTCCCCCATTCCCGGATTGGTGGCCAGGGTATGGAGGAGGGCCTCCCCCTCCTTCTCGTTTTCGGGGTCGAAGTACAGGGCGCTCTTTCCGGGAGCGGCGAGGTCCACGTTGCCAGGGCAGGAGGAGAGCAGGGAGGCCTTCCCCAGGGCCAGGGCGGTGACCCCCCAGTAGGGAAAGTCCTCCTTGATGGACGTGGAGACAAACAGGTTCAGTGAATGAAGGTACCCCACCACGTTTTCCCCCGCCGCCACCACCGTGAACCTCTCTCTGGCCTCCCGATTCCCGCTCAGGGCCTCAGAAACCGCGTCCCGAGCGGCCTGATGGGAGAATCCTCCATCGTCCAGCCAATAGAATCGAGCATTCACCCCCCGTTTGAGGAGGGAGACGAAGAGGCGGGCGGCCATTTCCGGTCTTCTCCAGGTGGTCAGGCGTCCGGCGGAGCCTATCGCCACCGCCCCCTCCTGGTGCCCAGGAAGGGGACGAGGGGGAAGGGTGGAGAGACGAGACAGGTCCACCCCGTCGGGAATCACGATGGTCCTCTGGGGATCTCCCAGGTGTTGCCGGATCGCCTGTTCCTTCTCCCCTTGGGTCAAGCACACCAGGTAGGCGGAGCGAGAGGCCAGTACCCTTTCCATTCCCTGGTAGAGGAGGCGGCGGGACAGGGGCAGCCCATCCTGGCGCAGGCCATGGAAGGAGTGGAGGGAGGAGGCCCCGGCACGGGAGGAGGCCAGGCGAGCGTGGAGCCCGGCGAAACGGCCGTGGGAGTGGACCAGCGAATACCCCTCACTCCTGAGGATTCGGGTCAGTTCCCAGGTGGCTTTCGGCGAGGAGGTCCGCAGGGAAACCCGGTGGAGGTGGACCCCGTTCGCCTTCCACACCTCCCCCATGGGATCCCCTTCGGGCAGAGCCACCCCCAAGCCTCCCGGGTGGAGGGGGAGGAGCCCTTGGAGGATGCGGTCCACATACCCGTATTCGGTGGTTCCCTCAGGGGAGGCCACCACCTGGAGCACCCGGGGAAGGGCCGAAGCTCCCTGGCGGAACTCGGGAACCTTCTCCCTGCCTTCCCTCCTCGCGTCGTCTCTGCCCCGTGCCATCGAATCCCCTGCCTGCCCTTGATGGGCCCACGTCACCACCTCACCCGGGCAACCGCCAGCGGGGGATGATAGCATTGCCGGGCCCTTCCACCGGGTCCCGACCCCGAGAACCTTTCGAGCCTCCCCAGGCGTTCTCCTTTCCTCCCTTGCCCCCACCCACCCCATCTTCCGCCTCCCCTCGCCGATGGAGGAGCCTCGCGCTCTGGATGGTGTTCGTCGGGTGTGGCTCTCCCCAGGAATCCCCGGCTCCCCCTTCCCAGGTGGTCCTCGACGACGACCGGGCCAACGCCGCCGCCCTGGCCCTGGCTCCTCTACCCCTGGAGCATCCCCGGGCTTCCCAAGTGGCCCGGCTTCAGCAGAGGGTGAGGGAGGGAGGGGGAGCCCAGGCGGGGGTCGATCTGGCCTGGGCCTTTGTGGGGTTGGCTAGGGAGGACGAGGATCCTGGATACTGGCTTCAAGCCACGGCGGCGGCCTCCCCGGAAACCCAGGCTCCGGGACCGGCTGGAAACGACGCCCGGGTGATCTCGGTCCTCGCCCTTCTCCAGGCCCATCGCTTTCGGGAGGGGACCGAGGCGGCCCGGGCCCTGACGGCATCCCACCCTGGAGATTCCCGCACCTGGATGATTCTGGGAGATGCCCTCATGGAAACCGGCTTGGAGGACGAAGGACTCTCCGCCTGGCAGAAGTCCATGGATCTCCATCCGGGGGCCCCCACCTATGTTCGGGCCGCCTGGTGGAAAGAGGAAACCGGGGACATCCCCTCCGCCCTGAAACTGGCGCGCCTGGCGGTGGAGGCCACCTCCCCCGAGGAGAGGGTGATTCGCGCCTCCCTCCTGGCCTTTCTGGGGGGGGTGGAGGCTCGCCAGGGGAATCCATCCCGAGCCGAGGCCTGGTTTCGGGAGGCCCAGGCCCTCCACCCCCATGGGTCCGCCACCGTGGGCCTGGCCCGGTGCCTGTGGGCGCGAGGGGAGGTCAACGAAGCGGAGAGACTGCTGCGAGAGGCCCTGGAGCGGCGGCCGGGGCCGGAGTTGGCGTGGGTCCTGGGGGATCTGCTGAGCGCCACCTCCCGATCCCAAGAGGCTTTGGGGCAATATTCTCTGGTGGAAAGGATGGCTGGCTTGAGCTCGCGGCGACTTCTCTCCCGGTTCCTCGCCGAACGGGACCCCCAGCGGGCCCTGGCCCTGGCCCGGGAGGAGTGGGCGGAGAGGGGGGACCAGGTCGCCCGGGATCTTCTGGCGTGGACCCTCCTCCAGGGGGGATTTCCCCAACAGGCCGAGGTCCTCATAAAGCAGGTTCTGGCCCGGGGAAGCCGGGCCCCAGAACGGTTGTATCATGCCGCCGCCATTGCCCTGGCCCAGGGAGATCCAGGCCGCGCCCGGGTCCTCCTCACCACCGTTCTGGCCCGAGGAGACGCCTGGAATCCCCTGCTTGCCTCCCGGTGCCGGACCCTCCTCGCCTCTCTTCCTCCCTCCAGAGGGCGTCCATGATCTCCTCTCGCATTCGATGGATCTTGTTGGTTTATTTGGGGGTTCTCTGTTTCAGCCCCTCCGCTTCCGCCCATCAGGTGGGCCTGTCCTACGGAGAATTTTCGGTGGAGGGCCCCTCCATTCAGGCCCGCCTCAAGCTCTCCCCCGATGAACTCCTGGCCGCCCATCCCTCCTTGGACAGCAATGGGGACGGGAAGCTCGACGCCGCCGACCTGGCCCCCCGTCGGGACGCCCTGTTTGCCTCCACCCTCCAGAAGGCGATGGTGGGGGTACCTTCGGGAGCCTGTCCCCTGACCCCCGGGGCCCTGGAGGTGGACGAAACCGATGGAATCATCCTGCACGGAGTTTTTAGCTGTCCCGAGAGCGGTCCCTTCACCTTTGAGATCGCCTACACCAGCGACCTTCCCCAGGGGCATCGCCATCTCGCCAAGGTGACGGGCCAGGGCGAAGTGCAGCAGTTCGTCGCCCACGCGGGTTCCCCTCGCTTCACCGTGGAGGGAGTGCCCGCCTCCCCCCTGGAGACTGCCGGAAAGTTCGGCCTCCTGGGGATCGAACACATCTTCACCGGCATCGATCACCTCCTGTTCCTGATGGGGTTGCTCCTCATCGGCGGCTCTCTCCGGCAGATGGCGGGCATCGTGACCTCCTTCACGGTGGCCCACTCCATCACCCTCATCTTGGCCACCCTGAACGTGGTGAATCCCGACCCACGCATCGTCGAACCCGCCATCGCCGCCTCGATTCTCTATGTGGCGGTGGAGAACCTGGTGGCCAAGGAGATCAAGGGAAGGTGGAGGCTGACCTTCGCCTTCGGCCTCATCCATGGCTTCGGATTTGCGGGAGTGCTGCGGGAGCTGCACCTGCCTCGCAGCGATCTGGCCATGTCCCTGGTCTCCTTCAACCTGGGGGTGGAGGCGGGGCAGCTCTGCGTGGTGGTGGTGGCGGTGCCTCTGCTGATCGCCCTGCGAAAAAACCCGTGGTTCGCCCAGAGGGGAGTGCAGGTGTGCTCCTTGGGAATCGGCGCCATGGGGGCGTTCTGGCTGGTGCAGAGGGTGTTCTTCGGGTGATCCTGGGGACCGAGTCCAGGAGAAGATCGGGCCGGGAAATGCCCGGTGACGGTCCGTAACGCTGTGTTACAGTTCCCCCCTTCCTGGTTGCCGGGGCCCTTCCCCGGCGTGGTGGCTCGCGGGTGACCAACGGAGAGCGCTACACCCTTCTGACCGTCCTGGGCCGTGGTGGCGGCGGCGGGGTCGTCTACCGAGCTCGGGACAACGTCCTGGGGCGGGAAGTGGCCTACAAGGTGCTGAGGGGAGCCTTTGCCAGTGAGAGGGAGAGGGTGCGGTTCCTGGCAGAGGCCCAGATCACCGCCGGCCTGGAGCATCCCCACATCGTCCCCGTCCACGACCTGGGAGAAACCGAGTCCGGGGACCTGTTCTACGTCATGAAGCTGGTGGAGGGGGGAGAGACCTTGTCGGACCGGGTCAAGGCCTATCACCGAAGCCCCGGTGGGGACGAGAGAGCGGTCTATGCCTTGCTGCACGCCTTCCGAGGAGCCCTGCTGGCGGTTGCCTTTGCCCATGACCGGGGCATCGTGCATCGAGATCTCAAGCCCTCCAACGTGATGATCGGTCCCTGGGGTGAGGTGGTGGTGGTGGACTGGGGTCTGGCTCGACCGGTGGGGGAGGGAGCATCGGCCATGAACACCGCCCGGGAGCGATTCGGGGAGCCCCTGACCGAAGATGGGGAAGTGATGGGTTCCTACCCCTACATGGCCCTGGAGCAGGCCCGGGGAGAGGTGGAGAGGATCGGCCCTGCCACCGATGTCTATGCCTTGGGGGCCATCCTCTACAGCCTCCTCACCGGCTGTCCCCCTCGCAAGGGAGAGACCACCCGAGAGGTGCTGGCCTCCTTCCAGCGACGTCCCACTCCTCCCTCCAAGCGCAAGAAGGGGGCCTTCATTCCCCCAGGGCTGGACCGGCTGGTGATGGCCTGTCTGGAAGCGGAACCGGAGATGCGCCCTCCCGATGGCACCACCGTTCTGTCCATGTTCGACAGCGCCCTGACCCTGGACATGCACGAGGGGAGCAGCAATTCCACCGGATCCCGGGAGTTCACCCTGGAGATCCCCGACGACGCCCTGCGAAGCGGTGAAATGCGCTCGTTGACTTCTCGAAGGGGAGAGCGCCCGATTCTGGAGTCCACCTTCTGTGGAGATGACTTCGACGGATTGGACGATCCCCTGCCCGTCTAGAAAGCTCCTGTCCGTCTCACCCCGGTTCGCGTCCCTCCCTTGTTCACTCCTTCAGGTGCGGGTAGTTTTGCCCTGCGTCCTCGCCGTCCCCGTGGAAAGGCGGCCTGAGGAGACACCGCAGCAACGAGGATTTCATGAACGCCATCGGCAGGTTCTTCGTCGGAGTGCATGTGTGGCTGTTCCGGGCCACCGGGGGGAAATTCGGCGGCTCCATCGCCGGGAGGAGCATTCTCCTGTTGACCACTACCGGAAGGAAGACCGGTCTGGCCCGGACCGTCCCCCTGGTCTACCTGAAAGGGGAGGACGGAGTGCCCATGATCGCCGCTTCCAACAATGGAGCCGACACCCACCCGGTGTGGTTCCGGAACATCGAGGCCAACGACTCGGTCACGGTGGAGATCGGCGATCAGAAGATCCCCTCCCGGGCCCGGGTCATGCTCCCCGAGGAGCGAGCGCCCAAGTGGGCCGCCTATACCGCTCGCTATCCCAACTTTGCCGGCTATGAGAAGAAAACCACCCGACTCATCCCTCTGCTGGCTCTGGAAAGGAACGACAAGCCGAGGTGAGGGGGACCTGCCCTTTCGAGTCCCAGACAGAAGCAACGGGGACAGGATGTGGACTGCCCCCCACTCCCCCTTCCCATCCGAATTCCGCGATCCCCCCAGCCAGACCCCCCTGGGCAGTGATAGGGTGCCGGGGTCCACAGTGGGTCCCTTCTGACCCCGGTTCGGAGCCCCATGAACGCTGTCACCACCTCCCCTTCCTGTGGGTGTAGAGCCCCTTGCGAGCCGGTCCCCGTGCCCTCCCTTCCCGGTTCCCCTCCCTCCTTTCGAGGGGAGTCCCTCTCCCGAGCCCTTCGCCTGGAATACTTCACCGTGGGGTGGAACACCCTGGAAGGAGTTGTGGCGGTGACGGCGGCGGTGATGGCGGGAAGCGTGGCCCTCCTTGGCTTTGGCATCGACAGCTTCGTGGAATGTGCCTCGGCGGGGGTGATGATCTGGCGCCTTCAGGCAGAAAAGCGGGGGCTTCTCAGCGCCGAACACCTGGAAACCCTGGAGCACCGGGCCCGGCGGGGAGTGGCCATTTCCCTGTTCCTGCTGGCGGTGTTTGTCAGCCTGGATGCCTTTCACACCCTGATGGGGTCTTCTGAACGCCCGGCCTTCAGCCCCCTGGGCACCCTGCTTCTGGTGGTTTCCATGGGGGTGATGCTGTGGCTGGCCTGGGCCAAGAGGGGTCTGGCCCGGGAGTTGGGAAGTGAGGCCTTGGAGGCCGACGCCTTCCAGACCACCGCCTGCTGGTGGCTTTCCCTAGCAGCCCTGGTGGGGATCGGCCTGAACGGAGCCTTGGGATGGTGGTGGGCCGACCCGTTGGCGGCTCTGGCCATCGCCGCGCTGGTGGCTCGGGAGGGGTGGGACGCCTGGAAGGGAAAGGCCTGCTGCTGACCCCTCTCCCTCTCCTGTTATGATGCCCCCCCTCCTGGGAGCCGGAAACAAGAGGCATGAATCAGGTCTTTCTTGGTGATTTCGCCCTCGGCCGCCGCCTGGGTGAGGGGGCCTCCAGTCTGGTGTTCCAGGCCCTGCACCGACCCTCTGGGGAATCCGTTGCCATCAAGATCCTTCGTCCTGAACGAACTCCCAACGCCCTGGCTCGGGAACGATTCGCTTTTGAAGTGCGAACCCTAGCGGGGCTCCATCATCCCTCGATCGTCCAGGTGCTGGATCACGGGGTGGTGGATGAGGCCGCCTCCCAAGCCTCAGGAGATTTTTTTGCACCCGGATCTCCCTGGCTGGCCATGGAATGGGCCCGGGGTGGAGACATCAAGGCCCGGCTTTCTTCTCCCCTTTCCTGGAAAGAGGTGGCCGACCTGGCCAAGGCCCTGCTGAGATCCCTGGCCCATGTCCACGCCCGAGGGGTGATTCATGGAGACATCAAGCCGGGAAACGTCCTCCTCCCCCTCCCCTCCTCGTCCCTGGGGGAGGCGGCTCTGGCGGATCTGGGCCTGTCGGTCCTGTGGGCCCGGCCAGGTTCTCCCCGGTCCCGTTCCACCGGGGGCACTCCTGGATACATGGCCCCCGAGCAGGCCTTGGGGGCCACGGGGATGGGGGTGGAGGCGGATCTCTATTCCCTGGGGGCCCTGCTGTATCATGCGGTGTGCGGCGCTCCCCCCTTCGCGGGAGATTCTGGCCGCCGGGGGCTGTCGCTGCTGATGAGGGCTCCCCCCCAGGTCCGACCTCGGCCGGGCATGACCCTCCCTCCCCACCTGCACCTCCTCCTGGCCGATCTTCTGGCCTCCTCTCCCCGGGAGCGCCACGCCAGCGCCGCCGACGTGCTGCGAAGCCTGGAAAGGGTGGAAGGAGGAGACCGGCCCCTGCCTCCCCGGACCGTCCGCCATCCCCTCCCGCCAGGTCACCCCTGGGGAGATTGGCGGCGGTACTCTTCTCCCCCTTCTCCCCTGCGCCTCGCCGCCGGCCTTTCCCTGGTGGGCCTCCGCCACCCCCCGGTGACTGGCCACGAGGAGGTGAAGGACAGGCTGTGGAATTCCCTCTCCCTTTGTCTTCAGGGGGAGGGCTCTCGGGTTCTCCTGCTGACCGGGCCGGAGGGATCGGGAAAAAGCCGCCTGGCTCGATGGTTCTTGGAGACTGCGGGAGAGGCGGGACTGGCCCGGGGCGCTGTCGCCCGCCATCCCGATCTGGGGGGACCTTCCGAGGGACTGAGAAGCGCTATGGCTTCCTTGCTGCAAGTTGGAGAGAGGCGAGGGGAGCCCCTGCGGGCGTGGCTGAGAACCCGGTTGCCCAGGTTCAGTCCCACTCACCTGGCAGCCCTCTTTTCCTTTCTGCGCCCGGGCGGCGAAGGGCCTTCCTCACCCCCTCCACCCGAGGAGAGGTGGCTGCTTCTGAACCAGGTCCTCGACTGGGAGAGTCATCGCCTGCCCGTCCTCCTCTGGCTCGACGACGTGCATGAATCCATGGAATCTATTGAATTTATTAAATTTATCTCGGGAGATGGGAACCTGACCCGGCGTCTTGTGGTGTTGGCCACCTCCCGAAAGATCGACGGCTCTCCTCCCTCTCAGGAAGACGAATCCCTGCTTCGGTTGACCCTCTCTTCGAGGGTCCAGGAGATCGCCATTCCTCCCTTGCCTCCCGCCGACGCCCAGGCCATGGCCTCGGGAATCCTCCACCTGCAGCCCGGTCTGGCCGCTCAAATCGCTGCGGCCACCCTGGGAAATCCCTTGTTTGCCGTGCAGGTCGTGGAAGATCTGGCGGCCCGGGGCGCCCTTCGCTCCCATGAGGGGGCCTTCGATCTCCAGCCGGGGGCCTCCCTCTCCCTGCCTCGGGGGGTCAGGGAGGCCCTGCGGTGGAGGACCGATCAGGCCTGTTCGGGGATGGGAAGGGACGCCAGGAAAGCCCTGCGCCTGTTGGCGATCCTTTCTTCCCGACCGGAGAGGGCGGAATGGGTGGCCTCCCTTCCTGCCTCGGGGCTTCCCGTGGCCACTGAAAGCCACTGGTGGAGCCAATGGGCAGAAGCGGGTCTCCTGGATGCCGCCGATCCGGAGAGGGCCTCCTTCTCCCATGGGCTGCTGCGGGATCTGCTGGTGGACGAGGCCGAGGTGGAGGGAGAGAGGCCGGAGTTGGAGAAGGCCTGCGCCTTGGCCCTGACCCGTCTCCATCCCCGCCCTTCCCGCTATGTCCTGGCCCGACTGGGGCGCCATCACCTGCGAAGCGGGAATGCCGTCACCGCCTTTCGTATCCTGCTGTTGGCGGGAGCTCGTTTCCACGCTGCTGCGGACTATGCCACCGAGGAAGAGTTGCTGGAGGAGGCCGGGCGGGCGTTGAAGGAGGGAGGAGTCCCCTCCGATGATCCCTCCTGGGGATTCATCGAGATGAGGGAGGCCCGCCTGCGATACCGGGATGGAGATCGGGGTCGATTCCGAGCCGTGGCGGAGAGGGTGGTCGCTCTTCATCCCGACGAGGAGGGAAGAGGAGATCCGGGGGTGGACCAGGTGTTGACCGAGGCCTTTCGCGTGCTGGGAATCACCTCCATCGAACGAGGCAAGGTGCGAGAGGGGCTTCTTCACCTCCAGAGAGCCATTCGGGGCTATGAGCGGGCCGAGGACGCCCACGGCTCGGCGGCAGTGCTGCGCGCCATGGGGCATGGTCACCTGCTGGCCGGCGACGTGACCGCTGCTGAGGCCTCTTTTGCCGCCGCCGAGACCCGCTACCGGGACGCCGCCGATCCGGTGGGAGAGGCCCAGGCCCGGTGGAGTCGCGCCCTGTCCCAGGTCTATCGGGGGGAGTTGTCCACCGCCCTTCGGCTGTTTGATGAGGCCAAGGAAGCCTTCCGAGGAGCGGGATCCCGCCTGGGAGAGGCGGAATCCGCCAACGGCTCTGGCGATGTCTACCGCAGGATGGGGCGCCTCCAGGAGGCGGAAGAGGCCTACCGGGAGGCCCTGTCCGGGCTTCAAGGACTGCGGAGTCCCCACGCATCCCTGGTGGAGGCCAACCTGGGACTGGTCTGCCTGGCCCGGGGGGACGCCAACGCCGCCCGACCCCTGCTGCAAGGGGCCCGCACCGCCTTTGAAACGCAAGGGCGCTTCCGGTTCGCCGGGGTGGTGGCCTGTGCACAAGCCTTGGCTGCCGCTCACTTTCATCTTCTGGACGAGGTGGAATCCCGCATCACTGAAGCCGAAAACCTGCTGGGGGATTCTCCTCCCGCCGACCCGGATCTGGCCTGGATCCTCCGCACCCTGGCCCATCATCCCTCCCTCTCCCACCATCCTTCCCTGGCCTCCCGAGCGCGGGCGCTGGAGCCCCCCGGAGTGGAGCAGCCGTCTTCATCGGATTTCCGATGAAGGGGGGTTGCCTCCTCGGGAAAGTGCTATCTTTCCAGTATGAAAGGGGGGTGTTACTGGTTCCCAAGCCCGGCCACCCATTGTTGCCGCTGTGGAGTACGCCATGGCCGAAGCCCGTCGTCACACCCACGTCCTGGTCGTTGAGTCCGACGCCGTGGAGGTGAATCGCATCGCCTCTCACCTGGATGGCATGTTCATCTGGGATGTGGCCACCTCTCTCAAGGAGGCGGAACGGAAGATTCAGCAGAGTCGCCCCCGAGTGATCCTCCTGGCCGAGGAGATGTCAGGGCAGCCCACCCTCGACTTCTGTCGCCGCCTCAAGTCCGGCCCCTCCCGGCGTGAACAACTGGTGGTGAGCCTGGTCAAGGGGGATCCCAGGCTGGCTCGCATGGCGGAGGCGCAGAACAGCGGCATCGATCTCCATCTTCACAAGCCGGTGGGGGCCAAGGATCTCCACGATTGTCTGCGTCTGAGCTGGCAGATCCTCAAGAAGGGGGATGTGGCCGAGGTCAGCCTGGATGGAGTGCCCTCCCCGGTGTCCAACTCCTCCGCCTCCGCTGAGATCACCGCCTCCTTCCCACCGTCCCCGAGAGCGTCTTCGTCCGCCTCTCCCGCTGCCCCCTCCCCTGCCTCCACCCCTTCCAAGCCGGGGGCCTCCACTCCCCCCAGTCGCCTGAAGGAGCTGCTGTCCATGGAGATCGACACCAGCACCCTCAAGAATCTGTTTCGACGGTAGGAAGGTTTTTTTTCCCCACGGTTACTCCCCTCTCCTCCCCTTCAGATTCCTCCCAGAATCCGTAGAAGTTGAACCACTGGTAGGGATCCCTCTTCACGTAGCGCTCCAGCCGAGCGGCGTACTCCCCCACCCAGGCCTTCACCGTGGCCTCCCTGTCTCCCCTCCTCCCCATCGACAGGGTAAAGGGCCCCTCGATCCACACCCGATAGCGAAGGGGATCCTCTTTCAGGCAATGGACCTCAAACACCGGGACCCGGGCCAAAGCCGCCACCCAGAAGGGTCCGGTGGGGAAGGGAGCCGGAGCCCCCAGGAAGGGAACCCGGCAGGAGTTTCCGTCCACCACCCGGTCTCCCTTCATGGCCACCACGTTGCCGGCGCGGAGGGCGGACAGGATTTCCAGTGAGGCCAGGGCCCCGGGCCGGACCCCGATGACCTCCGGCATTCCCACTCCCTGCTTTTCCAGGATGCGACGGATTTCCGGTCGTTCGTCCTGGAACATCACCAGCTTGACGGGGATCTTCTCCCGCAGAGACAGGGCGATTCCCGCGATTTCTGCACTCCCCAGGTGGGAAGTGAGGAGGACCACCCCCCTCCCTTCCCGGGAGGCCGCCAGCAGGGGACCCTCGCCTTCCACTTCCAGGTGAAACGCCCTTGGACCTTGAGCCAGAAGCAGGAACCGATCCGCCAGGGACGTTCCAAAAGCCAGGAGGTGGAGACGGGAACGGTGAAGGGAGCGCAACCACGACACCGGCCCCAGGACCCTCTTCAGGTAGTCCAGGGAGGCTCGCCGCGCCGAGGGGACGAACAGCAGGTACCACAGGGACAAGGGGCGGAGCAGCAGGTAGATGGCCCTCCTCCCCAACATCCGCAGCACAAAGAACGCCGCCATCCACCCTGCCACCGTTCCTGTGGAGCGCCCGGTCCATTTCCGGGGAGAAGAGTCTTCCTCGGAGGAAGAAGGAGCCAGGGCGTTGCGAGCGATGAGGGGGGCGAAGGGGCGGAGCAGGAACAATCGGGCGTACACGCCGCTGATGCGCAGGTTGTCGGAGAAGGCGTCGAAATGGCTCACCCTCTGGGAAGGGGGAGGGTAGTACACCCGAATGGGACAGCCGTGAATGGGAATCCCCGCCCAGGCCGCCCTCACCAGCACCTCCATCTCGAAGTCGTAATGCCTGGCCCGCAGTGGCAGATCCAGCACCTCCCCCACCGGATAGACACGAAAGCCGCTCTGGCTGTCATCCACCCGGGCCCCACTGTCCAACCATACGGAAAAATTGGAAAACCACCTCCCGAACCGCGCCCCTCGGGACACATTGGGCCCCCTCCAGGGACGGCTGCCCACCACCAGGGAGCCGGGATGGGCCTGGGCCACGGTCAGCATGGGAAGGATGTCCTCGGGATGGTGCTGGGCGTCTCCATCCAGGGACACCAGATGGGTGAATCCCCTCCTTTGAGCCTCACGCAAGGCGGTCAGCAGTGCCGCCCCCTTGCCCTGATTATGAGAATGGACCAGGACCTCCGCCCCTGCCTCCCGAGCCTTTTCCCCCGTTCCATCGGTGGATCCGTCGTCCACCACCCACACCTCCCGCCACACCTGGAGGGCCCGAGTCACCACTTCGGCGATGGTCCCTCCGTTGTTGTAACTGGGAATGACCACACAGGCGGCGAGGGTCATGGGGCCGCAAACAAGGAGGCGTCCCACTCGGGGACCGCCGCCGCTCCCCCCAGTTGCAGCACCATGCGGTATCGATGCTCCCGGGAATCGATCTCCACCCTCTCCGGCGCCGCCTCTACTCCACTTCGCCAGCCCCGATACCCCACCCGCGTCTTCACATGGCCCCGGGCGTCGGCCACCCTCTTCTCCACCCAGTTTCCTTCCACGGCGTCCACCGACAGGGATCGCCCCGCTTCAGCAGCGCTGCAGCGACGGGTGCCGGTAGCCGGAAAGGTGCCCAGGCAATCCTCCACCAGAGCCACGGAAAGATCCTGAAGCACCGGCTCCCCCCGGAATACTGCTCTCAGGGGAGGGTACAGCACCTCCACCCGGTGCAAGGAGGGGCCTCCAGTCAGGCGAAACAGATCCGGTCCCATGGGGGTGCTGGCCTGGAACACCCACCCCATCCCCGGGGCCAGCAGCACATAGCCGGTGAACACAAAGGACCTGCCGGGAAGGCGCATCTCCACCTGATAGTCCCGCTGTTGAGGGGAGGAGAAGGGGAACATGGCCGCCCGGGCCTCCGGCAACACCTCAGGACTCGGGAGGGAGGTACACCCTTGAAGAAGAATCATCCCAAGTAAAATCAATGCTGAAGATGTTCCGGGGCCTGGGGTTCGGGGCTTCTGGAACAGACGCAGCAAGGCCGGAACCCCCACCAGGGAAGCCAACAAGGAGGCAATGATCCCCAGCACCACCTGAATTCCCACCGTCGAGAGAGAAGGATTGCGGGCCACCGCCATGGTGCCAAAGCCCGACAGGGTGGCCAGGGAAGAAAGCACTACCGCCGTCCCGGTGGAGCGGAGGGTCTGGGGGAGCTTGTCCACCCCCTCCCTCAGGCAGGCGTCCACGATGTAGATGCCATAGTCGATGCCCACTCCCACAATCAACACCAGGGCACAGATGGAGACGATGTGGAGGGGAATGTTCAACAGGGCCATGGCCCCGAAGGTCCACAGGAGGGCCAGGACCGGCGGCAGCAGGGCGAGAATGCAGGGCAGCCAGGCCCGGTAATACAACCCCAGCACCAGGGCGGTGACCCCAAAACACAGGATCATCAGCCGCACCGCCTCGTCCTTGACCTGACGCACCGCCTGCACCTGGGAACCCACTCGGGAGGCCAGATCCACCCCCGGGGCCGCGCTCCTCAGCTCCGCCTCCAGGCGAGAGGGAAACACGGCATCGGCGTCGCTTCCCCGATCCCCGCTTTCCCTGGAGAAGATGAGGGTGGTTAGCACCCTGACCCGCCCCGGATCCCGGTCCAGGCTCCTTTCCACCTGGGGCGCCAGCGAGCTGTTCAACACGTCCTGAACGGTCAGCAGAGGGGGTGGATTGCGGGAAAGATCGGCCAGGGAGGCAAAGAAGGGATCAAAGGCATCGGCGGTGAACCCCAAGGCTTCTCCCTCCTGCCTCACCCTGGCCTTCACCTCCTCCAGGGGAGCCCCCGTCCAGGCGGCGAGGTTGCCAGCCTGGGCGACGGGAGAGGGAATCAGGGGCGTCACTGACGAGAAGGATTCGAGATCCCCCCGCTTGCGCCCGGCCTCCACCACCCGGGCCACCGCCTCCGCCTTGGCCAGGGCCGTTCCCTCGTCCTCTCCGGTCACCACCACCATGGCGGTGGCTCCCTGACCTCCCCACACCGCCTCGAAGCGCGCCTGGGCTTGGGCCACTTCAGGAGGCTCGTAGAGGAGGTCCCGGGCATCCCCGTTGAAACGCACCTGGGGCGCGGCGATGGCCAGGGGGAGGGTAACCACCAGTACCCCTGCCATCCAGGTGAGGGGCCGGTTCATCACCGCCGTTCCCAGCGACGAAAGGGCCCGGGCCATCCATGAATCCTGGAGGGGCCTCCCCCAGGCCCGACCGGAAAGGGAATGGAGATGGGGGAGAAACCCCATGCACAACCCGTAGGCGCAGGTGATGCCGATGCCGGAGAACAGGGCGATCTCCCGCAGCCCACCCGCCCGGGAAAGAAGCAGGACCAGAAAGGAAATCAGGGTGGTGAACCAGCCCATGGCGATGCTCCCCTCCAGGTCCAGCAGGGAGCGCTTCAGCGCCTGATTGCGAGGGTGGGTCTTCTCCAAGACCAGGGTGTGGGTCAACAGATGGATGGAGTAGTCCGCCGAAAGCCCGAGGATGGCGGCTCCAAACCCCAGGGTGATTCCGGAAAGGGTCCCCTGGAAGGCCATGAGCACGGCCGCCGCCACTCCCACCGCCACCACCCCGGGAAGCTGGCAGAGCAGCAGGGTCAACGGGTTGCGAAAGGCCAGCAGGAAGGTGAGCAGGAGGCCCACCACCGTCATGGAGGAGGCCAGGGCAATGTCCCGCTTCAGGGTGCGGGCCGATTCCCGGGCGTAGAGGGCCCCTCCCAGGGCGTCCACCTTCAGGGAGGCGAATCGCGGCTCCTTCTGAAGGGTACTCACCGCCTTTTCCACAGCTTCCAGAGCGATGGTGGCCTTTTCGGCATCCAGGGAACTGGCCTTGGTGGAGGTGAGGATGAGCAGGTGGGTTTCGTCCTGGGACAGCAGGTGGTTCTGCACCAGACGAGCCCGATAGGCGGTGGTTCCCTGAAGGGCCCTCTCCAGGGCGCGGTTTCCCAGCCCCAGAGGATCCAGCCTGAGAGCCTCCTCCCGGTAGGAACCCTGAGGAGAGATCAGTTCGGCAGCGGTGCGCTGAAGGGCCTCCCGAATCCCCTCAGGCGTGAGCAGGGAGGCCACTTCCTCCGGGGGAAGAAGGGCAAAGCGCCGTGGAAAGTACAGGTTGTAGAGGGCAAGCTGCTCTTCGCTCTCCCACCTCCACTGCACCCTGGCAAACAGCCCGGTTTCCTGCAGGGCTGGACCGATGTCATCGGCGGCATCCACCCGATCGGCGACACCGCTTCCCCCTGACACCGACAGGACGAGCTGATCCACGGTGTGAAAGGCGGTGAGAATTTCGGCGGAGCGGGAGAATTCAGACTCCCGGGGAAAGAATCGGGTCAGGTCCTGATCGAGGCGCACCCGCAGGCTTCCCCACACCGCCAGGCCCACCCCCAACATGAGAAGGAGCACCACCCCTCCCCGATGGGAAGAGGTGCGGTCGAACCATGCGGTGAAGGGTCGAAAGGTCACCTGGGAGACGGTCCCCGTCGGTTTTCACAGGAAAGGTCGGAGTTCCCCAACCCAGCCCAGAGAGAGGCGGAGCCAGGTTTCTGGGAGAGGATGAGGTCTGGAGTCCAAGCCCCTCAGTGAGAGACCCGGGGTTCCAGAGTCTTGGCTTCTTCGATCCATCCCGCCACCACCTTGGCGGATGGGGAGGTGCGGGTGAGGCCCTTCTCGTTCATCACCTGCTCCATCCTGGCAGCGAGGTTCTCGGCATTGCGGGTCCGCAGTTCCTTGACGGTGTCCACCCCCGAGGCCTCCAACAATTCAGCGAACTGGGGCCCAACGCCGTGAATCCTGAACAAATCTGAATGATTGACCCACCTTAGGATTCGGACCTCCTCAATGCCGGTCTTCTCTGCCAGGGCCTTTCTACCCTTCACCGAGGCCCCCGTCTCCAGAAGATCGTCGCTGTCTATGATGCCGGCAGCGTTCAGTTTTTCGGCGTAGGCCGGACCGATTCCCTCGATTTCGATGACCTTGTACTTCATGGCGATCTCCGTACCCCACCCAGGTCGGGAGGGGGGAAATGTTGCGCCGGAAGGGTACCCCCAACCCCGACCTTGGGGAAGGGTGACCCCGCTCCCCGCGCCGAAAGCCGCCCGGGTCGGTAGACTGGTAAAGTCCCAAGTGGGCGCGACCCGATGTTCTGCTTCCCCCCTCTTCCCTGACGGGCGGCTCCAGCTCCCGAGGAAATGCCATGATCGATCTCAATGAGATGGCTCTATTCAGCGCCGTGGTGGAGCAGGGGAGTTTTGTGGGCGCCTCCCGAGCCCTGGGGATCCCCAAGTCCACCCTCAGCCGCAAGGTGGCCGGGTTGGAGGAGCGCCTGGGAAGCCGACTTCTCCACCGCACCACCCGGACGGTGCGCCCCACCGAGATCGGTCAGCGCTATTACCAGAAGACGGCCCGGATCATTGCTGACGCCACGGAGGCCGATCTGCTGGTCCAGAGCAGCCAGGGGAGCCCGGTGGGGAGGTTGCGAGTGACCACCACCCTCCTCTTCGCCCGCCTCTTCCTGGGGCCCCTCCTCCCCGAGTTTCATCGCCTCTACCCCCGAGTGGAGCTGGATCTTCAGGCCATGGACCGCCGGGTGGATCTCATTGCTGAAGGCTTCGACGTGGCCATCCGGGCAGGGGAGATGGACGATTCCTCCCTGGTGGCCCGCCGCCTGGGGGGCGAAGCCATGCTCCTGTGCGCTTCCCCCTCCTACCTCGCCGTTCACGGCGTTCCCCAGACCGTTTCCGAGCTGGTGCATCACCGCTGCGTGGTGATGGGGGACTCCTTGGCCTCCACCTGGCGCTTCCACACTCCCCTCGGACCCGAATCGGTGGTGGTGCGGGGGATCCTCACCGTGAATGACATCGAGTTGGCCAAAGAGGGGGCCCTGGCGGGCATGGGAATCGCCCGGGTTCCTCGCTTCCTGTGCGAAGAAGACCTGAAACGCGGCTCCCTGGTCCCGGTTCTGGGAGGATGCGGGGTGAAGGAGTCCCCTGTCTATGTGGTGTATCCCAGCGCCCGGCAGCTCTCCACCAAGGTCCGGTCCTTCGTCGATTTCGTGGTGGAGAGGGTGCCGCCGCAGATGGAGAAATGAGGGGGATTGGGGATGGGCACCAGTAAAGCCATGATTTTTCAGTGTTTTTATCAGATTCCATCAATGGAGAGCAATCAATTCTAATGGGCCTGATAATCAAGCTTTTAAAGCTGGACAATCATGCTTTTCAAGCTATATTATCCGGTCATGTGGATTGAGCGAGACCTCACTGAGAGAATCCGGACCCTGGTCAGCCGGTTTCCCGCCCTGCTCCTGACAGGACCCCGGCAGGTGGGAAAGACCGCCCTGTTGCGGCACACCTTCCCCGGGCTTTCTTTCGCCACCCTGGATCTTCCCTCGTTGGCGGAAGCGGCAGAAACCACCCCTGGTGAATTCCTGGAAAAGCAGGGCAGTCCTCTGATCCTCGACGAGGTTCAGTACGCTCCCGGCCTTTTTCGCCATATGAAGGCCGCCATCGATGCGGATCGCCACCGAATGGGGCGGTTTCTGATGACCGGATCCCATCGGTTTGCACTGATGCAATCCATCACTGAGAGCCTGGCGGGACGGTGTGCGGTGGTGGAACTGGCTCCCCTTTCCATGCGGGAGCTCCGCTCCTCTTTGGGATGGGATGGGCCTGGTGAAGAGCAGGTCCTTTGGCGAGGCGGCTTTCCTGATCTGTGGCGGGATCCTGGGCTTGATCCTCGGGACTTTTTTACCAGCTATGTGGTCACCTACCTGGAGAGGGACGTGCGTTCGGCGATGCGGGTGGGCAGCCTGCGAGATTTCGAGCGATTCCTGAGAGCCTGCGCCATGCGGAGCGGCCAGTTGCTCAACCTCGCTGATCTGGGAAGGGATGTGGGCATCGCCGCCACCACTGTCCGAGATTGGATTTCAGTCCTTCAGGCTTCAGGGTTGGTTCTCCTACTGGAACCCTGGTTTGGAAACCTGGGCAAACGCCTGATCAAGGCTCCCAAGCTCTATTTGCGGGACACCGGTCTGGCCTGCTTCCTCCTGGGTATCGATTCGCCCACCGGACTGCTCCGCTCCCCCTTCCTGGGACCTCTGTGGGAGGCCTTCGTGCTGGGGGAGCTCCTCGCTGCTATCGCCGCCGCTGGTTCCTCGGCCAAGGTGTTCTTTTGGAGGGATGCCTCAGGAACCGAGGTGGACTTCGCCATCGAGCACCAGGGAAGGGTGCGGCTGGTGGAGGTGAAGTGGGCCGAAGACGCCCGAGATTCCCTCCTGGCCCTCTCCATCCAGAAAGTGTCCTCCCTCCTTGGAGACAGAAGCGCCCAAGAGCACTGGCTTCTGTGCCGCACCCCCCATGCCCATCTCCTTCCTGGTGTACCGTCGGTACGGGTGATGCCGCTCCGGGATCTGGATTTCCGGGTTTCCCAGTAGGCCGCTTCTCCGAAGAAGAGAGCCCCAGACATCAACCACTCAGAGAATCTGTGGAGGAGGGAAGGTCAAGAAAGTCCGCCATTCCCTCCATGGCCTCCGTTTCTCCGGCCCTCCGTTTCAAAAAGGCAGACGGGGGAGCGCTCCTTACTCCAGAGTGTAGGATCCTTCTTCAAAACGACATATCCATCTGGTGGGTGGATCGAGAACCCCACCCAAGCCGAAGGTCACCCTGGCCAGCCGCCACCCGGGTGAGCGCGAAGGCCCGTCCCCATGAAACCAGGAACCCATCCCGGCTCACGGCGTCAACCGGACAGGCCTGAGGAAAAAAAAGCCCCCGTGTTCGCCACACCCCAAGTCCAGGAGCAAATCCCTCCACACACGTCCCCGATTTGCTCGCCTTGCCAACTCGCCGTCAAGGGGATTCCGGACAGAAACGAACCCCAGAGTCACAAGGATCACCGAGCCTGAGCGCAAAGGATCATGAGCCGTGTGCATGGTCTCCCCATTCCTCATCCCTTGGCGTTCTTTTCGTCACCACAACACCAATCCCCAAGGTCCCCTCTCTTGGCGTCTTGGCGATGTTCATGAAAAAGTGTAGAAAGCGTTCCAGCAGGGAGTCCAACCACACAGCCGTGTCTGTTTGAACGCAGACCCCAGGAATTGCCCCTTCCCACATGGCTCCCCCGTTCCCATCTTCCTGTCTTCCCCAGCCCAGGAGTCCCATGCGCCCGGTCACCGTTTCCTCCTCCCTTCCCCTTCATCACCAGGACATCGCCATAGGACCCCACACTCTTCATGCCGATGTAGACGCAGTTTCTGGGGGGACCGACGCCGGTCCAGAGCCCCACGAAATCCTCCTGGCCGCCCTGGGGGCCTGCACTTCGGTGACCCTTCGGATGTACGCCCTCCGCAAGGGATGGCCTCTCACTGGCGTGAAGGTGAAAATCTCAGGAACCTCAGAAGGAGGGATTTACGGAATACAGAGACAAATCCACCTGGAGGGGGACCTGGATGAAGAGCAGCGCCAACGCCTCCTCTCCATCGCCGAAAAATGCCCTGTCCACCGCACCCTCACCGGGGAAGTCCGCATCCAAACCGAGGAATCGGCTTCCTGAACCCACTTCTTGCCCCACAGGAGTCCCCCCCCATGGATACTCTTCTTTTCTACACTCCCGGCACCTGCTCCCTGGCCCCCATGGTGGTGCTGGAATGGATCGACGAGCCCTACCGACTCTGCCGGGTGGATCGGGTCGCCCGGAGCACTCCTGAATTCGCCAAGGTCAATCCCAAAAGACAGGTCCCGGCGATGCAGGTGGAAGGCAGGTTTCTGACCGAGAACTCCGCCCTCCTTCTCCACCTGGCCAGCCGCCGCCCCCACCTCCACCTCTCCGCCCCCGACGCCACCCCCGAGCGGGATCGCCTCCACCAGATGCTCTCCTACCTGGGTTCCAGCTTTCACGCCTCCTTCAGCCCTTGGTTCCATCCCGAGCGTTACCTGGAGGATCCCTCCCAGAGAAGCGCCCTGAAGGAATCCGCCCGCTCCCGCATCGCCAAAGAGTTCGCCACCGTGGACGGCTGGCTGGCGAAATCCGCCTTTCTCATGGGGGAGAACAAGACCCTGGCGGATCCCTACCTTCACGCCATGACCCGGTGGGGCAGAAACCTGTTCGACCTCCCTGGCCAATTTCCCGCTGTCCATCGCCATCAGATGTGCATGGAAGAGGACCCGGGGATTCGCTTTGCCCTGGAATTGGAAAAAGAGGGAGCAGGAGTGCTTCCTCGGGGAGCGTATCGAGGGCATGTGGATTTGGAGGGGGTTGCTGGGTGAGGGGCCGAGGGGGGTGGAGGGAGGACTGTTGTGGGTGAAAATCAGGGTTGAACAGGGTGTTTTTTTATGTGGTACCCCCAGGGACGCTCAGGGCAGATCAGGATACCCAAGGATCCCGCAAAATGCGTAGCGAAGCGGGTGAACGGCCGCAGCGCCGAAGCCGTAGCACCATGGTGAGGATTTTGGGGGGGACCGCGACACAGCGATCCGGTCGTGCAGCAGTATTTCGTGTGATACTCTGAGACCTCGTTGTCGGAGAGAGGACCCCGGTCGGTGCCGGAAAGCTGCCCACGTCCCAGGCCCACTTCCGTCCGCTCCAGAGCCAGACGGGGGACCTCCCGAAGGGGAATTCCCTCCCTCATCCCCTGGTCAACCCCTCGATATCCTTTACTTCCTTTGGAGCGCCACCGGTCAGGACCCGGGGTGCTTCCGGAGTGATCACCAGGTCATCCTCGATCCTCACCCCCAGGCCCAGGAAGCGGGAGGGGACGCCCTTGGAGTCCGGGGAGATGTAGAGGCCCGGCTCCACCGTCAGCACCATCCCCGGAGCGAAGGGGCGAGGGCTGCCGTCCACCGCATAGGCCCCCACGTCATGAACGTCCATTCCCAGCCAGTGGGAGACGTTGTGCATGTAGAATCTCTTGTACTCCTTCTTCTCGATGAGGCCGTCCACCTCTCCCTTCAGCAGTTTCAACTCCACCATGTGTTCGGTGAGCCACTTCACCGCCTTTTCCTGGAGGCCATGGGCGGTCTCCCCGGGAATGGCGGCGTCGATGAGGCGCTTCTGCACGTCCAGGACGGCTTCGTAAAGTTCCCTCTGCCCCTTCTTGAACCGGCCGGAGGCGGGGAAGGTGCGGGTGATGTCGGCGGTGTATCCCGACACTTCGGCGCCAGCGTCGATGAGGACCAGATCGTCTTCTCCAATGGGTCCGTCGTTTTCGACGTAGTGGAGAACGCAGGCGTGGGCCCCCGCGCCCACAATGGACGGGTACCCCCAACCGTCGGCGCCGTGGTAACGAAAATGATGCTCCACCTCTGCCTGAAGCTGGTACTCGTACATGCCAGGACGCACCACCTCCATGGCCCGGCGGTGGGCGAGGGCGGAGATCTTCCCGGCAAAGGCCATCACCTCCAATTCTTCCGAATCCTTGATGAGGCGCTGCTCGTGGAGGAGATCCTCTGGATCCACCAAGGTCTTGGGGCCATGGTGAAGGTTGCGCCGCGTCCGCCTCATCCCATCCAGGATCTCGTCCAGGACGGTTTGGAAGGGGCCCAGCCGACCGAATGCGAGGATCAAGGTGCGGGCCTCTCGTAGGAGATCGGGGAGATGCTTGCGAACCTTGCCGATCTCAAAGGCCTCGTCGGCTCCGAACTGCTTCTTGGCTCCGGACATCCCGGTGCGGTACCCCGACCAGATCTCCTTGTCCCGATCCTTGGGACGCACGAACATCACAAAGGACGGCCCTTCCAACCCCTTGCGGAGAAGGACCAGGGCCTCAGGCTCCCGCAGTCCTGTCAGATACAGGATGTCGCTGTGGGCCCGATAGGGATGCTCCACGTCGCTGTTGCGGGTGGCCATGGGGGTCGCCACCAACAGGGCTGCCGACCTGTCGGGCATGGCGTCGAGCAGACGGGCCCGCCTCTGGGCAAAGGAAAGGGAAGGGCGCGGCATCATCCGGGCTCCACGTCTTGGAAAGTGGCCTTGGGAATGGGTTTTTTGAAGTTCTTCTGGATGAATTGGAGGGCCCCGGGAGCCAGCACCGACAGGGTATAGAGGATGCGGGCCCGGGGAGACAGGAGGGACTCATCCTTTCCCTCAAAGGCCGCCTGAACGATGCCTTCCGCCACGTCTTCGGGCTTCATCATCGGCAGTCCGGCGTGATCCTCCCGGTAGGTGGGGTAGCCGGCCCGGTCGAAGAAGGGGGTGTCCACCGCCGGGGGGCACACCACCACCACCTTGATTCCCAGCGGTTCCAGGTCCTTTCGCATGGCATCGCTGTACCCGATGAGGGCGTATTTGGACGCGCAGTAGGGGGCGAGGCGGGGATATCCCCTCTTTCCCGCCACCGAGGAGATGTTCACGATGATCCCCGACTTGCGGGCCTGCATGGAGGGGAGGACCGCCAGGGTGGTGCGGATGGCCCCGTAAAGGTTGACGTCCATGACCTTCTTGACCCGTTCCAGGTCCACCTCCCAGGCATCCCGGAAGTAGCCCACCCCGGCGTTGTTGATGAGCAGATCCACCGGTCCCAATCGGGATTCCACGACAGCGATTCCCTCCTTCACCTGGTCATCCCGGGTCACGTCCATCTTCAAGGACATTCCCTTGCCAGGAGAGGCTTCCAACTCCTTGCCGATGGAGGCCAGGGCCTCGGGATTGCGGCCGGCGGCAACCACCGATGCCCCCTCCCGGGCCAGGAGGAGGGCGGTGTGACGGCCAATGCCTGAGGTGCCCCCAGTAATGAGGACCACCTTTCCGGAGAAGCGGTTTCCTTGGCTCATGGAACTCCTTGGGGAGAAAAATCGTGGGGAGGAGGGGTGACGTGAATCAGGAGATCGTCTCCAGAAACCGTCAGGGAAAAGGCCCGCAGGGAGTCTCCCTGACAGGGTCCAGCGACGCAGAATCCATCCATCGGGCGGAAAAGGGCCCCGTGGGTGGAGCAGATGAGGAGGTCCCCATCTTCGGTGAAGAAGCGGTTGTCATCCCAGTCGAGGCTCACCCCGATGTGGGCGCAGCGGTTGGAAAAAGCAGCAAATCCAAGGGTATGGCGAACCACGAACCCCTCGTCGGGGCGACCTTTCTCGTCCAGCCACAGAAACTTCCGGGACTCTCCAGGCTGGAGGGAAGCGGCACCAGGGAGGCGAAGGAAGGGGGAGGAGGTCACGGGGTTCAACCGACGGGGAGCCTGGGGACGAGGGGAGGGCCGCCGGGCGCAGGAGGGGTAGATACCACAACCAACCGGCTATCGCCGCACCCTTCCTCCGGTGAACACCCGCCCCGACGGTAGAACCGGGGGAACCGGAACCGGGGTCAGGAACCGGGGTCAGGAACCTACACATTTACATTTGGGGTAACTGTTCAGGTAGTCCCCCACTCCGATGCAACCCATGCACCACGGCTCCGATTTGCTCGCCTTCTTGACTCACGGCCAAGGGGCCCGCATCCAGCGGGTAGAGGCGCCAAAAATTCGGGCAGAAGGGAGGGATTCCCCCGACCTGGCCCCCAACAACCGTCCCCAAGAGCAGGCTGGTGAGAACACCGGGAGAACGCGATGTTCCCCTGGCGCCTTGGCTCCTTGGCGTCTTGGCGATGTTCATGAAAAAGCATGAAAAGCGTTCAAGCAGGGGGTCCAATCACCTGGCCATGACCACCAGAACGCATACGGAAAATGTAAATGTGTTGAGTCCTGACCCCCTTGCCCTCGGAAAATGTAAATGTGTTGAGTCCTGACCCCCTTGCCCCCAGAACGCATACGGAAAATGTAAATGTGTTGAGTCCTGACCCCCTTGCCCTATCGCCGCACCCTTCCCCCGGTGAACACCCGCCCCGACGTCAGCTCGGTATAGAACGCAAAGACGTTGCCGGTTCCCAAGGAGAGGTCTTCCTCAAGGACGGTGACGATGGCGGTGAGGGCGGTCTCGATGGTTTCCGGGGAGCGCCCCTGCCAGGCGTGGAGCTCCACCAGGGGAGGGTGGGTGTCGCGGGGCTGGGTGGAGGCCAGGGTGTCTCCTTCGGCGTAGTGGTCCGGGGGGATTTCCTGCCAGGTGACGAACACCGCCCGAGGAGGCACTCCCATGATGGGGGCGAGGGCCAGGGCGAGGCGGCAGCAGGTGGGGCCGGGGAGGAAGGACCCGGGCTGGGGAAGGGCGCGGATGGCGACGACGGGCATGGGGAATTCCGGTCTGGCAGGGATGATCCGACGGGATGAGGCAGGATGGAGGAAGGATCTCCCATGCGGGAGAGGGTGCCAAGGGGGAGGGTCGGTTTTGGAGATGGGGCGTCGCCGCTGACCCATGGCAGGAGGGATGGATCAGGACACAACGGCGCCATGGATCGGGAACACGTGAACGAGATCTGGAAGGGTCATGAGGCCGAACTCGGGCGCATGGGCGGGGTGACCCTGGCCCCTCCATCTGTTGGCGATGGGCGAGGCGGTGGGGCACGTTCCACTTGAAATCCAGCAGCGGGTCTTCCCTGTACCCTGGCGCCAGATGCGAGCCATGGGGGACGTTCTGGTACGGGAGCACTTCCAGGTTGACGCCGGGGTGATTCGGGCGACAGCAACAACAAGCCTGCCCCCTATTCTGGAGGTCTTGCGTTCTCATCGGGATGAAGTCGAAGAGAAGGGCCCCGGCGGATCCATTTGGGGAGGGCTTGTGGGGTGGGGTCAACGAGCTTGTGTCCCCCCTCATTCCCCCGCCGATGTGGCTCTGGAGATGGGCGTTGATGTATGCCAGGGGGCCTGGGCCCACGAGAACGCAGTTTCAGGCGCTGACGCGAGGGAAAGCATGGCAAGGACGGCAGTGCCCCCCACCGCTGGGGGAACAGGGGGAGGAGAGCCCATCGTCAAGGGGCGCTACCGCCTTCTGAAGAAGCTGGGAAGCGGGGGATTTGCCGTCGCCTGGCTGGCGGAGGACCTGGACCTTCCCGGCAAGCGGGTGGTGGTCAAGCAACTGACCCTCCACAGCAACGATCCTGAGAAGCAGAAGGAGTATCAGGAGAGGTTTCGGCGGGAGTCGAATGCCTGTGTTGCCTCTACGTGATCGAGACGAAGTCGGTAGCCATGTAACGGAAATTGG
>CAYRTW010000045.1:0-29364 GCA_964426935.1 uncultured Rickettsiales bacterium
GTGGTTACCCGTCGTTCCAGCGCATCCCCCGTTGGGTCGACCTCCTCCGCCTGCTGCCGAGGCGACCGACTACTACTACCGGCCCGGGCCCGAGAGCGGGTTTCTCCTCTTGGTGAACCGTGGTTCCCTGCGGGTCGCCGAACCGGATCGGGAACTTCGCGTCCTCGCCGAGGGGGTGACCAGGGTGGTCTCCATGCACTGGCTCACCCAGCCCACCCCAGCGGAGCTGAAAAGACGCATGGAGGAGCGCTTCCGACCCGTGGGTTCCCTCCGAGCCACCACCGGCGTCCCCATTCAAGTCGATGGTCGTGCTCAGGAATGGGATCTGGCCCAGCCCTACCCGGTGGAAAGGGAAAGTCAGCGGTTTGACTCCGGCCCCAAGGAGGCCTGGACCGGACCTGCTGATCTGTCGTTCTTCGTCAAGGCCCGGGTGTCAGGCGGCAGGTTGGGAATCCTGGCACGGACAAGGGACGAAGACGTTCGCTGGGGAGAGGCGGCGGAGGCTTCGGGAGGGTCTGAGTCGCCCTCTCTTTGGTTGGGAACGAGGCAGGGGGTCGTCCGACTGGATTTCCTCCCCTCGGCAAAAACCCCTCATGTCCCCCGGATCGGCTGGCCGCCGTCTCCATCCTCCTCCTTGGTGGCCTTGGTAACTCGAGTGCAGGTCGCCTTCCAGCCTGCTGACGACGGATACCTTCTAGAGGCCTCCATCCCCCTTGCTGACGTGGCGGAAACCGAGGGTCAGGTCCCCTTTGCCTTGGTCGTCGGGGACGCCGATGGGGGCGCTCCTCCAGACGTCACCTTGGGCACCGCACCTGTGAGAGGGGGGGCCCGAGCGACCTTGGGCGGCATTCGTCTTCCCGGCAATCCTCCCCCTCGCTGACCTCACATTCTTTCTTCGACCCATCCTTCCATCCCCCGTAGAATGTCCCCGTGATCGATCCTCGGTATCCAAATCGACGGCGGCAGGAGTCTCCCTGGGGGCCTTTGGGGATCTCCCTGCTCCTGCACCTGCTCCTGGGGATGTGGGTCTTCAGTTGGCGCTGGGAGCCCCAGCCGCAGCGCATCGATCCCTCTTCGGTGATGACGGTAGAGTACCTCCCCGACGGAGCGCTGATCCCCGGGGTGACCTGGCTGAACCCCTTGGATTTTCAGCCCGAGGAGGAGAAGCCAAAGGAGGATCCCGAAGAGGAGCTGCGCCTCCAGTCCACCGGGGGTCAAGTGGTGGAGCTGGCCCGCCCCCTGGAGCCCCAGCGCCCCGATCAGGCGGACTACCTGGCCGAACACAACAGCAAGGTGCCCGAAGAGAGCGTCTCCCAGAGGCATCGCATCAATCCCGCAGTGGTGGCCCCCACCTGGTCCCCCCGGGACACTCCCGGCACCGAGGGCACCGGGCAAAAGGACATCACCCGCCCCTCCACTGGAACCGCCGCCGCTGGGAAGGCCCCCGAGGAGGCTCGCCCCGGGGCCTCCACCGGAAACCCCACTCCGTTTCGGGGGGATGCCCGGCAGGCCACCGGCCACGCCCAGGATGCACAGAAGGCCGCAGATCAGGGCAGACTGGCCTGGCTCCCCGACCGTCTTTCCAAGTACGACCTGGGCAAGCCAGAGAGAAGCCTGGGCCAGGCCGGGCAATCGGGGGGCGCCGGGCCTCAAGTGCGCCAGGGAGGGTCTCTTGCCGCTGCCCAACGCGGTTTGGGCAAGCCTCAGGGGGCCCCCACCAACGACTACCTTCCCGACGAAAAAAACACCAACGCCACCCTTTTGAACGCCTATGAGTTCAAGTACGCGGCATTCCTCAATAAAGTGAAGCGGGCCGTGTCCTTCTATGCGGATCAGACCTTGAACAACGCCCGCCCTGGCTCCCCTCTCACCAAGAACGCCTACGAGATCACCGCCCACGCCATGCTGGACTCAGGGGGGCGGCTGGAGTCCATTCGCATCACCAAGGGCTCGGGAATTCCCGAGTTTGACGATGCGCTGGCCCAGGCCTTTCGCCTTGCTGCCCCCTTCCCAACCCCTCCCCAGGGGATGATCGAGGGAGACGGCAGCGTTCACATTCGGGATTTCCTGTTCCACATCGACATCGGGAGGGCCCCTTCCCCCATGAACGGCATCGACCCCCGCCAGGGAATCATGTTCCCCGGGCTTCAGACCGCCCCCCGTTGAAGAGGGAGGGATGGGGTCCTCGTCAGGACCCCATCTCAGAGGACTCGTAGTCCTCCATGGGAGGGCAGATGCACTGGAGATTGCGATCTCCATAGACGTTGTCCAGGCGCCCCACCGCCGGCCAGAACTTCCACTGCCGAGTGGAAACCGTAGGATGGGCGGCCATCTGCCGGGAGTAGGGACGATCCCATGCATCGGCGAGGAGGGACGAGGCGGTGTGGGGAGCATGCTTCAAGACATTCCCCTCCCGAGGCTGCCTCCCCATTTCCACCGCCTCGATCTCCCTGCGGATGCCAATCATGGCCTCGATAAACCGCTCGATCTCTCCGAAGGGCTCTGATTCGGTGGGTTCCACCATCAAGGTTCCCGCCACCGGGAAGGACATGGTGGGGGCATGGAAGCCGTAGTCCATCAGCCTCTTGGCGATGTCATCCACTTCGATGCCGGCCGAGATCTTGAGGGGACGGGTGTCGAGAATGCACTCATGGGCCACTCGTCCCTTCTTGCCCCGATAGAGCACGGGATAGTGCTCCTTCAAGCGAGAGGCGATGTAGTTGGCGTTGAGAATGGCCACGGCGGTGGCGTGAGCCAACCCCTCCGCTCCCATCAACCGAATGTAGACCCACGAAATCAGCAAGATGGAGGCACTGCCCCAGGGGGCGGCGGAAATGGCCCCCACCCCGTGGCGCCCTCCTACCGTCACCACCGGGTGGCTGGGGAGATAGGGCTGAAGGTGAGCTGCCACCCCGATGGGCCCCATCCCCGGTCCGCCGCCGCCGTGGGGAATGCAGAAGGTCTTGTGCAGATTCAGATGGCAAACGTCAGCCCCGATATCCCCCGGTCGGCACAACCCCACCTGGGCGTTCATGTTGGCCCCGTCCATGTAAACCTGACCTCCGGCCCCATGGACGATGGCACAAATCTCCTTGATCTCCTCCTCGAACACCCCATGGGTGGAGGGATAGGTGACCATCAAGGCTCCCAGGTAGGCGGCGTGCTTTTCCACCTTCTCCCTGAGATCGGCCACGTCGATGTTCCCCATCTCATCGCAGCGCACCACCACCACCTGGTAGCCCGCCATGACCGCCGAGGCGGGATTGGTGCCATGGGCAGAGGACGGAATGAGGCAGATTTCCCGATGCCCCTCTCCCCGGTCCTGATGGTATTTGCGGATGACCAGCATGCCGGCGTATTCCCCTTGGGACCCGGCGTTAGGCTGAAGAGAAATCCCAGCAAATCCGGTAATCTCCGCCAGCATCTCCTCCAATTGACGGAAGATTTGGGAATACCCCTCCCCCTGCTCCCGAGGGGCAAAGGGGTGAAGCCTGCCGAACTCGGGCCAGGTGACCGGGATCATCTCCGCCGTGGCGTTGAGCTTCATGGTGCAAGAGCCCAGGGGAATCATGGCGTGGACCAGGGAGAGGTCCTTGGATTCCAGGCTCTTGAGATACCGAAGCATCTCCGTTTCCGAGTGGTGGGTGTTGAAAACGGGGTGGGTCAGGAAAGGGCTTCGGCGCTGAAGAGAGGAAGAGCAGGTCAGGGATCCATCGGCAGCAGACTCGTCCGCCTCCCCCACAGAGGCGCCCACCGCCGAGAACCGGGCAAGAACCTGAAGAATTTCTGATACATCAGCGAGGGTTGTGGTCTCGTCCAGGGCGATGCCCACCGTGTCGCCGTCCAGAATGCGGAAATTCATTCCCGCCTCATGTCCCTCCCTGAGGATGCTTTCCGCCCTCCCCGGTATCTGCACCGCCAGGGTGTCAAACCAGGAGGCGTGGCGCAGGGAGAACCCCATCCTCTCCACCCCCTTTGCCAGCACTTGAGTCAGTCCGTGGACTCGCATGGCGATGGCTCGTAGCCGATCCGGTCCGTGGTAGACGGCATACATTCCCGCCATGACCGCCAGAAGCACCTGGGCAGTACAGACGTTGGAGGTGGCCTTCTCCCGACGGATGTGCTGCTCCCGAGTCTGAAGGGTCATCCGGAGAGCAGGCTGCCCCTGAGAATCCCGGGACACGCCGATAATGCGACCCGGCATGGAGCGCACGAAGGAAGTGCGGGTGGCGAAGAAGGCGGCGTGGGGTCCCCCGTATCCCATGGGAACCCCAAAGCGCTGGGCGCTGCCCACACAGACATCGGCACCCCATTCCCCGGGAGGAGCCAACACGGTGAGGCTCAGCAGGTCCGCCGCCACCGCCACCTTGGCTCCCGCCTCATGGGCCAGAGCGCAAAAGTCCCGGTACTCCTCCACTCCCCCATCCGTGCCGGGATACTGGAGCAGGCAGCCAAACACCTGACTGGAAAAGTCGAACTGCCTGGGATCCCCCACCACCACATCGATCCCCAAGGGCTGAGCCCGCGTCAACACCACATCCACGGTCTGGGGGTGGCAGTCGTGGGCGATGAAAAACGTATCGGGCACGCCCTTCCCCTTGAGCCGATGAAGCATGGCCATGGCCTCAGCGGCGGCGGAGCCTTCATCCAGAAGAGAAGCGTTGGCCACCTCCAAACCGGTCAGATCAGAGATCAGGGTCTGGTAGTTGAGGAGGGCCTCCAGGCGCCCCTGGGCGATCTCGGCCTGGTAGGGAGTGTAGGCGGTGTACCACCCGGGGTTCTCCAGCACATTCCTGAGGATGACCAGGGGAGTGAAGCAGTCCGAATACCCCATGCCCAGGTAGGACTTGAACACCTTGTTCCGCCGGGCAATCTCTCGCAATTCAGCAAGGAGCGCCGCTTCACCTACAGGCACGGGCAGGTTCAAGGACCGCCGCATGCGGATGGACTCGGGCACCACCTCGCCGATGAAAGACTCCAACGTGGGGGCCCCCAGCGCCGCCAGCATCGTCTCCACTTCTGCGGGCCCGGGGCCAACGTGGCGGGAAACGAATTGGTCGGGGTGACTCAAATTCCCGACCGTGGCAGCCCCGAAGGATGCTCCCGATTCAGCAGAATGTCGGTTGGTGACCACGGCAGACTCCACAGCCCGAGGGGGCGGAAAAGAACGAGGCAAGGGAAAAGAGGGGCCAGGTCGGGAGCTTTTCAGACAGGGGCAGACCGACCCGGGTGGCCGAAACGAGGATTGGGAGAGGGCCTAGCGAGAGGCCTCTTCCACCAGCTTCTTGTAGTCCGCAGCGGACAGAAGCTCATCCAGTTCGTCGGGGTTTCCCACCCGCAAACGCAGGATCCACCCTTCGCCATAGGGGTCGTCGTTGAGGGTCTCCGGGGAGGTCCCCAATTCCCCGTTGACCTCCAAGACCTCTCCCGACAACGGGCTGTAGATATCGGATGTGGCTTTGACAGACTCCACCACGCCAACCACTTCGTCTTTTTCGACTTCAGCTCCTTCCTCGGGGAGATCGCCCATATAGACGATGTCCCCCAAGGCTTCCTGGGCGTGGTCGGTGATGCCGATGGTGGCAACATCCCCTTCCAGACGCACCCACTCATGCTCCGAGGTGTAGCGAAGATCTCCGGGGAAACTCATGGCAGTCCCTGACTCTTTCGACTCGGACAGGTTTCTCGCCTTCCGAATCATGGGGGTTGACGAAATCCGCCCCTCTCTAGGGCATCAGTAGGGTCGCGTATAGAACGGGGTCTTGACCACCACCGCTCCCTTGGGCCGACCCCGGATGTCCACCTGGAAGGTGGTCCCGATGCGGCTCGCGGAGGTGGGAAGGTAGGCGAGACCGATGGGCTTGTCGAGGGAGGGAGACAGGGTTCCCGAGGTCACCTGCCCCACCTGCTGGCCCTCCACCAGCACGGGATACCCGTGGCGAGGGACGGCCCGTTCTGTCAGTTCAAAGCCCGTCAGCTTTCGAGTGACCCCTTCGGCCTTCTGGCGGCGCAGAAACTGGGCCCCGATGAAGTCCCCCTTGTCCAACTTGACTACCCAGCCGAGCCCGGCCTCCAGGGGAGACGTGGTGCTGTCGATGTCGTTGCCGTAGAGGGCCATCTTCATCTCCAACCGCAGGGTGTCCCGAGCGGCGAGACCAATGGGGGCAAGAGCAAAAGGCTCACCGGCCTCCATCAGCGCCTCCCACAAGGTGATGGCGTGGTGAGGGGGGAAAAAGATTTCGAACCCATCCTCCCCGGTGTACCCGGTGCGGGCCACGATGCAGGGCACTCCCGCCACCTGAGCATCGGCAAAGGTGTAATACCCCAAGGAGGTCAGATCGAAACGGGTCAACTTCTGGAGGAGGGAGGGGGCGTGACGTCCCTGGAGGGCCAGTTGGGCATATTCCTCGCTCAGGTACACGCAATCCGCCTGGGAGCCCACATGCTGGCGGATCCAGTCGAAGTCCTTCTCCTGATTGGAGGCATTGAGGCAGAGGAAGAATCGCTCTGCCGAATAGCGATAGACCAGCACATCGTCGACGATGCCCCCGTCGGGTTGGCAAATCACGGTGTATTGGGCCTGACCGTCCCTGAGGGAAGAGGCGTCGTTGGTGATGACCTTTTGCAGGGCCTCCAGCGCCCCAGGTCCCCGAATCTCCATCTCCCCCATGTGGGACACGTCAAACAGCCCCACGCCGTTCCGCACCGTGGCGTGCTCCGCCAGTACCCCATGGGCGTACTGCACCGGCATGTCCCAGCCACCAAAATCAATGAGCCGAGCCCCCGAACGAACGTGAATGGCGTGAAAGGGGGTGCGTTTGAGAGTGGAGGCGGGGCCTGGGGATCCGGTCATGGCGGGTAGGGCTCCTCGGAGGGCGCCGGCATCTTGGTTCCCCCGGTCGGTCAAGTCAATGGCGAGAGAACGGGGATTCCCTTCCTAAGGTGACGAAGACAATTCTTCCGCAGCCCCGATTCGGGTCCCGGTGTAGCTGGAGAACCCTTCCCGAAGCATGGCGGAATGAAGAGTGTTGCGAAGGAGCATGGCCACTGTCATGGGGCCGACTCCCCCGGGCACCGGAGTGATGGCGGACGCCCTTTCTCGGGCGGTTTCAAACTCCACATCCCCCACGATCTTTCCGGCAACCCGATTGATTCCCACATCAATGACCACCGCCCCCGGTTTCACCCAGGCTCCCGGGATCAGATGGGGGTGTCCCACCGCCACCACCAGGACATCCGCCCTTCCCACATGCCGGGGAAGATCGCCGGTGTGGCGATGGGTCAAAGTGACGGTGCAATCGGCGGCGTTCAAGAGAAAGGACATGGGCAACCCCACGGTCCGGGATCTCCCCACCACCACCGCCTCTCTGCCAGCCAGAGGCATCCCCGAGCGGGCGAGGAGCTCCATGATTCCCGCAGGAGTACAAGGAACAAACCGAGGACGCCGCAGCGCCAGGAGACCCACGTTCAGGGCATGGAATCCGTCCACATCCTTGTTGGGATCGATGGCGGCCAGCACCTCGTTCTTGCGAATCCAGTGCGGTATGGGCAGTTGCACCAGGATGCCATCCACGGCGGGATCCTGATTCAGCCGAGCCACCAGCTCCAGCAGGGCGGACTCGCTGAGGTCTCCGGGCAGGTGATGGGGAAAGGACAGGATCCCCACCTGCTCGCAGGATTTCTCCTTGCTGCTTACATAGACCTTGGACGCCGCATCCTCCCCCACCAACACCACCGCCAACCCAGGGCGACGGCCGGCCCGCCGGTGAAACGCCTCCACCTCCTGGGCCACTTCCTCCCGGATTCCGGCGGCTGCCTGCTTGCCATCAAGGATCATCGCATCTCTCCAAGGAGGGGGTTGGCCGACGCCAGAAGCCCCAATCTCCTCCACAAGCGCTTTGGCGAAGATCGGAGGGCTGACTCAGGTAGACGAGGAGGGGGTCGCCCCCCCCGGCGAGGAGGAAGGAGAGGGAGAAGGCGAGGCCGTCTCCGACGGAGTTTTCACGCCTTCAGATCCGGCCTTGGCCCCCTCCCCGGCCCCCGACTTTTCTCCACTTCCCGAAGTGGCAGCCAAAGAGGGCTTCTCTCCCCCCTTGTCCTCAGGAGGGGCCCCCTTGCGGGCATAGTCGGTCGTGTACCATCCGGTCCCCTTCAGATGGAAAGCGGAGGCGGAAATCCGTCGCTTGGGAGAGGGGGCACCGCAAGCAGAGCACGCCTCGGGATCGGGATCGGAGAACCGTTGGAGCCTCTCGAAAGAAGCTCCGCAAAAAGTGCAATCGTATTCGTAGATGGGCATGGGAATCTCCCGGTTTCCGGGAAAGGCAGTGTCGAGCCACGCCGGGGGCCCAAAACAAGGGACGCCCGAAGATAGACATGTCCCCAGCCGTGTCAACCCAGAGGAGAGGGGAAGGAAGCACCCGGGCGACCTCTCCCCTGTCCTCGCTGCGCCGTCGTTGACTTGCTCTTCCCCGGGTGTTATCCCCCGGCCCCCTGCGGACTCGATCCCTCCCCTTTGGATTGGCATTGACCCCTCTTCTCTCCCATCGCGTGATCTTCGTCGGCGGAAAGGGAGGAGTGGGGCGCTCCACCGTCGCAGCGGCGTTGGGTCTGGCGGCGTCCCGCACCGGCAGGAAGACCCTCATCGCCGAGATGAACGGAGCGGAGGAAATGTCCTCTGTTTTTGGGACCGCTCCGGTGGGGTACCAGGGTGGGGAACTCCGGCCGGGCCTCCACGCCATGAGCATCACCGCCGCCGAATCCACCGAAGAGTATCTGGTCCGGTCCCTCAAGTTTCGCTCTGTCTACAACCTCGTGTTTCGAAACCGACTGGTTGAGCCCTTCATGGATGCGGTGCTGGGCCTTTCCGACCTGATCTCGGTGGGAAAGATCCTGGATCTGGAATGGATGCCCAAGAAAGGGAAAGGGGGAGGGCCGATGTGGGACCTCATCATCGTAGACACCCCTGCCACCGGCCACGGATTGTCCCTTCTTCGCACCCCCCAGGCCATGATGGACATCACCCGGGTGGGCCCCCTTTTTCACAATGCCCAACTGATCCATACCCTGCTGACCGATCCCCAACGCACCTGCTTTCTGGGGGTCACCTTGGCGGAGGAGATGCCGGTTCAGGAGACGGTGGAACTCTACGGAAAACTGCGCTCCCAGGTTCCCATTTCCCTGACAGGGCTGGTGGTCAACGCCACCCGACCGCCTCTCTTCTCCTCCGCTGAGCGGGCCCTCTTTCCCCGGATGGAGGCACATGCAGATGGGCATCCCGGCCCCCTGGCTGATGGGATCCGCAGTGCACGCAAGCGCCTCGCCTCCCGGGAGCGCTGTGAAACCCTCCTGGCCCGGCTGGCCCGGGAGATTGACCTCCCCCTGACGGAGATCCCCCTCCTTTCCGGCAAGGAGGATTCCGATTCCTTCCTGGAGGCCATCGCCTCCCCCCTGTTGAAGTGGCTGTGAACGACCTGACCTCTCTATTGGACCGAAGCCGGGTGGTGATCTGCTGCGGCACCGGCGGAGTGGGCAAGACCACCCTCTCCGCCGCCCTGGCCATGGCAGCGGCCCGACGAGGCCGGCGGGTGCTGGTGCTGACGGTGGATCCCGCCCGCAGGCTGGCCGATTCACTGGGAATGAAGGATTCCCTCAAAGAACCAACCCTGGTTGAGATCCCGGGGGGAGCCTCAGGGTCCCTCCACGCCCTGATGCTCGATCCCAAGCGCACCTTCGATGAACTGGTGGAGCGCTTCTCCCCCTCCCTGGAGACGCAGCAGAAGATCCTTCAAAACCACTATTACCAGCGGGCCAGCGAGAGCCTCTCCGGTTCTCAGGAATACATGGCCATGGAGAAGCTCCTTCAGGTCTCCTCCGATCCCCGCTTTGATCTCCTGGTCCTGGACACCCCTCCCAGCCGCAACGCCCTGGATTTTCTGGATGCACCCCGTCGGATCGTAGGGGTCCTGGAGGAGGGGGTGGTGAAGTGGCTGACCGTGCCGGGGGGGTCGATGGGCCGAATTGGAGCACGGATCTTCGGGAAAGGAGGCTCCCGAATCATTTCCCTGTTTGAGCGATTCACCGGATCCGAAGTGGTGGCGGGGCTTTCTGAGTTCGTGTCCGCGTTCTCCACCATGCTGGAGGGATTTCGATTCCGCGCCAATGAAGTGGCCGATCTGGTCAGACGCCCTGATACCGCTTTTGTGCTGGTGACCTCGGGAAGCCGCCTCTCACTGGCAGAGGCGGTGTACTTCCATCAGCGTTTGAAGACCGGGGGTCTGCGTCTGGGGGCCTTCGTGGTGAATCGGGTCAGGCTCCCACCCTGGGGGGGTTCCCCCTCCTCCATCCCCGTGGAGATCCCCGAAGCGCCTGCCTCCATCGAACCCCAGGTGTGGGCCTCGGCATGGAAGAGGGTGATGGGAAACCTCGCCGAAGAAGAGAAGTGGGCGACGGAAGACGCAGAGGGGGTGAAAAGACTGAAGACCCGCTGCGGAGATGAGCAACCCTACCTGACCATCCCCGAAATGGACGAAGACGTTCACGACCGGATGGCCCTGTCCCGTCTCATCCCCTGGCTCATTGGAGAGGAGTAAGAGGCACCCTCGGTGCTCAAGTGGTGGTGCTGGTGGGCCCGGAGCTGAGGCGGTAGGTTACCTTGACGGTGGAACCCCGGGGAGGCAGGGCGCTTCCCCAGAAGATGACGTAGTTGGTGGCAGCGTCGTAGGTCCAGCCGTTCCCTTCAGCGTCTTTTGTGGACACCGTGTCCTCGTTGCCGTTCTCATCCACCACCACCACTTCGATGGAATCCTCGGCGGGAACCCGCGACAACTCAAAACGATCCCTCTGACCGGAAACCGACAGCCCCAGGGTGTCCATGAGTTGGCCGAACTCGGCGGGGTCCGTGCAGATGGGAAGGACCAATCCTCCCATGGTTTCGGCAACTTGCATGTACCGCCTCCCCGCGTAGGCGTTGGGGCAGCCCGCAGAATCTTCATCGGCTTCGGTACCCACAATGGCGGAGAACACCACATCGCTGGCGTCCTCCTTCAGGGCACGGAAGCTGCTCACGAACTCGGAGGGAGCCCGCAGGAGGTCGCTGTACTCGCTGCAGTCATCGCTGTCCACTCCAGCGATGGCTCCCCCATCGGAGCAGTCGTTTTCATCGGAGATGATGATGATGGCCAGTTGCGCCTCTTCCCTCAGGAACCCTTCATTGTCATGGGTGACCAGGGGAGGGGTCAGTGCGGTCATGGCGGCGTCCAGTCCCCTTTCCAGCTTGGAGCCCACGATGCCCACCTGAACCATGTCGGCAAAGACCTGGGGATAGTCGGGAACCTCACTGGTGAGCACCTTCACATGGGACAGATCGGGGTCATCCCCGGTGATGAGCCTGCCCCTCTGCTCCGGGTCGTTCATGTCCGTGGTGACCACCCCCAGGTGCCAATCGGTGTTGCTCTCCTCGACGTGATAGATGAAGTCCACGAAGGAGGCGGCGACGTTGTACTGCTCGTCTTCCATGGACTGGGAGTTGTCCACCACGAACAAGATGTCCACCTGACCCTCCGCCGCCTGCTGGAACACGTCGGTGAAGGTCTGCTGGGCAAACCCCTGGGAGCTGCACCCGGCACCAAAGGCCAGGAGGCCAAGGACCCCCCATCGAGTCACCGCTGCGTCGGTCATAGGAAACGCTCCTCTCAGGGCTGTATGGGCAAGCCCACACCGGCCGCTTGTAATGGAATCATGGTAGCACGGATGAAGCTCAGAGCCCCTTTTTCCCGTTCCCCGGTCGTCAAAACCGACCCCTCCTTCGCACCGCCAGAACCAGGGCGATCCAGGTCAGCAATGCCAGCACCGCCGTCACCAGGGAGAATCCCGGCATCCCCCACAAAACCGGCTCTCCGTGGGGCAGAGCCAGGGCGGAGGCCACCAACAGGCCCCCGAAAACCGTTGCCAGAACTCGCCGATTGACCCGCCTCTCCTCCCCCTCCAGGTATCTCTCCTGAAGGTGGATTTCCACCGGCACCCTCAGCCTCCCGTCCTGGTAATCACCCAGAATCTGACCCATCGCCACCGGCAGCCGGCGGGCCGCATACCCGAAGGAGGTCAGATAAAGCAGCCCCTCCTGCTCCAGCCGTTCCCGGGAGTAGCGCTGCCCCACCAGCCGGGTGATGAAAGGCACCATTTCCTCAAAGGGGTCCACTTCGGGAATCACCATCCGGGCCAGGCCTTCGGTGGTGATGAGGGCCTTGAACAGCATGGTGTAGTGGGGAGGCACCCGGATGCGGTGCCGCATGGCCCCATCCATCAGGTCCCGCAGGAACCCCCCCAGGTTGATGTCGCTCATGGAACGACCGATGAAGTGCTTTTCCACCACCTCCATGACATCTGCCTCGTAGAGGGGGTAGCTGATCTGCTCATCCTTGATACCGATTTCCCACACCAGCCGAGCCACGGTACGAACGTCCCGCCGCTGCAAGCCAAACATGAGGCTCACCACGGTGTCCTTCATCTCGTCGGTGAGGCGGCCCACCATGCCGAAATCCAAGAGCCCGAGTCGGTCCCCCTCCAACACCAGCACGTTGCCGGGATGCAGATCGCTGTGGAAGAACCCGTGTTCAAACAACATGCGGAAGGCGGCCCTCAGGTACACCTCCCCCAGCCGATGCATGTCGGCCCCTCTTTCCCGCGCCTGGCGGAGCCGAACTCCATCCAGGAACTCCAAGGTCAGCACTCCCTCGGTGGAGAATTCCTTCCACACTGCAGGCACCACCACATCGGTGTCCCCAGCGAAGTTGTTGCGACAGCGCAGGGTGTTTTGAGCCTCCACCCGAAGGTCGGTCTCCGCCTCCATCGATTTATCAAATTGTCCAACGATTCCTTGGAGATCCAGCAAACGGGCCTCGGGAAACTGGGCTTCGATCTGTCGAGCCAGGAAGTAGAGGATGCTGACGTCGGTGGCCACCCTCTCCCGGACTCCGGGGCGGCGAATCTTCAGCACGACCTCTTCCCCGGATTTCAGACGAGCGCGGTGAACCTGGGCAATAGACGCAGAGGCCAGGGATTCGGGATCGATCCACTCGAACCCCGTCTCCAGGGCACCGCCCAACTCAGCGCGAAGAGCCTGATGGGCCTCGTCCCAAGAAATCGGCGCCACCCGGTCTTGAAGCCTTTGCAGTTCGCTGATGAAGGATTCAGGCACCAGATCGGGGCGGGTCGACAGGACCTGGCCCAGTTTGACAAAGGTGGGGCCCATCTCCTGAAGGGCCATGCGAACACGGGTTGCGGTGGGAAGATCGGGAGCGTCAGAAGAGCGGAAGCGGGACAGGCCGGGGATCTCCACTCGTGTGAATAGAAACCCGAAGCCATGGCGAATCAGCACCTGGGCGATTTCCTGCAGCCGTCGAATGTCCCGAACCGCCTGCACGGCCCCTCGGGTAGTGTTGAAAACGTCGCGAACGATGGGCACGAAACTCTCCGGGAAGAGGGACCTGGCTCAGTGGGTAGCGGAGGAAAGCAAGGCATCCAGTTGGGACCGGAGCTTGCGCACATAGCGATGGGTTCGGTTCTGAGGATCTTCTGGCAGGGTCAGGCCTTCCAGGGCTTCCCGCAGAAGGAGGACCGCCCCCTCCCGATCTCCTTGGGCAGTGCGAACCCTCGCCAGGAGGTCGACGGCCCTCAATCGGTTGTCGCCATACGAGTGTCGCAGGGCCGCCTCTGCCTCAACGCGGGCCGGTTCCCAGGCATTCTGTCTCTCCAGGAACCCAGCGAGGGCGTTGTGAAACGTGAATTCATCGGGAAAGGCCGCCACCAACTCCTCCAGCAGGGCCCTGGCGAGGACCACCTCTCCCGCCCCTTCCCAGGCGGCCCACAAGGTGGGATACCAGCCCTTGGCCCGCCGATATCGTTCCGGTCCAGGGGGACCCACCCCGACAATGAGGGCCTCGGTAGCCCGCGCCGAGGCCAGAAACGCTTCCCGGGACCCCTCGTCATCCTTCTCCTTCAAGACCTGGCCCAGCAAATACTGAAGGTCAGGGATCTCAGTCAGATCAGCAACGGGTAACCGAGCGTGAATCGCTTTCACCACCTGCTCCCTGGCCTCCTCCTCCTCCGTCCGCCCCGCCTTCGCCAGGGCACTCCTCCTCTCCTCTGCCCACATCGGTCCATCCCGGTGAGAGGGCCAGCGGCGAAGGGCTTCTCCAAGAGAAGCGGCAACAACCAGGGGATCCTCACTCGCCTGAGCCAGATCCACCCACAAAAGAGGGGCTGCGGGGTGATTGGCAGCGGCGGCTCGGGTCACATAGGGAGTGGCCTCGACCAACTCCCCCCGATCCAGCAGCCGTCGAGCCAGGGAGGCCGCCCGGCCCGGATCGGCTATGTCGGGGGGACCCGTGGCTTGCCTCAACTCGACCAAGGGTCCCAATGCCTCCAGAGTGGATTCCAGCCAACTTATCGTGGCGGAGGCTCCTGGGTAGCCCACCCATCGAGCCACCAGTTCTCCGTCTCCACTGGCCACGATGAGAGTCGGATAGCCCCCCACCTGGTACCGGGACTTGGTGAACCAGGAGGAGGGATCGTCGGCGTCCTGAACCACCTTGACGAAGCGAGACAGGAGAGGAGCGACTTCGGGGGACTGAAACACCTCCACTCCCATCAATTGGCAGGGAGGGCACCAGACGGCGCGAAAGGCCAGGAGGACAGGGCGCTGAGAAGAAACGGCCTCGGTGAACCCCTGCTCGGAATCGCTGATCCATCCCGGATCCAACTCCACCCTCTCCACTCCTCTCCCCTCTTCTGGGACAGGCCAGACCGGCAGGGGGAGGAAATCCTTGCCCCCACTGTCCAGAGGCTCCCAGGCAAACGCTGCGGCAACAGGGACGCACCAGTCCCCTCGATCTCCACACACGCTGGCCCTCAACCTGCCCCTCATCAGCCCGGTGGGAGGGCCCGGCAGGCGGGACTCCAGATCGATACGGGTCTCCTTCTTGCCCTTCACCCTTCCCACCTGTTCGGGAAGGGGTCCCTCCTTGCCCGTCAGAGAAAGGGAGAGGGGAGCCTCCGGGGCGAAGTGGGTTCCCGGCACAGTCTCCAGTCGCATTCGCAGTGTCCCTGACGGCATATCGTAGGAATAGGAGAGGACGGGAGAGGGGGACGGCTCACCGGCGAGAGCGGGAGTTCCTCCAACGAGAGCGGACAGAAGAGTCAACAAAGGGGAAATTCTTCGGCCAGGGGACAGCCATCCAAGCAAAGAGAAAGCAACCACGGACGCACCTCCAAGAGGACGAGCACCATGCCACACTCCCAGGAGTCTCAAGGGAGTCAGAATCGTTGGAACTTGTATGGACCCGAACTCCACTCTCCGCTATAGTGGGGCTCTTCCTGCATCTTTGCACGGCACCTTCGTCCCGGATTTCTTGTCGAAACCGGGATCAGAGGTTCGGGGTGGGCTTCGGTCCCCCTGTGTCAGCCTCCAGGCCAGGCCGGGGGTACGGTGCTCCGCCGAGGGCGTTTCCGCCAGGCACCTGGAGGCAGGGAGGGTCCATCAGTGTGCGTCCCCCTGGGGCTTTGGGTGCCCGTCGACGCGCGGTCGCATCATGGAATCTGAGGAGTCGAGTGCGACCCTTTGCCCGTGAGTGCGGCATCGGAGCGGCGATCCAGCCAGCCGGGGGGTATCGAGTCGGAAGCCCCGCTCAAAACCAACGGGGCGCTCGAAAAAGGAGGTCTTGAGCATGGATGATCGGAACGGGGGTGGCGATGGCCGTCGGGGTGGAGGCCCTCCTCAAGGAGGGGGTCGCAGAAGGAGAAGGAGGCGCCGTCACTCGCGAGGTCCTGGAGAGGCTCCGGGGCCTTCAGATCACTCTCCCAATTACGAAAACCGGGAACTCCGGCGACCGCCTTCCTCTTCGGGAATTGATCCCTTTGAGTTGTTTTGCGCGGCCTGTCTGGGGATCACTCCCCAGAACACCTACCGGGCTCCCAGCGTGATCCAGGTAGCCCGCCGTTTCAACACCACTCCCGAGGCCCTGAAGGCTTTGATGGAGCGGTACGGATTGGACTATCCCACCCTGGCCCAGGCCCGTTTTGATGTCCAACTCGCCCAGCTCGACATGCAGGTGATTCCCGATGGCATCGACCGCACCGAACAGGCCAAGGTGATTTGGACCGACTTCCTCGCGGACAGTCCCCGCACCCGAGAGCGCTTGGAGGAGGTCCGGCGCCAGATGACCGAGGCATCCCGACAGGAGGAGCCTGTTCAAGACGATGACGGTGGGGACGATGAGGAAGAGGACAGTGAGGAAAACGAGGAGGTGCAAGAGGCTCTGCCTCCCCCTCCTCCGGTCGTGGAGGAAGCTCCTCCCCGCCGTCCCCGGGCTCCTCGGCGACGAAGCGGTGGGGACGGGGAGGCCGCAGGCGCCTGATTTCGGGTAGGGGTTCCGGTGGCGGAAGGGTGACCCCATCGCGCGCGTTTCTCTTGTGACCCTCTTCCAGCGGTGCTACCTTGCGACCGCCTCCTGGGTATCCGGATTCTTCCGTCGATTTCCCATGGGGTGGGAGCTTGGCGGCCATGCTTGACAGTCTTTTCTGCCCCCCCTTTGGTGCCAGTTTCCGGGCCTCGAGCCCCTTCATCCGTGGCCTTCTGGGTGCGGCCCTCGTCTTTTGGGGGGGCGCCTGCACCGAAAACAACCTGGAGACCGTTCCGCCTGACATCCAGGTCGATCCCGGGGTGATCGCCTTCGGCACCGTCACCATGGGGGTTCACCTGGAAGCCCCCCTGAACATTCGGAACGTGGGCTCAGGCACCCTGAAGGTCGATTCGGTGGTGATGAAGCACCTCGACCGCCCCGCCTTTGCCGTGTCCCCGTACGCGGGGGATCTCTATTCAGAGGACACCACCTCGGTGGTGGTGACCTTTGATCCCAGTGAGTTGGGGCCCCAAGAGAACGTGGTGGTGATCACCTCGGACGATCCCGACGAGCCGGTGGTGGAGGTTCCCATCAGTGCTGCGGATGTGGTTCCTGAGCCGGTTCCTGGCATTGAGGTCGACCCGGCCTCCCTTAGCTGGGGAGCCCTGGCCCCTGGTGCTCAGGAGCCCAGGGTGGTGACCATTCGCTCGGTAGGTACGGGCCCCCTCACCCTCAGCGATGTTCACCTCTCCACCGGTACTTCCCTGGATTTCTCCCTGACCGCTGACCCCTCTCCCAACGTGCTCGAACCGGGGGAAGAAGTGACCGCCACCGTCGTCTACGCTCCTACCGACGATGTGGACGACTCGGGCAGCCTCCTCATCGACAACGATGACCCCGATTCCCCCCAGGTGGAGGTTCCCCTGGATGGCTCCCGAGACACCCTCCCTGACATCCACGTCGATCCCACCACCTTGGACTTCGGCTCCATGGCCCTGGACGCGACCGCCACCCTCTACGCCGACATCTCCAACCTGGGTTCAGCCGATCTGAACCTGGGGGGACTGACCTTGACCGGGTCCAGCGGATTCAGCCTCGCCAACGACCCCAGCGGTTCGGTTCTTGTCCCTGGAGACGTGACTCAACTGGGGGTCACCCTCCTGGTCAACGCCACCGGCGCCCACACTGGGGTGATTACCATTCCTTCCGACGATCCCGACGAAAACCCTGTCTACATCAATCTGGTTGGGCTTTACGACGCGGTGCCGGAGATCGAAGTGGACCCCCTGGTGGTGGACTTCGGCAACCTTCCCGAAGGCACCGTCATCTCTGAAGGGGTCCAGGTTCGCAACGTGGGGGGCGACGACCTGACGGTGAGCGATTTGAGCCTCTCCGGCAGCGCCGACTTCTCGTTCTCCGCCTCGGGCATCCCCGGCATCCTTCCCCCCGGGGGAGCGGTCACCGTCACCGTCACCTACCACGTCTCCGATCTGGTGGCCGATGCCGGGCTGCTGACCCTCCTCTCCGACGACGGGGACGAACCGGTGGTGGATGTGGCCCTGTTTGGTGCCGCCGAGCTTCACCCCGACATTGAGGTGGACCCCCCTTCCCTCTCCTTCGGGACCGTGCCCCTGGGGACTTCAGCGACCCTCTCGGCCACCATTCGCAACGTGGGGGATGCCGACCTGGACCTGATCTCCCTGGTGCGAAGCGGGTCCATGTTCGATCTCTCCCTGAACCCTGAGGGGGAGTTGCTCATCCCCGGGGACAGCACCCAGATGCAGGTGACTTACACCCCTTCCACCGAAGCCTCCCACTCCGGCTCCATCACCATCACCTCCAACGATCCTGACGAGTCACCCCTGGTGGTCCCTCTCAACGGAGCTGGCGAAGAACTCAACGATCCTCCTATCGCCGATGCGGGAGATGACCTGAGCGAATACCCCTTGGACACGGTGACCCTGGATGGTTCGGGAAGCTACGATCCCAATGGGGACTACCCCCTGACCTACGCCTGGTCCCTGGTGATTCGTCCCTCGGGAAGCACCACCGCCCTGACCTCGGCCTCTTCGGTCTCCCCCTCCCTCTACCTGGATCTGGCGGGGACCTACGTGGTGGGCTTGGTGGTCACCGACTCCACCGGAGCCTCCTCCAGCATGGATCAGATGACCATTACCGTGGCTCCCTGGCAGGACTTCCACGTCCAACTGGTATGGGATGCCGACAACATCGACCTGGATCTCCATGTCCTCAAGACCGGATCTTCCCTCTATGACTCCCCCAATGACTGCGACTATTGCAACGTCAACCCCAACTGGGGAGGAGCGGGAACGGACGACGACCCCTCCTTGGATATCGACAACATCAAGGGGTATGGCCCCGAGAACATCAACATCATCGCCCCGGCTTCAGGGGACTACACCCTGGCGGTGGTCTACTACGGGGAATGGTATTCAGGCACCACCCACTCGGTGTGCTCCGGCGCCTGCGCCTCCACCAACGCCACCATCCGCCTCTACTTGAACGGCATCCTGGTCTACTCCGACACCCGCACCATGAACGATGACAAGCAGGTGTGGACGGTGGGGGATGTGGACTGGCCTACCGGCATCGTCACCCCCATCGATTCAATAGGAAGCACGTCCAGGACAGGTTGCTATTGACCCCGGTGCCCCCTCTGCCCCACGGCAGGTCCGGCCTTCCCCCCGCCCTCCCCTTCTCCCGAATCCTGGATCTGGTGGAGGAGGGGCGCGGGGGCCTGTCGTGGCGGTGGCGAGTTGCGGGGCTCCTTCTCGCCCTGGCGGGGAGTCTGCTCTTTCTGCCCGAGTCTCCAGGAGGCGGGGGGAGGCAGGAAATCGAAGGCCGTCCCGTCTCCCTTGCTCCCTGGCCGAAGGGAGTGAAATCGGAGACATGGCCCCTCCAGGAAGCCAGCGTCCGCCTCCCTTCCGGGGAGATGCTCCGTCGGGTGGTGCTTCGGGCCTTCGGTGAAGAGGCCTTCCGCTCCGCAGCGATTCCGGTGCTTCAAGGCCAGTCTCCCTTTTCACCTCCAACTCTGGCCATCTTTCCCTGGAGCTTCGGGCAACTCCTTTGTTTTATTACGTTTTTTGGAGCCTTCTTGTTTTGGGGAGGAACCTTCCTGCGCCGTTTCCAGCGAGAGAAGTGGCGAATCCGACTCCTGAAGGAGGGGAGGCCTGGCCGAGCCCGGGTGGTTCATTTTCACCAGGATCGGCTGATGGACGGGGAGAGACCGGTGGGGTTTCGAGTCGACGTGAGTTGGGAAGAGGAAGATGGTGCGGGAAGGGCCAGGGCCTCCTCGGTGGAGGACTTCCATCTGCGGCGGGCGGTGTGCTTTCCCCCGGGAGGTTCCATCCCCATCCTCAAGGATCCGGCGTCAGGTCGCAGCCTCCCCTGCCACCTTTTGGAATCCTTTCCCGAAGCGCTCCACCGGTAGAAAACGATTTCGAGGATCCGTGATCCTCTTCGTCAGGGACGAGGCGGGACCACCACGTCCGGGCCGGGGGTCATCAGGTCCGACAGGTCGGGAAGCTCGTTCAGGTTGGGCAGGAGCACCACGTCAATCCGCCGATTGAGAGCCCTCCCTTCGTTGCTGTCGTTGGCGGCCATCGGCTGAAACTCGGAGCAGCCGGCCGCAGAGATCCGGGCGGGGGGCATTCCCTGAGCAATCATGAACTTCACCACCTCGGTAGCCCGGGCCGTGGAAAGCTCCCAGTTGCTGGGGAAGCGCGAGGTCTTGATAGGCTGATCGTCGGTGTGTCCCTCCACCTGGAAATTCCGGTCGGGGATCTCTGCCAGGACCTGGGAGATCTGGGTGATGATTTCCTGACCTTCCGGCTTGAGATCGGTCTTACCCGAATCAAACAGGATGGCCGAGGGCATCTTCACCACCATGCGCCCCCTCTCCACCTTCACCTGCACCTGGCCGCTTTCGATCATGGCCCGGAACTTTTCCAGAAGACGGCGGAAGGTATCGATGCGGGCCTGAGCCAGTTGCCTCTGCCGTTCCAATTCCTGGGCGCGGACGCGGGCGACCTCCAGGTTTTGGGCCAGTTGGGTCCTCTCTTCTTCCAACCGTCCCACGTCCTGATTGAGGCCCTTCAAGCGATTGATGAGGGCGTCGATCTTGGACAGAGCCTCCTCCTGGGCGGTTTTGCAGTCCTTCAAATCCTGGCCAAGAGCGTCCTTTTCCCCCCGGCAAGTGGAGACATCTCGACGCAAGGATGCAATGTCGGAGAGGGCTGCCTCATACATCGATTTCTTGACACAGCCGGTCAGGGTGAGGGAGAGGGCGAGGATGGCAAACAAGGTAGACAAGCGGAAAAGCACGACCATGGGAATCCTTTCAGCAAGGGGCGGAGAATCGCACAGTCACGACCTGGCAGCAATGGTCACCTTGAGCCCATCTCGGGGGGCGGTTACATTCCCCCGGTGTTGTCGGTCGCAATCACAGGCATGGGGGTGGTGAGCGTGGCGGGACCGGGGGTTTCCTGTCTGGGGAACCTCCTTTCTGGTCCGGGCTCTCCTCCTCCTCACCCCCTCTTCTTTCCCTTTCCGGGTCTTCGCCCTCTGTGGGGGTATCCGGCCCCGATTCCCCGTCCCCTCGCCGCCTTAGTGGCTTGCCGCGGTGAGCGCCTCGCCGGCCTGGCTTTGGCCGAGGCGCTGGAAGATGCGGACAGAAAAGATGGCGAAGGCGCTGGCCTGTTCCTGGGAGGAGGCTCCGCCTTTTTGCCCGAGGGAGAGGCTCGCTATCTGGGGATTCCTCTAGAAGCGCGAGGACCCGTCGATGCCGCCACCTTTGTCTCTCACCCTCCCGGTTCCCTGGCTCCTCTTCTGGCCACCCGGTTCGGAGTCACCGGCCCGGTGCGTACCACCGCCACCGCCTGTGCCGCAGGGCTCCACTCCCTGGGCCAGGCTTTCCGCAGCGTGAGGGCAAGACGAGTTCCGTGGGCCATCGCTGGTGGAGTCGAAGTCCTTGGAATCTTGACTCTTTCTGGCTTCCACTCCCTGGGCGTCCTGGCAGAGACCTCCCTTCTTCCCTTCGACGCCCGACGGCAGGGGACCCTTTTGGGGGAGGGTGCTGCCTTCCTGATCCTGGAACCGGAAGAGGTGGCTCGGGCCCGGGGCCGCCGACCTTTGGGGTTCATTCGGGGATTCTCCTCGGGTACCGAGGCCTGGCACCTCACCGGGCCCGCTCCCGACGGCGCTGTGGCAGCTCAGGTCATGAGGGAGGCTGTCTCAGATGGAGGATTCTCCATGAAAGACGTGGGATGGGTAAAGGCTCATGGCAACGGTACCATCGCCTCTGACCATGCCGAAGCCACCGCCATCCAACTGGCCTTTGCCAACCTCTCCTCTCCCCCCGTGGTGACCTCTCTGAAGGCCCGCATCGGCCACACCCTGGGAGCATCGGGGGCGGTAGAAACGGTGGCGGCGTTGAGACTCATGCGACAGGAGGTCCTCCCCCCTTCCTGGGGACTCACCGAACCCGACCCCCGCCTCCCCTTCCTTCCCAGAGCCGAGAGCGAGGGCTTCTTCCCCACACCCCGCCTGGCCTTGATCAATGCTTTTGCCTTCGGTGGAAACGACGCTTCCCTCCTTCTTCAGGGACCTCCATGACCCTCTCCGCCGTCCTCACCGGGGTGGCTCTGTGGACTCCCACGCCCCTCTCCGCCGGTCTGGATTCCCTTTCCCCCAGAGAGGATCTTCTGACGTCGAGAAGCGCCCGCCGCATGGATCCCCTGTCTCGGAAAGGTGCCCAGACCTGTCTCCACGCCGCTCGCATGGCCGGCCTGGACTCTCTCCCCTCGCACCGAATTGCCCTGGCCTTGGGAACGATTCACGGCGATCTGGATGGAATTCTTCGCTACCTGGACCGGCTGGAAACTCATGGCCCTCGCCTGGCCAATCCAGCGGAGTTTCCCAACCTGATGCTGGGTGCCCCCGCCAGCCACGCCAGCCTGGTGGGAGGATGGAGGGGGCCTCAGTGGGTTCCCTGCCAACCCCAGGGAGCGGGGGAAGAGGCGCTCGCCTGGGCCCTGGAACGCCTGGAGGATGGGGACGCGGATGCGGTGGTGGCGGCAGCGGGGGACCTTGCTGGAGGGGCCCGCTCCCCGGGTCAGGGCTTGTCAGCCGGAGAGGGAATGGCGGCGGTGGTGCTGGAGAGGGAGGAAGACGCCCGAGCCCGGGGGGCCCCGATTCTCGCCTGGTTGGAGGAGGAGAGGAGTTCCGGCCCGCTTGAAACCGATCCTCTTCCCCAGTGGACTCCTTATCCCAGTGACGGAATCCATCGGATCATCGCCGCCCTGACCCTACCGGGGCCGCCTGTTCTTCGCCGAGGGGGCCGGGGCATTCGCTTCCAGATCCTTGCCTCCGAGTTTTTCACGTCTTCCCTGGCCCGTTCCCATTGAGCCCCTCCCAGCCTTCTCTTTTCCCCGGCTCCTCTCCTCCGGCCGACCCCCCGACGGCATCCGCGATATGGCTCCAGGGAACGGTGGAACGCATTCTCCACACCAACGCCGAGGACGGTTTTACGGTAGCCCGCCTGGAGGTGAGCGATGGCCGACCCATCACAGTGGTGGGCATCCTCCCTGGGATCCATGTCGGCGAGATCCTCCGCTGCGAAGGGCAATGGGTGAAGGATCCCCGCTTTGGGGAGCAGTTCAGGGTGGAAACCTGGCTGAGCCTGCGTCCATCCACCCTGGCCGGCATTGAGAAGTACCTGGGTTCGGGAGTGATTCGTGGCCTGGGTCCCACCCTGGCGGGGAGGTTGGTGGCCCGCTTTGGAGTGGACACCCTTCAGGTGATCGAGAGGGAGCCCCGCCGACTTTCTGAAGTGCCGGGGTTGGGCCAGAAGCGAATCGCCGAAATCGCCAGGACCTGGACCGCCGGGAAGGAGGGGCGCGAGGTGATGGTGTTCCTTCAGGGACATGGGGTCTCCCCTGCCTTCGCCGGACGCATCGTGCGCCGTTACGGGCATGGAACAGTGGCCATCGTCTCTGAAAATCCCTATCGCCTCGCCGAGGACGTGGCAGGGATCGGATTTCGCACCGCAGACCGCATTGCTGCCGCCCTGGGCATGGGCAAAGACGCTCCTCAACGACTGCGGGCGGCCCTGGTCCATCTGCTTCGGGAGACCGCTCAGGAGGGCCATACCTGTTTTCCCGATTCTCTTCTGCTTCAGAAGGCCGCTCGGGTCCTGGAGGTCGAGGAATCTGTCCTTTACGAGCCTCTCGCCTCCCTGGTGAGGGAGGGGGTCCTGAAGGCCACTCCACCGACAGACCCCTCCCAACCTCTTCTCCTCGCCCTTCCTGAACTCGCGACGATGGAAGAGGAGGCCGCCGCCGATCTCATCCGCCTTCTTCGCTCCCCGCCGATTCGGGAGTTTCCCGATACGGAGAAAACCATCCTTTGGGCGGAGGAGCGCCTCGGTCTGGCCCTGGCCCCCGCCCAAAGGGAGGCCGTGCAATTGGCGTTATGCCAGAAGGTTCTGGTGGTGACGGGTGGACCGGGAACGGGGAAGACCACCTTGCTAAAGGTACTGATGGCGGTGCTGGCAACCCGCAGGGTGCGGGTGGAGTTGGCCGCCCCCACCGGTCGCGCCGCCCAGAGGATGAGCGAGGCCACCCAGGTCATGGCCCGGACCCTGCACCGGATCCTGGACTATCAGCCCATGGAGGGGCGATTCCGCAAGGATCGCCGCCATCCCCTGCGGGTGGATCAGGTGATTGTGGACGAAGCCTCCATGATCGACCAACCCCTCCTGGCTTCCCTGCTGGCAGCCCTGCCCTCCTCAGCCCGCCTCCTCCTGGTGGGGGATGTGGACCAACTCCCCTCGGTGGGACCGGGCCGGGTTCTGGGGGATCTCCTGGACAGCGGGGTCATCCCTGTGGCCCGCCTGGAAAAAGTCTATCGACAGGCAGAGGGCAGCCGTATCACCTACAACGCCCATCGCATTCGGATGGGAGAAACGCCCGAGTTTTCCACGTCGGGGGAGGAGGGGGATTTCTTTTTGGTGCATCGAGAGGATGGAGAGGCCGCCGCAGAGACCATCGTTGAACTGGTATCTCACCGGATTCCCAAAGCTTTTTCACTGGATCCACAGAGAGACATCCAGGTCCTGGCCCCCATGCACCGAGGGAGGGCCGGCGCCTCAGCTCTGAATCAGATCCTCCAGGCCTCCCTCAATCCAGCGGCAGCCGACCAGGGGGAGGTGCAGAGGGGAGGTCGAATCTACCGGGAGGGTGATCGGGTCATGCAGGGGCGAAACGACTACGAGCGAGAGGTGTGGAATGGAGACCTGGGCCGAGTCAGTCACATCGACCTTGATCGGGGTGAGGTGAAGGTGCGCTTTGAAGATCGGGTGGTGGGGTACGAAATCGCCGACCTGGATGCCCTTCAACCGGCCTATGCCATTTCCATCCATAAAAGCCAGGGCAGCGAATACCCGGCCGTGGTCATTCCATTGCTGACCGAGCACTTCGTGATGCTGCGCCGGAACCTGTTGTACACCGCCGTCACTCGGGCCAGGCGCCTGGTGGTGTTGGTAGGCTCTCCCCGAGCCCTTTCCCTGGCACTGCGGGAAAGCTCTGGAGAGGAGAGACGGACCCGCCTCACTCGGCAACTTCGGGAGGCTGCGGGGACACCGGGGCAGGAGAGGACGACCAATCTCCCCCTTCAAGGTGGGAGGTGATGAAGCGACGAAGGGTGGCGGCCCCGCGCGGAGAAAGGTTCAAGAATCGCAAGCCGTTGCCGGGGGGCTGAAGGCGGCTCATCCCCCTGGGACTCAGGGTCACGACTTCGGCCTGGGTGGTGATGGGATCCAGGGTTCCCGGCAGGCAGAACTCCACCTGAACCTCCTTGCCCACGGGGTAGGGAGTCTTGGTCTCGATGTACATCCCGGTGACGCTGATGTTTCGACAAGTGTGAAACTCCAGCTTTCCATCGGCCCTCCCTTCGGTCCACATTCGCAGATCCAAGCGAAGGGCCCGAGGAACGGACAGCGCAGGGGGGGGCGCTGAAGAGGGGGAAGGAGGAGACGTGGAGGGGAAGAAACGAGCAGGCATGAGCAGGCCCATGGACCGCACCCGGTGGCCATAAGGTAAGGATGGCGGGGGGCATCGTCAAGGCAAAGAAGGGGTAATCATCCCCCAGGGAAGACACGACTCCACCTTCCCGAGGGAGGGCGCGGCGGTTACTCTGAGGCAGACGAATCACCGGGGATTTCCCCGGCCCAAACGCTGGAGTTTCCCGTGTCTGAAGGTTGGGAGGCAGCCCGTGACCGCCTCATCGTCGCCCTGGATCTGGATACCCCCGAGGAGGCACTGGCCTTTGCTTCCCGGATGGCAGGGACGATTCTTCGGGTGAAGGTGGGAAGCAGGTTGTTTCTTTCTGGAGGCGGAGAGACGGTGCGTCGATTGGTGGGATTGGGGTTTCGAGTGTTTCTGGACCTCAAGTTTCACGACATCCCCCACCAGGTTCACGGGTCGGTGGCTCAGGCCGCCCGTTTGGGCTGCGACCTCCTCACCCTGCATGCCAGCGGGGGAACGGACATGATGAAGGCGGCTGCCGACGCGGCGGGAGGAGGACCGGGGACACGCCCCCGTCTGCTGGCCGTCACCGTCCTCACCTCCCTGGAAGCGAAGGATCTTCAGGCCGTCGGGGTGACCCGCTCCCCACTGGAACAGGTATCCGCCCTCGCCTGGCTGTCATTCGAGGCGGGAATGGATGGAGTGGTGTGCTCCCCCCAGGAGCTGCCCAGGATCCGTCCCCTTCTCCCCTCCCCCTTCCTGATGGTGACTCCCGGAATTCGGGCCTCAGGGGCGGCTACCCAGGATCAGCGCCGATCCCTGAGCGCCAGTGAGGCGACTCGTGGGGGAGCCGATCATCTGGTGGTGGGGCGTCCCCTTCTCCAGGCCCCTGATCCTCTCGCTGCCGCCCATGGGCTCCTTGAGGAGATTGCCCTGGCACTGGAGGTCCGATGAAGGATTCCTCACTGCCCGCACCCCCTCCATCCCCTCCCACTCCCCCTGATGAAGAGGAGGTCGTCAGGATCGCCGTCTCGCGCATGACCCGAGACCTCTCTGCCTTGGGGGACCGGGTCCTTCGCCAGTTCATGGTGACGGAAAGGTTGAAGGGTTTCCCTCCCTCGGTGGCGGTTTCGGTCATGGCCACCCTGTGGCGCCGAGCGGCTGCACGGGACCCCCTATGCCAGGAACTGCTGCTGGACCTGGCCACCACCCGCCCCCTGGAGGAATCCTTGGGCTACGAGCGAGTCCGGCACCTCTACGGGTTGGCGGTCTCCCGGGATCTGACCGAAGTCGCCCGACTGTTTTTTGGCCACGCCGCAGCTTCAGCGAACCCGGTCTCCCTGGAGAAGGAAAACGAGAAGCTGGCCAGCGAGCCCTTGGGGAGGAGACGTGCCCTGGCCAGGGGAAGTGATCGGATGAAACTCGACCGCCTCCTCTTCGACCGCAACCCCATGGTGGTGCGGAATCTCCTCAACAACCCCCGAGTGACGGAAAGAGACGTGGTTCGAATCGCCGCCATGCGCCCAGCCCACTCCGCCGTTCTCCACGAGATCCATCGTCATCCCCGCTGGATTGCATCCCAACGGGTGAAGAAGGCCTTGTGTCTGAATCCCTATACTCCCGCAGACATTGCCATTTCCCTGCTGGTTCATCTGCTTCGCCCCGACCTGATGGATGCGGCCCGCAGCGACACTCTCCATCCCTCCGTCAAGGGCGCCGCCCGAGAGCTGTTGGAGCAGAGGGATGGGCGGAGAAGCCTGGATTGGGTAGATCCCCCCGTGTCTCCTCCGTCCTCCGGCCTGTCTCGGGAGGAGTTGGAGAGGGCGCTGGAGGCAGCAAGAAGCAGGAAAGCGAACCCGAACCCCGACGCAGTGCCGGTGTGGACTCTGGAGGAGGAACTTGAGGAGGAGTTCGATGAGGATCTGTAGGAGCCCGCTGGGGGAACGCTCCCGGGACGGTCGCCTATCGACGGGGCGCCCCCACCTCGTCGGCATGAACCGGGGTGGCCTCTCGACTCCCCTCGCCTCCCTCCAGGGAATCCGGCGGGGTGACGTCGATGGAATCCTGGCCGCTCATGGCTTTTCGAAAATTGTGGATGGCCTTTCCCAAGGAGGCAGCGGTCTGCGGGAGCTTGGGGGCTCCGAACAGGACCAGGACGATGACCAGGATCATGACCAGCTCCCCCATACCAGGGAAGGCGATCAACGCGATGGGTGACATGGTCGCTCCAAAACCCCTCCCTACGGAGGGAAGACGATGATAACCACGAACGAGGGGGACGTCAGCACCAAAACCGTGTGGACAAGGTTGGTCAACTCCACGAGTCGGAAGCCTTGTACACCCGTTTCCCGTCCTTGATGACCTGCCGACAGGGGCGGTGACCCAACCCGTAGACCACTTCGCGCCAATCGGAGCCGCTGAACAACGCCAGGTCCGCCCTCATCCCCACCTCCACTCGCCCCCGATCCCGATGGAGTCCCAGAGAACGAGCGGCGTGAACGGTGATTCCTGCCCAGGCCTCTTCCATGGTGAGCCCCAGATTCAGACAGCCCAGGGTGGCCATGAGAAGAAGATCCGGTGAGGGGGAAGTACCTGGGTTCCAATCGGTGGACAAGGCGATGGCCACTCCGGCATCTCTCAGCAGTCGGGCCGGAGGTGGGGCACTCCTGAGCACTACGGAGGCGCCCGGCAAAAGAACCGCCACCACTCCCGCCGCTGCCAGAGACTCTGCATCGGACGGCTCGATCTTTTCCAAATGGTCTGCAGAAACCGCCCCCAACTCGGCGGCCAGGGCCGTCGCCCCGGTTCGGGAGAGCTGCTCGGCGTGGATTTTGATTCCCAGCCCCAGATCCTGGGCCCGGGTGAGGATGCGCCTGGACTCCTGAAGGGTGAAGGCTTCTCGCTCACAGAACACGTCGCAGAAGCGGGCCAGCCCCTCTTGAGCCACCCGGGGGAGCATGTCTTCCACCAAGAGATCGACGTAGCGCTCCCTCTCCCCTCGGTGTTCAGCAGGAACGGTGTGGGCCCCCAAAAAAGTGGGAACCAGATCCCATCGAGGATCAGTCTGGAGGGTTCGAATCGTCTCAAGGAGGCGAATTTCTGTAGGAAGATCAAGACCATAGCCTGATTTGATCTCAACAGTGGTCACCCCGCGTGAGAGGAGAGAGAGGAGCCTGGACTCCCCCAGCCCGAGGAGATGCTCCCTGCTGGCCTCCCGGGTGGCCCGCACCGTGGAGAGGATGCCTCCCCCTTGCGCCAGGATGTCCTCATACCGTTCTCCGGCAAGGCGTCTGGAGAATTCCACGGCTCGGGAGCCGGCAAACAGGAGGTGGGTGTGACACTCCACCAACCCAGCGGTCACCACACAGCCACTGGCATCAATGGCGGAAACTTCGGGACCCGGTGCTTCCGCCTCCGACCAGGTCCCCTCCTCTCCAAGCCAGGTGATCCGGTCTCCCGAAATCAACACCGAGGCCCGATCGCGGACAAGGATTCCCCCGTTCTCACCACAAGAAACCACTTGCGCCGCGTTGCGAATCCAAAGACTGGGAGGGGACATGTCTTCACCAGCCCCGAGGAAATGGAGCGGGCCCGGTACTTCCCTGCAGAAAGCGACAGGGGTGATCAACGGCGGGGAGGTGAGACGGGATGGGAGAAAGCCTCAGGGAGCTTCGCTGTTCCAGTCGCCACTTCCTGCAGCGATGCACTCCGGGTCCTCAGCATCCATGAACCCGTCCAGGTCGTTGTCCAGGCCATCGCTGCACTGGAAGGCGGTGGTGGAGTTGGTGGCGTCTTCCACCTGAGCCCCATAGATGCACTCGGGATCGGCCTGATCCAACCAGCCGTCCCCGTCGTTGTCCAAACCGTCCTCGCAGCTCGGATCGGTTTCGCTGGTGCCAAATCCGTCCAGGCACTGACCATCC
>CAYRTW010000046.1:0-29156 GCA_964426935.1 uncultured Rickettsiales bacterium
TGTCCCTGCTGCGGCTTCGGCGCTGCGGCCGTTCGCCCGCTGCGCTACGCATTCTAGGTGATCCTCTGACCGGATCTCCTCACTCCAAGGCGGCCTTGAGGCGCTTCTGGATGGAATTCTCCAGTTTGACGGCATCGACTCCCGCCGCCTTGGCCAGCATTCCCAAGGTCAATTGAAGGGTCACCTCGGTGGGGGAGAGATGGGCCTCTCCCGACACCCCCAGCCCCTTGATGTCCGCCCGATTTCCCTTCCACGCCAACGACACCCCATACTTGGAGATCTCCCCCTCAAAGGTGGTCATGCGCTCCTTCAGCGCCTCTACCGGCAGGGAGTGGGCCTGGCTCAAACGGATGGTGGTCATCGAAAACTCCAGGGGAGGGCGGCGGAGAATGGGTCGCCGGGAGGGGGTGGACAGGACTCAGGACAGGTCCGGGGATGATATCTCATTCAGCTTGACCGTTCCCCCAACCGGTGCGATATCCCGAAGGAGGGGCCGGACCGACCACCGGGCTCGGGAGTTCCTCATGGCGTCTTTCCTTCCCCTTTTTCCCCTGCTCCTGCTTCCCCTGCTGGGCCTTTCCGGGTGCCAGCCTGGGGAAGACGATGACGACGCCGCCGACGACGATGCCACCGCCGACGACGACACCACCGCTGCGGACGACGACTCCACCGCCTCAGACGATGACACCTCATCGGGTTGCACCGACACCGCCTCGGGAGCTTTTCCTGAAGGAACCCAGGAAATCGCCTATGACAACGGAACGGGTGAGCTGGACATCACCGCCTATGAAGGTAGCGTCTACGAAGGTTACTACGGTGCCTGGGATGTGGCGGAGACCTCCCAGTGGGAGGCGGTGCGTTTTGACCTGGACACCCCGGCCATCGTCTATGGGGCGCGGGTGCAGTGGACCTCCCTGAAGGGAGCAGGGCTTCGGGAGGTTCCCTTGGGAGCCTTCCCCGATTTCGGTAGCAACGGGTTTGATTTTGACCAATGGAACCCCCTTTGGGAGGGAAGCCGCTGCCTGGAGCCCGAATCGGGGGAGGGAACCTGGGTCGATTACGTGTTCGACACCCCCATCGAAGTACCCCTTCCTGGCTTGTTCTACATCGCCCACTGGAAGGAGGACGTGGAGCAGGACCCCTTGTGGTGGATGGATGGGGACTACGCTGGGGATGGTAGCTGCGCTCTCTATGACGATTGCCATTCCGCTTGGAACTACCCGGAGATGGACGCGGAGGTCTACTACAACGGCCTCTCCTTTTCCGCCCCTTACGACTATCTGGTGCGGTTGGTGGTGGAGAAGCAGGACACCATCCCCGCCGAGAAGAAGTCCTTCCAAGTGGACCCCGCCTTGTCAGTGGGGGGGAGAGTCTCCATCGGTGATTACAACAACGATGGCTGGGAGGATGTGATGACCGATGGCCCCACCCTCTACCGCAACGAGGGCGATGGCACCTTCTCCAACGTCAGCACCGAGGCCGGGTTGGTGGGCCTGGTCGGATACGCGGGCGGCGGCGCCTGGGGAGATTATGACAACGACGGCTGCCTGGACTACTACGGTTTCCACAACGGCTACGTGGGTGTGGATGTACTCCTGCATAACCGTTGTGACGGGACGTTTGAGGATCTGAACGCGGTCTCTGGCCTGGACGACACCCAATACGAGGTGGATTGCGACCCGGTCGCCGAGGTGGAGCAGGCCCCCACCGAGGGGGCGGCCTGGGTGGATCTGGATGCCGATGGCTGGCTGGATCTATACGTTGGCAACCACAACTGCTGGACCACCTATCAGTTCTATCAGGACCGGATCTGGCACAATCAGGGGGATGGAACCTTTCTGGAATGGGGGTCGGAGCATGGATTCACGACTCAGAACCTGCCCACCCGGGGAGTGAGTCCGGTGGATTCGGATCGGGATGGGGACATGGACATCGCCACATCCAGCTACGTCCTGGAAAGAAACCTGTTCTACTTGAACCTGGGGGATGGCCAGTTTGAAGAGATCGGCAGGGACAACAACCTGGCGGGAACAGGTGATTTCGCTGGAATTGGAACTTATTATTATGGTCACACTATTGGATCTACATGGTTTGATCTGGAGAACGATGGAGACTGGGATCTCTTCCAGGGCAATCTGGCCCACCCTCGCTTCTACGATTTTTCCGATCGGACCATGGTGATGGAGAACGACGGGTCAGGAATGTTCACCAACGTGGCGGAGGAAGCGGGCATTCATTATCGGGAGACCCATTCCAGCCCCAGCGCCCTTGATTACAACAGCGATGGTTTCACGGACATCTTCATCACCTGCGTCTACGACGGGAGATTCTCCGAGCTCTATCACAACAACGGGGATGGAACTTTCACCCAGGTCAACTATCCCACTGGCCTGGTGAACCACAACGGCTGGGGGAATGCCTCTGCGGACCTGGATAACGACGGGGATGTAGATGTGCTCGCCTATCAGTATTTCCGGAACGATACCGGGGCTCTCGGTCAGCATTGGCTTGAGGTGCGCCCCTGGGGTGGGACAGTGGCCAATCGCTCCGCCATCGGCGCTCAGGTGGAGGTCATCCTGCCTTCTGGGGTCCATCTCCTGCGCCAGGTGGACGGTGGCCACGGGACGGGCTGCCAGGATTCGGCGGTGCTTCACTTCGGGCTGGGAGATGAGGACCAGGTGGAGGGGGTGGTGGTCCGCTACCCGGGGGGATGGGAGGTGACGGTGTCTGGCCCCGTGGCGGCGGATCAGCGAATCCACGTCCAGGACGATGGGACCATCACCTTCGGGTGGGTGCCCTGAGAGGGATTACTCCTTCATCTCCCGCAGGCGCAGGTTGAGTTGCTCCTGGAGGTCCGTCACCACATCCGGAGGGCACGGGCCCCTCACCTTGAGAAAGAGGATGGTGCCGTTTTTGACGGCCTCAGGGTCGAGCCCACAACTGGCGATGAACAGGCCGTCGGCAGTAAAGGTCACCGAATCGGTGGTGAGATCGGCCGCTGCTTCGTAAACGGTGTCCTCCCGTTCCACGCTGGCGTTGACCACGATTTCCACACTTTCCATGAGGATTCTCCGGGGGTCAGAGGAGGGAGCGAAGTTCCTTGCGATCCACCTTGCCCCGATCATTGCGGGGAAGCTGGGAGACGAAACGCACTTCGCGGGGAGCCTTGTAGGGAGCGAGGTGACTCTTGCAGAACTCCCTCAGATCCCGGGCCAGGGCAGGGTTTTCAAGGGTGCCGGGGGTGGAAACCACAAAGGCCAGAGGCGTGGTGAGGCCGTCTTCACCGGTGACACCCAAAATCGCGCAGGCGGACACGGCTGGATGGCGGAGCAGGCAGTCTTCAACTTCAATGGGGGACACCCACCTTCCTCCAACCTTCATGAGATCATCAGAACGACCACAGAACCAAAACCAACCGTCGGCGTCCCGGCGAAACTGATCTCCGGTGATGTACCAGGGACCTCGGAAGACTGCCTGGGATTTGGCGTGGTCCAGGAAATAATATAGGGCGCGAGAGCCTCCTTGGATCCACAGGGTCCCCACCTCTCCGGGGGGCACGTCTTCCCCATTCTCCCCCACCACCCGGGCCTGGTAACCGGGAACCACCTGGCCGACACTGCCGGGACGCACGGCTCCCAGGCGATTGGAAATGAAGATGTGCCACATCTCGGAGGTGCCGATGCCGTCCAGAAGTTCCACGCCAAAAGCGTTCTGCCAACGGTGATGCAGCTCGGAGGGGAGGGCTTCTCCGGCGGAGATCGCCACTCGCAGGGAGGAGAGATCGCGGCTCTGCACCTGGGAATCGGCGCACATGCGCTGAACCATGGTGGGGACGTTCACCAGCACCGTGGGGCGGTAGCGGGCGATGGCCTCGAAAATGGCCTCGGGAGTGGATCGTTCAGGCAGCAGGACGGTGGCGGCGCCGAAGGCAAAGGGAAACAAGAGGCCCGCTCCAGTGGCGTATCCGAAGAAGAGCTTGGGTACCGACAGGGCCAGGTCTCCCGGCCGGTAGCCAATGACTTCTCCACCGTAGCGCCGGGCGGCGTGGATGAAGGAGGCGTGGCAGTGGACCGCCGCCTTGGGGGCTCCGGTGGATCCGGTGGTGAACAGCCAGCAGGCGGCCTCGTCAGGGTGATGGGGCAGAAGGGGACGCTCGGGTCTCCCCGTGGCGAGGAAGGCGTCCCAGTCCGATTCCACCGTCACCACCCGGCTCAACCAGGGAGTGCCTTGGGAGAGGAGGGTGTCCCTCAATCGCTCATGGGTGAAGGCGAGGCGGGCCCGGGAATAGGACAGGAAGTGGGCGTAATCGGTGGCGGGAAGATCGGGGCTGACCTTCACCACCACAGCCCCCGCCTTGAGGACAGAGAAAAAAGCGATCACCCACGCGGGCCCGTCATCCAGACAGAGGAGAACTCGTTGCTCCGGTTGGATCCCCGCCTGAAGGAGGGCCTGAGCCCCCTGATCCGAGGCGGTGGCCAACTCTTGAAAGCTCCATACCCGGTCGCCACAGTACAGGGCGGGCTGGTGCCCGAGCCCCTCTTTCACCCGGTCGTCCAGGAAGAAGTCGGCCAGATGGGAGGAGGTGGAGGGGTGGGGCGATGCGGCTTCCATGGATACCTCGTGGCGGGGCAGGATATCCCAGGGGAGGCCGGGGCGGGAGAGAGGGGTGGACGATCCCATCCGGGTTCCCAAGGGAAGGGAGGCCCGGTATCCTCACTTCATGGACGTTCCCGAGGGACGAGGCGACGAGGAGGCACCGCCTCCCCATTCAAAGGCGGGGGAGACCCTGTTCCTGATGGCCCTTCTCTCAGGGTGGGCGCCCCTTCTGGTCGCAGCGGTCCTTCATTTCTGGAGGCAGACGTGACGCAAGGCCCCTGGGTGGTAGAGGTCTCCGAGGCGGAGTTTGCTGGAACCGTGCTGGCCCGATCCCGAGATCTCCCGGTCGTGGTGGACTTCTGGGCTCCCTGGTGCGGTCCCTGCCGAGTGCTGGGTCCGCTGTTGGAGAGGTTGGCCCAGGAGGGGAAGGGCGCCTTTCTCCTGGCCAAGGTAGACACCGACCAGAATCCCGGTCTGGCCCAATCCTTCCGGATTCAGGGGATCCCGGCGGTCAAGGCATTTCGGAACGGGCGCGTTGTGGACGAGTTTGTGGGGGCCCTCCCCGAAGGACAGGTGAGGGCATGGTTGGGGAAGCTGGGCCCTTCGAAGGAGGACCCTCGGGTGGGGGAGGCGGCGGAGGCGGCGCGAAGGGGAAGGGTGGGGGAGGCCATTGCCCTGCTGCGGAGCGCGGCGGCCGATGATCCTGGCAACCAGGAGGTTCGGTTCACCCTCGCACGAATGGTGTTGGGCTCCGATGAGGAAGGAGCGGTGGAGGAGGGGATGGCTCTGCTGCGGGCCATTCCCGAGGGTGGCGAGGTGGGCAAGGAAGCGAGGCGACTGCTGGCGGGGGTGGAGCTGACCCAGGAGGCCAACCGAGAGATGCCCCTTGCCGAGGCCCGGGAACGGTTGGAGAAAGACCCCTTGGACCACGCCGCCCGTTATGCCCTGGCCCTGCATCTGGCGGCGGAGATGCACCTTTCTGAAGCCATGGAGCACCTGCTGTTCATCGTCACCAAGGACCGCGCCTTCAGGAACGATGGGGCGCGGCGGCGGATGCTGAGCCTGTTCGAAGTGGCGGGGATTCGCTCTCCCCTGTCCGACGCCTGGCGCTCCCGCCTCGCCCAGGTCCTCTACGTCTGACCTCCCGGAGGGGCCTTTGATGGAGCCGCTTCAGGCTAGCGCCTGCCCGTGGTTTCATTCAGGTATTGCTCCAGGCCGTCGGTCACCTTCACCATGTTGGGGGTGACCAGCGCCACCACGAAGCGTTCGATCTGAGGCACCAGGCTGCGGGCGAGAAGATTGGGAATCCCGGGAAGGCCGTTTTCCGGGAGGCGGAGGCTGCCCCGGATCTCGACGCGGGTGGTGCCATCGGGCAGGGAGATGAAGTAGTTCTTTCCTCGGGACTGGATCTTCCCCGGCAGGAAGTGGGTCTCGAACTCCCAGGCGCACGACCACTCCTCTTCGTTCCATAGCGCCCTGTCGGTCCAAGTCAGCATCTCCGGCTTGATGATGCCCTGAGCGGCGCGAGGAACCGTTCCCTGGGCTCTCCAGTGGTTCACGAGGGACACCCTATCCCCCTCCTCGGTTCTCTCCTCCACCTGGATGGAGGCCACATTGGGGATAAGAGGTACCAGGGCAGTGAGGTGATCCCGGTAGGTGCGGAACACCAGATCTCGGGGATGGCGAATCAGGGAATCGTGAGAGATATCCATAAGATGAAGGAGAACCACGTCGTCGGGGAAACCCCGAAGCGGGAGCAGGGTCAGCGAGAGAGCTGGCGGGGATTACTTGACGATGAAGGGATAGCCGATGGTGGTGTCTTCCCCGGAGAAGGGCGGGAAGCGAAGGCGTTTCACTTCGCTGCTGACACAATTGTCCAGGTCGGTCCCCGCATAATCGGCGTTGGAGATGCGAGCCTTTTTGGTGGATCCGTCCGGAGCCACCGTGAACTTGAGGGTGATCTTTCCCGACACCTGCTGGCCCCGGTCCTTGGCCTCCTGGAAGCAGCGCTTGATCCCGGCGTTGGAGGCCAGAATAGTGTCGATGACCACCGTGTTGAGCACCTCGCGGGCGCTTTTGAGACCGTTGTTGGCGGGGGGAGGTGGAGTGGCCACCGGCTGGGCGGCTTTTTCGGTGCGGGAGGGTCCGGCGGCGGCCTCGGCGGCTCGTCGTCGGTCCTCCTCCTGGCGCTGCTTCTCCGCTCGGGCCAGTTCCTCCTGGCGCTGCTTCTCCGCTCGGGCTGCCGCGTCGCTGGAGGTGGATGTGGGGGAGGTGGCGGCAGGAGGAGGAGTCTGAACGGGCGGCGGTGCGACAGGAGCAGAGGCTTCCACAGGAGGGGTTTCCCCACCCGGCATCGCAGCGGCAGGGGCCGGCTCGATGGGAGGGGGAGGGACCACTTCGGGAGCCGTGGCGATGGGAGGAGCAACTTCAGGGGGGGCAGCGGTTTCAGTCACCGGGGAGGAAGACATGGACCAGGCCCTGAGCGCGGCGGTGCCCACCCCTCCCAGGATCAGAGACAGAAGGAGAGCCAGCAGGACCGCACTCTTGTCCTCCCTGCCCCGGGCGGACAGGAGGGGGAGGAGCACGGCACCTGAACCGCCGATGAGCACCATGGCTGTTCCCACCAGGGTGAAGCCGGCGGAAATCTGTGGCCCGAAGGTGGAGAGAGCCACTCCACTCAGCACCATGAGGCCGAACACCAGCATCAGGGTGTATTCGGCGGAGACTGCGGCGGGGATCTTGGCCACTCCCAAGGGAGCCGCCGTTCGGGTGGCTGTCGCGGGGGAGGGCGGAGTTGGAGTGGGAATGGCCGTGGCAGGGGGAGGAGGGGCCACCGGCGGAGCAGGGCTTGGGGGAACAGGGAGGGGGGGCAGCGACACCGGACTGGCAGCGGGTGCGGTCCAGGCCGATGGGGGAGCAGCGGGAGCAGCGGCGGCAGCGGCAAAGGCGGCAGCGGCTCCTCCGTAGGTTCCCTGGCTATTTCCATTGAGCTCCGCAGGAACGCCAGCGGGAGAAGTGATAGCGGTGGCATCCGTGTATCCATCGCCTTCATCGATCACCACTCCAGGTCCAACCTCACCGCCAAAGGTGCTGCTGTCGAAGAGGGGAGGGCCGGCGGCAGAATCGGCGTCCAGATGGGGAGGCGAAACCGGCGGCGGGGGCGAAGTGGGAGCCCAGGCGGGAGGAAGGGGAGGGGTGGGCACGTTGACAGGTTGTGAGCTGGTCAACGACGTCGGTGGGTAGGGGGGAAGAACCGGGAGAACCCCTGAGGTCCCCCCCACTCGCGGCATGCCGGAGAGAGTGGGAGAGGCTTGCGCCACCATTTGGAGGGAGGAGGAGCCGGCGGCGATGTTCACGGGCGGGATGGCTGGATCGGCGATGGCCCGCAGCTCGGCGGTCAAGCTGCCGATAGGGGCGGAGGCCATGGCACCGCTCTCATAGCGCTGCAACTCGGGGATGGTGGTGATGACAGTGCGCTCGTCACGGTGGCCCCCCATGCCTGCTCCAGGGTCCATGCCCACCGTGGTCCGGCCTTCTCCTGGAGCCATGGCCCCCATCGTAGATCCACCCTTGCGGATGATGATCTTGTGGCCACAACGCTTGCAGGTCGCCTTGTTGACGTCCTTGACCAGCTTGTCGTCGGCGATCTTGTAGACCGCACCGCAGGAGTCACATACGACTTTCATGAACGGACCCGAACCTTTCCCGGTCCCGACCCACCCCCAGCCCGTCCCCCGACAAGGAGATCCTCGCAGGAGGGCCCGGTGGAGATGAGGTGGCGACCTGCTGGTCGAGCAGGAGGCAACGGGCCCCGCGCCTGCCAGCAAAGCAGAAGCGTTCTACCGATGCCCCCGGGGGGTGTCAATCGGATTCTCCGTGCTGCCACGCGGGGTTTCGGCGACAAAAGGCTGCAACGCCCTCACAAACTCGATGCGATGGACCAGATCGGTCAGGTAGTTCATCCGATCCGTCTGCCACACCAGCACCGGGGACTGGGTGTAACCCCCGATCCAGGTCTCATAGAGGCGCTGGAGTCGCCGCAAGTAGGCGGGAGGAAGGTCCTTCTCTTCGGGGCGCCCTCGCAGGGCAATCCTTTTTCGCATCGAGGAGAACGAACAGGTCAGATAGATCATCAGATCGGGGGGATGAAGGGCCGTTCGCATCCCCAGGTAGAGGTCCCAGTAGGTGCCCCAGTCTCGATCATTGATGAGCTTCTGCTGGTGGAGGTTGCGGGCGAAGATCTCCGCGTCTTCGTAGATGGTGCGATCCTGCACCACCGTTCCTGGAGTCTGCTGGAGTAGCTGGTGGGCCCGAAACTTGTGGGTCAGAAAGGAAACCTGGGAGTGGAAGGCCCAGCGGCCCATGTCACCGTAGAAATCGGTCAGATAGGGATTTTGGCGGTCCGGTTCCTCGAAAGGGGTGAACCCGTGCCGGCCGCACAGGAACTCCAGCATGGTGGACTTCCCCACCCCGATGTTGCCGGCGATGGCGATGAAGCGACGGGGGCGAACCGGATGAATGGGGGTCACAGGGGCCTTGGAATGAAGACCCCCGCAGGGTAGCGGAAACCGGGGAAGGGCGGGGACGAAGAGGGGGATGTGTCCCGGTTCGGGGCGGGATCCTCAGAACTCTGCCGGCCAGCTTCGGTTTCGGGCCAGATGGACCAGCAGGGTTCTCAGGGAGGAGGGGCCCATGGCCACCAGCCGGGCGTTCTGGTCGAAGCTGAGGGGAATGTCCAAGGCGGAGCAAAGCTCCAGGACGGTTTGCTGGAGAGACTCTGCCTGCCCCTTCTGAAACCCTTCGGATCTGCCCTTCTCCACCCCCTTCTCGATTCCTTTCTCGATTCCTTTCTCGATTCCCTTCTGGATTCCCTTCTCCATCCCTTCCTTGAGGCCCTCTTTTCGACCTGCCTCACGCCCCTTCTTGCGCCCTTCCTTGAGTCCGGCCTTCTTGCCTTCTTCCAGCACTGCGGCCAGATCCTGGTAACCCTGGCGCTGAAGCAGGTTCCGCAGGGTGGCCCTCTCGGCGGCCTCCGGCTGGTAAAGGGCCTCCACGGGGATGGGATTCTGAAGGACTCCCGGCGCCTCCAGGGTGTCCCCGGGAAGGAGGGTGCGGAAGGGGAGCCCCGGTTCATGGACCTCCACCCGCCTCGGCCCCACCAGGCGCACCACCCAGATGAACCGGGTGCCGGCTCCAAGAAGATCCTGAATCTTTTCCTGGAGATCCGGCTCGTCCTGTCCTACCCCTGCGTATTCCACCGCCAGCGGAGGCACCCCCTTCACCCAGCCCGGGCCTTCTCCTTGATGGCCGACAGCCACATCGGGGGCCCTCAGCATCCCTGGCTCGGGGGCGAATCCCACATCCACACCGGCCACCTTGACCGCCGGATCGGAGAGAAGGACAGCTCCCCCGATGAGGTTGGCCTGCCCTGAGGTGTCCCCGCTAGGAGCACAGAGGATGGCGTGCCCCCGGGACAGCTCGTAGGGCTCCCCAGGATGGAGGTTGTCGGCGCGAAATGGGCCAGGGGCCATGAGGGAGCGGGGGGAGCGAGGCATGGGAGAGAGGATAGTCCGAGGAGGAATCGGGTGCCATGGGACATGGGGGCGATGAGTGGGGGGAGCGGTAGTGGGACGCTCAGAGAGGAGGTCGACCACGCCTCAGTTTCCATGACGACACCAGGAGGAAGGACCCGTGCAAACGGGGAATCATGAAAGGGGGTTCGAAGAGGCCGTTGGGAGTCCCCGGTTCCCCCCTAACCGCCCCGAGGAGGGAGAGAAGCCGCCAAGGTCCTTTCCTCATCGAGCCATCTGGCCAATCGTCTCATGCCTTCTTCCAGGGTGATTTCAGGGATATAGCCAAGGTCCCGCCGGGCAGCTTCGATGCTGTACCAGTGGGAGGTCGCCAGTTGCCGGGCCATGAATCGAGTCATGGGAGGGTCGGAGGTGATGCGGAAAAGGCGGTACACCACCTCCAAAATGAATCCTGCCGCGTAGGCCACCGACTCGGGGATCCGGGCGTGAACCGCAGGGAGGCCGCCGGAATGGAGCATCTGGTTGATGAGGTCGGCGGTGAGAATGGGCTCTCCATTGGTGATGAAGTAGGCTCGTCCCTGACAGGTTCCCGTCCCTTCCAGGGCCTTCCACGCCAGGAGGTGGGCACTCACCGCGTTGTCGATATACACCGCGTCCACCTTCTTCCCCGGCTTGCCCACCATTCGCAGCCTTCCTGCCCGGGCCCGGGCCAGGATCCGGGGCAGGAGTTGGGTGTCGCCCGGCCCCCAGATGAGGTGGGGCCGGAGGGCCACCGTGCGGAGTTCGGGGCCATTGGCCGCCAGGACCTCCCTCTCGGCGATGGCCTTGGTCTCCGGATAGGGGGCGTGAAAGTGGGAGGGATAGGGGGCGCTTTCGTCGACTCCCTCCACGTCTCCTCCGGCGTGAATCACCGAGGGGGTGCTGGTGTAGATGAGGCGGTTCACCCCCTCCTTTCGGCAAGAGGTCAGCACGTTGCGGGTTCCCACCACGTTGGTCTGCCAGAAGTCCTCCCTCTTCCCCCACACTCCCGCCTTGGCGGCGACATGGAACACCGCCTGGCAGCCCCTCACCGCTCTCCCCACCGCCTCGGGATCCTGAAGATCTCCTCGGTGGATCTCTACTCCCAGCGCGTCCAGGACGGGATAGTCGCCGCGACACAGGGATCGCACCGGCACACCTTCTTGCCGCAGCCGCCGGGTCAGGGCACCCCCCAGGAACCCTCCCGCTCCGGTGACCAACACCGTCATCGGAGCTTCCCCTGGGCCCAGAGGGCCAGCTTCTCCCTGCCGATCTTGGCGTTGTGGCGGATGTCTACCGGAAAGCCAGGGTGGGGCAGGAAGGTGCCAATGGTCCGGGTGTGGGAATGGACTTGCCCCAGGGCCTGGAGCCCGGCCTGGATCTCCGGCCAGGGGACGTTTCGGGCGCCTGGTTCCAGTTCAACGCACAGAACCGGTTCGATGGCCTCTCCCCTCTTCACCCCCACCAGGGCGGTGCGAACCACCTGGGGGTGGACGTTGAACACCTCTTCCACCGGGGTGGAGTGGAGGGTTCCCTGGGCTGTTTCCACCCGGTGGGACTTCCTGCCGCAGAACCACAAGCGCCCCTGTGCATCGAAGTACCCCACATCCCCCATTCGATGGACCACCGCCTTCTGTCCTGAGGCGTTGGGCACCGCCATCTTGGCGAGAACATTGGCCTTGTCTCGTTTCCAATACGTGTGGGTGACCGTGGGACCGGCAACGGTGATCTCTCCCACCTGCCCCTGTGGAAGCACCCGTTCATCCCTCCACTCCGGCAGGGGGGAATCATCAATGGGAAGAATGCGGACGGTGTTTTCGGGAGCGGGAAAGCCCACGCAGATTCCCCCGCCGTTTCGGGTCAAGTATTGAGTATCCTTTAGAATTTCGTCGGATGAAATCGAAGCTACCGGAAGGCATTCCGTCGCCCCGTAAGGAGTCACCACCCGGGCCCCTTCCGGCAGCATCTTGCAGAAGCGCTCCAGGATCAGGGGGGTGACCGGGGCTCCCGCCGAGATCACCCGGCGCAGGGTGGGAAAGGAAGCTCCCGTCTTTTCCCCGTAGCGTCCCACCGTGTCCAGCAGTGCGGGAGAGCCAAACATGTTGGTGACCCCAAAGTCCTCCACCGCTTGCAGAATTCGCCGGGGATCCACCTTGGCCGGGCGAGTGGGATCCATGTCGGGAATCACCGTGGTCATGCCCAGGGCGGGATCGAAGAGGGCGAAGGGGGGAAAGGTGGGGAGATCCACCTCACCGGGGCGAATGTCATAGAGAGAGCGGATCATCTCCACCTGGCGGGTGAAGATCCCGTGGGTGTACACCACCCCCTTGGGGACGCCGGTGCTGCCGCTGGTGAACAGGATGGCGGCCATCTCGTCCTCGGTGGTCGGAGCGGGGGTGAAGGGATCGCCCTCCCTTCCCCGTTTCGTCACCTCCTCCCAGGTCAGGTCAGCCAGCCAGGCCCTCCTGCCGGTGGTGACGGTGACCTTCACGCTGGACCTGGCCCATCCCAGGAGCCTGCGGGCCAGATGGGCTGGGGGAATCCCTACAAAGGCTTCCGGCTCCGCCTCTCCCAGGCATTCCTTGAGGCGACGGATGCCGATGCCAGGATCGACGAGGATCGGCACCGCCCCTGCCTTCCACAGGGCAAACATGGCGGCGAAGAACTCCAGGGAGGGGCGGATCATCACCGCTGTTCGCACTCCCCTGCCCATGCCCGACAGAGTGAATCCCTGGGCCAGCAGATCGGTCTCCCGATGGAACCGGGACCAGGTCCAGTGGACATAGCGAGTCCGTCCCCGGGCGTCCCTCCCCGAAGGAGCGAACAGGGCGGGGACGTGGGGCTTCTCCTCGGCGATGCGACCGAGGAACGAAGCGATGTTGACGGGCAGGCTCATGGGGGTGGGCTCATGGGGTGAGAATCTCGGGGAACCAACGGTGGAGGGTGGCGGTGAGACTCTGGAAGGCCGGGTCTGCACACCCTCTGAAGGTCACCGGACTGCTGGCCGGTTGGCTGAACCCGCAGGGGCAAAGGCGCACGGGGCGGTGATGGGCGACGCGCTGGAGTGCGTCCACCGGTGCCGCCTACCCCTACCCGTAAATGCCTCGGGGCCGAGCTTGGCTCAAGGTGTCTAAACACATAATATCGTTGAAGTTCAACACGAGTGAACATCGTTCCCGCGTCTTCTTTCCACCGCTCTTCGGCAGAAGGCCTTCATCCTACCGGAGCCCTCCCTCCACCGCCTCACCCCCGTGCCAGGAACTCCTCCCACAAGGCCCCGATCTCGTCTCCAGCGTCCTCCAGGACGTAGTGGCCGGCCTTGGGAAAGCGGTGGATCTCCGCCCCCGGCAAGCGTTTTTCCCATTCCGCCAGGAAGTGGTGATCAAACACGAAGTCCTTCATTCCCCAGCAGATCAGGGTGGGGACGGAGGCGAGACGGGGGAGGGAGGCGGCGGTCTCCTGGAGGAGGTCATAACCCCGATCCGACGGTCCCAAAGGGATGTCCTGGACAAAGCGCAGGGTAGCCAGGCGATTTCCCCTCGCGGCGTAGGGGGCCAGATAGCCCGCCTGCACCTCAGGGGCCATGGCTTTCTTCACTCCGAACACTGTGGCTCCCCAGGCAAAGGCGTTCCACCTCTCCACCAGCCAGGCGCCGAAGCGAGTGTCTCGGGCCAGCCACAGGGCGACAGGAAGAGCCTTGGCCGCCGGCAGGGGGAAGGCAGCGGTGTTGAGGATCAACAGCTTGTGAAGGCGCTCAGAGTGCTTCACCGCCCAGGCGAGGGCGATCATTCCTCCCCAGTCATGCACCACCAGGGACACCTTTCCCTCGGAAAGCACCTGCTCCATGAAGGAGGTGAAATCGGCCACCCTCTCCGCCAGGGAGAACGAATAGCGATCATCGCCGGGCTTGTCCGAGAGGCCCATTCCGATGTGATCGGGTGCCAGGACCCGATAAGAATTCTTTAGTTTATTCAGTAGGTTGCGATAATAGAAAGACCAGGAGGGGTTGCCGTGGACCATCACCACCGGAGGTCCCTCTCCCTCATCCACGTAATGCAGACGCAGGCCGTTGACTTGAACGAAGTGGCTGCGGAAGGGGTAGAGATCGGCCGGGACGGGAAGGCCCCCGGCTACCACAGCAGCTCCGCCATGGCACAGTTCAGCCCCGAACCGATGGCCAGGAGACCGACCCGATCCCCGCGCCGGATGGCCCCGGCCTCTACCGCCTTGGACAGGGTGATGGGTACGGCGGCGGGGCCCACGTTGCCGCATTCGGGGAAGGTCAGATGGGCCCGGCTGAGATCGATGCCCAAGGTCATTCCCAGTTGGGCCGTGTGAACCTGGCTGACCTGGTGCATGACGAAGTGGTCCAAGGAGTCCGCCGTCCAACCCAACTCCCTGCCGGCGAGATTCCAGGTGTGGGAGGCCAATTCCAGACCGGCCACCAGGAGGGCCCGGGTGTCGGTGACCATCTCGTCCGGCTGACCCCGGCACAGGCGGTTGTGCTGGGTGGCGGCCACCTGGACCATCCCCCGAAAGCGGTGTCCCTGGGGGGCCAGATCCTCTCTACACAGGATCATGGCGGCAGCGCCGGAGCCAAGAGTCAGGGTGGCGAACTGGTCCCGGAACTGGGTGGCGGTGCAGTCCTCCCGGAGGAGGCGAGCGATGGTGCTTTCCACCGGAGGGCGGCTGCTTTCCCCGTCCACGATGAGGGCGTATTCGATGGCGCCGGTGTCGATGAGGGCGGCGGCGAGCTGCATCCCGTTGATGAAGGCCAGGCAGGCGTTGCCCACGTCGAAGTTGGCGCAGGAGGGGGGCAGTCCCAGGTTGCCGTGGACCAGGCAGGCGGTGGAGGGCTCGATGAAATCCCGGCAGACGGAGGTGTTCATGAGGACCCCCACCTTCTCCCGGGGAACTCCCGTTTCGGTCAGCACCTTCTCCGCCGCCAGAGTGGCCGCCTGACTGGGTTGGAAACCCTCATCCCACCAGCGACGGGCCACGATGCCGGACAGGGATTCCAGGAGATCGGGCTTCATCCCCAGGCGAGTGAGGGTGGGGAGGAGCCTCTCACTCAAGGCTGCGGAAGTGATGCGGTGGGGGGGATCAACGTGAGCCACTCCCAGGATGGACACCCGTTCAAAAAGCACGAAATCTCCTTTGCTCCCGGAATCCGCCGCAAAGCCTGGGCGGTTTACTCCCCCAGGGAGCGGGTGTCAAACCCGGATCGGAGAGGCCTTTCCCAACCGTTTTGCCGATTTTTTTAGGGATGAATTGAACAGGCCATCTGGTGTATAGGTGAAGCAGGCGATGGGGCCCGAACGACCGGGCACCGGGCATCGTGGAAGGGATTGCAGATGCGAACCTTCGGTTGGCTGGGCGTTCTTGTGGGGATCTCCATCGCCTGTCAGGTTCCCCTGGAGGAGGGGATTCCACCCGGAGGCGATGGGGGCAAAGTGACGGCTGTGCCCCCTCTTTCTCCCTCCCAACTCACCCCCGCCTACCTGCCCGGTCCTCTCGCCCTCCAACTCCACCTCCATGGTTCCCTCTCTGAAGGGAACGCCACCATGGCCTTTCACACCCAACAGGCGGCCATGCACCTGACGGATCTGCTGTGGTGGACCGACCATGACTTCATGCACACCCTGTTTCGAGCGGTTTCCACGGCGGACTTCGAGGGTGGGACCACGGTGGAGGATCATCCCGGCATCTACAATAATTCGGTGACTCAGATGGACTGGGTGCCTACTTCCCAGGAAATCCCCGGGTTGGAAACCGCCGTCACCCCAGAAGCGGCGGGCGAGGGTGGCTACGGTTGGGAGTGGAAAAGCGAGGGGGGAACCTGTGAGACGGGGTGGTGCCTGGCAAGTCAGGAGTGGGCCCAGGTGACCCCGGGCCTCCCCAACCATCGCCGTTCTCTCCTGGGAGAGGTTCGCCTGGGGGTGAAGATTCGCCCGGTGGAATGGGAGGAGGAGGGAGTCACCGGCATGGTGGCGGTCAGGTTGAGCAGCGCCCTGGATGGTCAGTCCCAGTTCCTGATCTATGCCTTTGGTGACGCCGACGGGTTTCCCATTGGCGATGCGTATCGCTGTGTGGTGCCGGTGGAGGTCACGACCGGTGCGTGGAACCCGCTTTCCCTTCCCCTGTCCGAAGACGCGGAGCGGTGTTTCCCCGAAGGGGACGACCAGGGGTCATTCCAGTACCAGTTCATGGTCAAGGCCGTCTCCGGGGCCCGGTTCCGCATTCAGTGGGATGCGCTGATCCTGTCCCAGGCCATCACCGGAATGGACCTCCTGGCCAGGCAGGAGCAGGTTCTCTCCGAGAGATACAGCGAGGAGGTTCACCATCTGGTGGGGTACGAAGCCACCCTGGTGGATCCCCAGCACATGAACGTGTTCGGCTCGGGGATTCCCATGCCTGACTATGAGGTGTTTGGGGTACCCGCTCAGGGGACGGATATCGCTGAATTTGTTCATGAATATGGAGGGATCGTGTCCTACAATCATCCCTTCGGGGCCCAGTTCTCAGTGACGGTGCCGGAGGAAGAGAGGGCGGGCAGGGTCGCCGACGCGGCGGCGGTCCTCATCGACAGTCGGGTGGAGGGGGCAGATCTCCTGGAGGTGGGGTATTACGCCAGGGAGGTCTCCCTCACCGAACATCTGGCCCTGTGGGACGCCATTTCGGGAGCGGGGATTCCGGTGACGGGCATCGGAACCACCGACATGCATGAGGCCATGGCCATCGAGATGGTCAAGAACCCCATGGTGACCTGGGTATGGGCCTCTTCCATAGAGGAGGACGCCCTCCTGGCGGATTTGCGGCGGGGAGCGGCCTGGTTCGGGGATCCCCATGCCTTCGAGCGCCGTCCCCGAGTGGCCCTGACCGATCTGACCACCGGGGCGACCCAGGGTCAGGTGATCCTGGGAGGGTTGGGGACCCAGGAGGTCCGACTGGAGGCCAATCCCCTCCTGGCGGGGGACACGGTCGAGGTGGTGGTGGACGGGGGCCTGGCCGAGTCCAAGGAGGTCACCGAGGACGGGGCGTGGTCGGGGGCATCGGTGGTGGAGATCGAGGCGGGGTTCCACTTCATCCGTTTCCAGGTGGTGCGAGACGGGGTGGGGATTCTCTTCTCCAATCCCCTGTATTTCAGCGACGGGGATGGCAGCGGCATTGGCCCGGAGAGATGGGTTCTGGGCTCGTAGCCTGCCGATCCGGTTGGACTCCCCTCAGGAACGAGACACCCGTTCGACGCTGGGGTCGGTTCTTACCAACGAGGGCGGTGTCGCGCTTGATTTCGGGTAAGGGTTCAGGGAATCCCTGTCGGGGGCGGCTGAGTCAGGGTCTGAAGGAGGGTCAGACTTTTTTATGAACACCGCCATGGAGCAGAGGCGCCAGGACGCCGAAAGAGCCGGTGACCGATTTGGTGCGATAACCCCTCACCCCCTCCTCCCAAACAAAGCGCTCCCCACCCTCACCCACGTCGCTCCCTCCTCCACGGCCACCTCGAAGTCCCCGCTCATCCCCATGGACAGCTCGGGGAGAGCCCTTCCCAAGGCCTCCTGCCCTTGCTCTCGCAAGCGGTGAAGGAGGCGAAACCAGGGGCGAGAGTCTTCAGGGTGATTTCCCGGCGGGGGAAGGGTCATCAAGCCCCTCAGCTCCAGACCGGGGATCTCGACCACTTCTTCAAGTCCCGCAAGGGTGTCCTCGGGCGAAAATCCCCCCTTGGTGGCCTCTCCTCCCACGTTCACCTGAAGGAGAATGGCGGTCACCACCCCTGCGGCTGCACTCCTCTTTCCCAATTCCTGGGCCAACTCCAGGCGATCCACCGAATGCACCAGGGCCACCTTTCCCACCAGCGCCCGAGCCTTGCGGGACTGAAGATGGCCGATAAAGTGCCAGCGTAAATCCGGGCAATCTTCCAGGCGACGAGCCTTGTCCTGCCACTCTTGGAGGTAATTCTCTCCAAAATCCCGTTGACCTGCCCGCCATGCCTCCCTCACCCGCTCCTCGGGAAAGGTCTTGCTCACCGCCATCAACCGCACCGAGGCAGGCTCTCGTCCTGAACGGTGGCAGGCCCGGTCAATCCCTCTGCTGATCTGGGCGAGACGAAGGGGAAGGGGGTCCTCCAGGTTGGTCATCCCTCCTCCCCTTCCTGGAGAGCGGCCAGGGCGTCCAGCACCTCCCTCAGGGGAAGGCCCACCACGTTGGTATAGGAGCCGTGGATCTGATCCACCAGCGCCCCTCCTCCTCCTTGGATGGCGTAGGCCCCCGCCTTGTCCAGGGGCTCACCAGTGGCCACGTATCGGTGGATTTCTTCGGTGGATAATGACCGGAACCGCACCCGGGTTTCCACTCCGTGGCAGATGGGGGATTCCGGTTCCTCCCGATCCAGCACGCACACGCCCGTCCACACCGTGTGGTTCACTCCGGAAAGTCGCCTCAGCATGATCCGAGCCTCCGCCGCGCTCCCCGGTTTGCCCAGGGTCTCGTCCCCCAGGGCCACCACGGTATCGGCTCCGATGATGTAGCGCCCCGGGCAATCGGGAAGGTCCGCTACCGCCCGGGCCTTGGCGGTGGCCAGGCGGGTGGCCAGACGCTCGGGAGCCTCCCGGGGGTGAGGAGACTCGTCTACATCGGCGGCCCTCACCACGAAGGTCAGTCCCGCCGCTTCCAGCAGTTGACGGCGACGGGGGGAGGAGGAGGCCAGGACCAGGGAGGGCAAAGGGGGCACGAGGGCTCCTTGATGAAGAGGGGCGGCGGAGTGCTGCACCGGGCATTCTTGCGCCCGTCTTCGATCCGTCAACAATCCTTCTCCCCATTGCTGAAATTCTCTGGCATAACCCGCCCCGATTGTCCTCCCGTCGAGGGGGCTTCCCCGTGAGTGGCTCATGACCTTCCGCCTCCCCCTTCTCTCCTCCCTTCTCGGCTTCTCCCTCCTCGCCGTTTCTCCCGGTTGCACCGAGCCTGCCGGGGACGACGACGATACTTCGGATGACGACGACGCCACCGCTGATGACGACGACGCCACCGCTGATGACGACGACGCCACCGCCGACGATGACACCACCACGGATGACGACGATTCCACTCCTCCCGACGACGACACCACCACCGACGACGACTCCACTCCTCCCGATGATGACACCACCGCCGACGATGACACCACCTCGGGTCCCGACGAAGACGGAGACGGGGTCCCCGATGACAAGGATTGCCAGCCCGCCGACCCCGCCGTCTATCCGGGAGCGGAGGAGACCCGGGACGGGGTGGATCAGAACTGCGATGGCCTGGCGGACGAGGGACTGATTCTTCCCGGAGATGCCATCGTCAACGAAATCTTCAACAACGCCGATGGGGACGATACCAACAAGGAGTGGTTCGAGGTTTGGAACACCACCGCCGTGGACATCCTCCTGGACGGCTGGACCCTGCACGACCTGGGCTCGGATTCTACGGACATTCCCGTGGGAACCGGGCTGGTGCTCCCGGCCATGGGCTACCGGGTCTTCGGCAACTCGTCGGACACCGACCTGAACGGTGGATTGACGGTGGATTATGGCTATGGCAGCGCCCTGGCCCTGGCCAACGGGGAGGATGAGATCGCCCTGTCCTTTGGCGAGGACCTGATCGACGTGGTGGCCTGGCTGGAGGGGGATGCCTTCCCCGACGACGACGGCTCCTCCATGTCCCTGGATCCTTCCCACGCCAACGCCGGGGACAATGATTCGGGGGCGTACTGGTGCAACGGCACCACCACCTTTGGCGCCGGGGGAGTGGGGACTCCGGGAATGGTCAACGACGCCTGCCCGGCCATCTTGGAAGACGCCGATGAGGACGGTTTTTCTTCCGATATTGACTGCAACGACTCTGACCCTGCCATCCATCCTGGGGCTCCTGAGGTGGTGGGAGACGGGGTGGACAACGACTGCGACGGCCTCGTGGATGAGGAGCCCTCTCCCGTTCCTGACCCCGGCGATCTGGTCATCACCGAAATCCTCCAGAATCCCAACGCCGTCTCTGACTCGGACGGGGAGTGGTTCGAAGTGTGGAACGCCACCGGGGCGGACATCGACCTTTTGGGGGCCCTCCTCCTGGGGGCCTCGGAAACCGAAGTGGAGGTGATTGCCGGCTCCTTGGTGGTGCCCGCCTTCTCCTTCGTGGTGCTGGGACAGAGCGAGGTCGTGGAGGTGAACGGTGGAGTGGCGGTGGACTATGAGTTCACCACCGATTTCACCCTGGGGAACAGCGCCGACTCCCTGTCCCTGGTCTTTGGCGATACGGTCATCGACGCGGTGGCCTGGTCAGGAGTGTCCCCCTGGCCCGACCCCGAGGGTGCCTCCATGACCCTTTCCCCCTCTCTGTTGGACGCGGTGTCCAACGACGACGGCGCTGCCTGGTGCACGGCCACCTCCTTCTTCAACGAACTCGACCGGGGGACCCCCGGCGCCGACAACGATTCCTGTGAGGGGAGCCCGGACGAAGACGGGGATGGCTTCACGGTGGAAGAAGGCGATTGCGATGACGAAAACCCGGACATCCATCCCGGGGCGACTGAGGTGTGCGGCAACGGCGTGGATGAGGACTGCGACAGCCTGGCGGAGGACTGCGAGCCGGAGGACACCGATGGGGACGGCTTCACGGTGGAGGGAGGCGATTGCAATGACGGGAACCCCGACATCCATCCCGGGGCCGTCGAGGTGTGTGGCAACGGAGTCGATGAGGACTGCAACGGCCTCATTGAGGACTGCGATCCTGAGGATGTGGACAATGACGGGTACTCCAGCGACGAGGGGGACTGCAACGACTCCGACCCGGAAGTGAGCCCCGGTGCCCCCGAGATCTGTGCCGATGGGGTGGACAACGACTGTGATGGGGGCACGGACGAGGGCTGTGGCGGGGCGGTGTTCCCCTCTCCGGGGGACCTGGTGATTTCTGAGATCATGTACAACCCCGCCGGCCTGGAGGACACCGACGCCGAGTGGTTGGAGGTGTGGAACATTGGCTCAAACACCCTGGAACTCTATGGAATGATTGTGGAAAGCGGAGCCGGTGCTGGCACGGAGTCCTTCACCATCGGCGGCTCCCTCCTCCTCCTCCCCGATCAAGGTCTCCTCTTGGGTCGCAGCGGCGACGTCGATCTCAACGGTGGCATTGCTCCTGATTACGTATGGGGAGACGCCATCTACCTTTCCAATGATGGGGACCGGATCTCCCTGTACACCGGGGAAGGGACCCTCATGGACGAGGTGAGCTACAGCGGTGCCGCTGGCTTCCCCAACGGGAACGGCGCTTCCCTGAGCCTGGCCTCTTCCGCCTTCAATCCGGCGGACAACGATCTGGGAGGAAACTGGTGCTTGGGGACCGGCGCTTATCACGACACCAACCTGGGGAGCCCTGGCGCCTCCAATCCCCCCTGTGGGGCGGTGGATGACGTGGACGGGGATGGATATGCCGTGGGGGAAGGGGACTGCAACGATGACAATCCCGACGTATATCCCGGCGCCGAAGAAGCCTGCGATGGCCTGGACAACGACTGCGATGGGGGAGTGGACACCGGTTGTCCCCGGGGCCCTGTGGTAGGGGATCTGGTCATCACCGAGATCCTGTGCGATCCCACCTTGGTTCCTGACGCCAACGGGGAGTGGTTCGAGGTGCAGAACGTGTCCGAGGATCTGGTGGACTTGGAAGGGGTGACGGTGTCGGAGACCGACGGCACCGACGCCTTCGTCATCAGCAGCCCCCTTCTCCTGGAAGGAGGGGGAGTGGCGGTGTTTGGACGGAGCTACGACGCCGGGGCCAACGGCGGGGTGGTGGTCGACTATGCCTACGGAGCGGCCATGAACCTGAGCAACTCCGGCGACACCCTGGCCCTGTTCGATACCGACGGGGGTCTGTTGGACGGGGTGGAATTCACCGACACCTGGCCCCTGGCCTCGGGGAGGAGCCTGAGTCTGGACATCGAGCTCACCGATGACCTCCTCAACGACGCCTCCTCCTCCTGGTGCGAGGGAATCAGTCCCTACAACGGGACCGACCGGGGGACTCCCGGCTTCTTCAACCCCTCCTGCGGGGGCGGTTTTGATGGGGATGGGGACGGCTACACCGCTGCCGAAGGCGATTGCGACGACGGGGACGACGAAGTTTCCCCGGCGGCCGCCGAGGTGTGCGATGACGGCACCGACAACAACTGCGACGGAGCGGTGGATGAGGGGTGTGCCGGAGCCCGATCCCCTGATGTCGGCGAGCTGGTCATCTCCGAGATCATGCAGAACCCCTCTGCAGCCGAAGACACCCTGGGGGAGTGGTTTGAGGTGTGGAACGCTTCGGGGAGCCCTCTGGAACTGGAGGGAGTGACGTTGATGGATGCAGGCTCCGACTCCTTCACCATCGAGACCTCAGTGGTCCTTCCTCCAGGAGATTTCCTGGTCCTGGGGGCCAGTGGCGACGTGGGAATCAACGGGGGGATTTCGGTGGATTTCGTATACGACCGAGCCATGTTTCAACTTGGCAACGGCGATGACGAGGTGATCCTGGCGAGTCCTGGGGGCTTGCTCATCGATTCGGTGTACTACGACGGGGGAGCGTATTTCCCGGATCCTACCGGGGCTTCCATGAGCCTTGACCCCTCCATGATGGACGCGGCCGCCAACGACAATCCCGACACATGGTGTACTGCCACCACCCCCACCGGAGGCGGAGACCTGGGCTCCCCCGGCGGCGTCAACCCCTCCTGTTGAACCCGAACGCCCTCTCCCACGGAGATTTTCATGCCCAAGAACGCCCCCCTCTCCCTCCTCCTCGGTCTCGGTCTCCTGGGAACGACGGCCTGCAACAGCGTGGTTCCCACCGGCGATGACGACGACGATGACGATGCCACGTCCGATGATGACGCCACGTCCGATGATGACGCCACGTCCGATGACGATGCCACGTCCGATGACGACGCCACGTCCGATGACGATGCCACGTCCGATGACGACGCCACGTCCGATGACGACGACGCCACCGCCGACGACGACACCACCCCTCCCGACGACGACACCACCCCCTCTCCCGACTCCGATGGAGACGGCACCCCCGACGACAAGGACTGCGCTCCCGACGACGCCTTCATCCATCCCGGTGCCGAGGAGTTCATGGACGGGGAGGACCAGGATTGCGACGGGCTCTACGACGAGGGGGCCCTGGAGCCCGGCTACCTGTCCATTACCGAGATCATGAACAACCCTGCGGCCGTCAGCGACGACTACGGCGAGTGGTTTGAGATTGCCAACCAGACCTACAGCGACATCGTCCTGGACGGGTGGATCATCCGCAACGTCTCCGGCAGCGACAGCTATGAGATCCCCTTGGGGAGTGGACTGGTGCTTCCCTACGCCGGCTTCCTGGTGCTGGGGAAGTCCACCGACCTCAGCATCAATGGCGGAGCCCCCGTGCAGGGTGAAGTCGGCGGCTTCACCCTCAACAACAGCGGTGACGAACTGGTTCTGGAACTGGACGGGGTGGTTCTGGATCAGGTGATCTATACCGAGGCGGACTTCCCCGACCCCAGCGGGGCCTCCATGCAGCTTGGCCTCCTTACTCCGGGCCACATCGCCAACGACACCGGGGCGAACTGGTGTACCTCCACCGATGCCTACGGAGACGGGGATCTAGGTACGCCAGGGGCCGTCAATAAAGCCTGCACGGTGGAGGACCTGGACGCCGATGGGGATGACTTCACGGTAGAAGAAGGGGACTGCAACGACGCCAACCCCGCCATCAACCCTGCCGCCGATGAGATCCCCGGCAACGCCGTGGACGAGAATTGCGATGGGGTGATCGAAGCGGGAGAAGAGGATGGGGACGGGGATGGCTACCTGGTTTCCGAGGGAGACTGCAACGACGCCAACTCCTCCATCCATCCCGGGGCGACCGAGATCCCCGGCAACGCGGTGGACGAGAACTGCGACGGAGTGATCGCTGGCGGGGGGAGCGACGTGGAGGAGGGAGATCTGATCGTCACCGAGATCATGCAGAATCCCGCCGCAGTCGATGACAGCCTGGGGGAGTGGATGGAGATCCACAACATGACCGGGGCCAGCATCGATCTTCTGGGCTTCACCTTCTCCGATGATGGCGGCGACGAGGCGGTCATCGATGTTTCGGTGCTGGTTCCCGCCCACGGCTATGTGGTCCTGGGAAGGGTAACGGATTCCGACCTCAACGGCGGAGTGGACGTGGCCTGGGGATGGGGAGAGGGTTCCTCGCCAGCCCTGGCCAATGGGGATGACGAGATCATTCTCACTTCACCCGATGGAACGGTGGTGGACCGGGTGGCCTACGACGGCGGCGCCCTGTTCCCCGATCCCACCGGCGTCTCCATGGAGCTGTCGTCGGGAGCGATGGATTCTGACGCCAACGACGATGGCGCCAACTGGTGCGGGGCGGTGGATCCCTACGGAATGGGGGATCTGGGCACTCCTGGGGAAGAAAACACCGGCTGCTGAACCGGCAAAGGCGCCCCTCGCCCTCGGCATCCTGTCCTTCCCGGGCTACAGTGCTCCCGCATGCGTCTTCCCCAGGCCTTTCTCCGCGTCGAACTGCTGCTCGTCGGCCTGTGGCTTCTCGCCATGGGGTGGTTGGGTAGGGATTCCTTCTCCCCCTCAGCGCCTACGCCCGCAGGTCTCTTGGACCTGGGAGCCCTCCCTCAAGAGGCCGGTACCCGCTGGATGGGCATCTACATCCAAGGGGTGAAAGTGGGGACCGCCACCTCAGCCACCTGGACCCTTCCCGATGGGGGCCTGGCGATGCGGGAGAGGTCCGCCGTTCGCCTCAACGCCTTCGGCCGCACCCAGAAGATCACCACCACCCAGCTTGCCGAGATGGATGAGGACCTCACCACCCGCACCTTTGGCTACCGGTTTGATGGAGAGAGCGGAGCTTTTCAAGCGGAGGGGAAGAGGGTGGCGGGAGGCTTCTCGGTTCGCATTCGCACCGGCGATGGAGGTTGGGAGGAGGTCACCTTGGTGCGGCCCCCCATCCTGGCCGGAGCGGTGTTGAAGGCGATGATGCGTCAGGGCAGGAGCCAGGGGGGATTGAAGCCAGGGCAGCGGTTTCAGGTTCCTTTCTTTGACCCCGCCACCCGGGCCGAACGCACCGCCACCGGCCTGTTGGGGGAGCGCACGGCGGAGGGGCTGTGGGAGTTGAGATACCAACTCGCCGCCGCCGAGGCCACCGCCATTGTCGATGACGATGGAGAGATCATCAGGGATTCTGGACTGTTGGGGATGGAGCTGCGTCTGGAGGACAGAGAGACTGCCCTCAAATCAGGGTGGCCTGAGGGTCAGGGTCCCGATCTCATTGCTCTATCGGCGGTACCGGTGGATCGCCCCCTGAACACACCGCGCAAGGTCCGGCGCCTGACGGTGGACATCCACGCCCCCGAGGCGGTGGGCCGTCTGCTTGCCGCCACCCACGGAGCCTCCTGGGAAGGCAGCACCCTGAAACTGGACACCCCCGCCTCCATCGGCACCAACCCTCTGCCCTCCCGAGAGCCGGGCATGGAGTCCTGGCTGGCCCCCGAGCCGGGTATCGAGGTGGGAGATCCTGCCATTCGCACCCAGGCCGGTCAGATCCTCGGGGAGGCCCTGGATTCTCGGGAAGCGGCCAGGCTGCTGCTCCTGTGGGTGTACCGGTCGGTGGAGAAGAAATCGGTGGTGGGGGTGCCTTCGGCGTTGACCACGCTGAACAGCCTTCAGGGGGACTGCAACGAGCACACCGCTCTCTATGTGGCTCTGGCCAGGGCGTCGGGAATCCCCACCAAGATCGCTGCCGGCATCGTCTACACCGATCACATCGACCCCCGGGGAGCCTTCTACTACCACGCCTGGCCAGAAGTGCGTCTGGGCGGGGCCTGGGTTCCCGTGGATCCCACTTTCGGCGATTTTCCCGCCGATGCCACCCATATCAAGCTGGTGGAGGGGGGACTGGACAGGCAGGTGGATCTCCTCTCTGCCATCGGTCGAATGTCCATCCTCATCCGGGAGGCCTCGTGATTCGCGCAGAGGGATTGACTAAGAAATACGGGCGTTTCGATGCGGTGAAGAGCATCAGCCTCCACGTCCGGGAGGGGGAGGTGTTCGGCTTTCTGGGTCCCAACGGCGCCGGCAAGACCACCACCATCAAGATGCTGGCGGGGCTCCTTCAACCCACTTCGGGGAGCATCCACATTGCCGGCATCGACGCACTGCGGGACCCGGTGGCCGCCAAGCGTCTCATCGGCTATATCCCCGATCGCCCCTACCTTTACGAAAAACTGGCGGCGGACGAGTTTTTGGAGTTCATCGCCGGCATCTACGAGATTCCCCCCGTGGAGGCCAGACGGCGAAGCAGTGAACTTCTTGAATTTTTTACCCTTTCTCAGTTCGGCGGCGAGCTGGTGGAGGGATTCTCCCACGGCATGAAGCAGAGGCTGGTCCTGGCGGCAGCCCTGCTCCATCGCCCCCGGCTCCTCATCGTTGACGAGCCGATGGTGGGCCTGGATCCCAAAGGAGCCCGCCTCATCAAGGACGTGTTTCGCCAGAAGGCTCAGCAGGGGGACACGGTGTTTCTCTCCACCCATGCTCTTGAGGTGGCCGAGGAGGTCTGCGACCGGGTGGCCATCGTTGTGGGAGGGGTCATCGCCGCCCAGGGGACCGTCGCCGAACTGAAGGCCCGCACCCTGGGAGGCCAGGGTCGGCTGGAGGACCTGTTCATGCAGTTGGTGGGAGGGGAAGAGTGGCGGGAGATCACCACCGTCCTGCGGGGGTGAGGGAGAGACTCATGGGGAGAGGGCGTTTCCGACGAGAGGAGTTCCTCCGAGGGCCTGTCCCCCCTGGCGCCTGAAGGGACGGTGGGATAGGGTGATGCCTCGTTGCCCCCTGCGGAAGCCTCCTCCTTCGATGATGTCTACTCCCTCTCGTCCCCTCCTTGGCCTCGTTCTGATGGCGGGCCTGGCAGCGCTCTCCGCCTGCGGAGGCTCCTGGAAAAACGGCGTCTATAGTGGACCCAATACCCTTTACGCTCTGGCATCCCCGGGGGAGGATTGGCGCCTCGTCCCTCCTCACGGAGCCAACGTAGCCTTTCGCAACGACTCGTTGGGAGCGGTCATCTACGCCGATGACTCCTGCCAGAAGTTTGACGATGCCCCCTTGCCGGTGCTGGCCAATCACCTGTTCTTCGGGTTTACCGAGTTGACCACCCTGGAGGAGAAGCCCTCCCGGGTGGACGGGAGGGACGCCTTGTTCCGCCTCGCCGAAGGGAAGTTGGATGGAGTCCTGGTGCGGGTGGCCGCCACCGTGGTCAAGAAGAATTCGTGCATCTACGACATGATGTATGTCGCTCCCCCCTCTCGTTTTGATGCCGGATTTGCCGACTACGAAGGGATGGTCCGCACCTTCCGGGTGGAGCGCTGATGTCTGCGGCTTCAGGGAATCCTCCCCTGTCCCTGCCCCTGGTCCTCCTCAGCTCGGTGGGGGGGCAGGTGGTGCAATTTATCCGCTGGGTGGGATCCATCGGAGTGCTGACCGGTCGCAGCCTACGTTCCGGCCTTCGCAAGTTCGAGTGGAGCCTGATGGTGCATCAGATGTACGTCATCGGCATCCAGTCCCTGTCCATCACCTTCGTCACTGCAGCGTTCGTGGGCATGATCATGACCCTCCAGTTCCAATGGGGGCTGGAGAGGTTCGGTGCTGCCCTTTATGCGGCCAAACTGGTCTCCCTGTCCTTTGTGATGGAACTGGGCCCCACCCTCACCGCCGTCCTGGTGGGAGGGAGGGTGGGCGCGGGCATCACTGCTGAGTTGGGCTCCATGTCGGTCACCGAGCAGATTGACGCCATTCGCGCCCTGGGGGCCGATCCGGTGGGCAAGCTGGTGGTCCCCCGGGTGGTGGCGTCCACCCTCTCCATTCCCCTTCTGGTGATGATCGCCAATGCGGTGGGGACCCTGGGTTCCATGCTCATCAACACCACTTCGGTAGGGGTGACCCCTCAGTTCTTCTGGGACCAGGTGGTGACCACAGTGGATGTGTCGGAATTGATGCACGGCCTCATCAAGAGCGTGTTTTTCGGTTACTTCATCGGCATCATCGGTTGCCATGGGGGGATGGACATCCGGGGCGGCACGGTGGGGGTGGGCAACGGCACCACTCGCACGGTGGTGGTCACCTCCATCACCATCCTCATCGGCGACTTCTTCCTGACCAAGATGCTCCTGCCTTTCACCTGAGCCATGAACCAGCCCTCCCCCGAATACCAACCCGGTGAGTCCATCATCCGCTTTGAGGATGTGTACAAATCCTTTGGGCCCAAGGTCATCTATACCGGCCTGGACCTGGAGGTTTTTGCCGGGGAGACCATTACCGTCATCGGTGGTTCGGGTGAAGGAAAGTCGGTGCTGCTGAAGTGCCTCATCGGGCTCCTCCGTATCGAAAAAGGATCCATTTTCGCCTTTGGACAGGATGTGACGATCCTGAAGGAGAAGGAACTCCAACAGGTCCGCCGTCGCATCTCCATGCTGTTCCAGGGAGCCGCCCTGTTTGACTCCTTGACGGTGCGGGACAACGTGGCCTACCCCCTGGTGGAGCATGGATGGAAGGACAAGGCCAAGGTGAATGACCGGGTGACCGAGTGTTTGGAGTTGGTGGGCCTCCCCGGCGTGGAAAAGATGATGCCAGCCGATCTGTCGGGAGGGATGAAGAAGAGGGTGGGCCTGGCCCGGGCCATCGCCATTTCCCCCGAGGTCATCCTCTGGGACGAGCCCACCACCGGACTGGATCCCTCCAACGTCAAGCGCATCAACCGCCTCATCAAGGACATGCAGGAGAAGCTCCAGGTGACCTCCATCGTGGTGACCCACGACATGGCGTCGGCCTTCGACATCTCGGATCGCTTCGCCATGCTTTACGACAAGAGGATCGTGTGGGTGGGACGCCCCGAGGACGTTCACACCGCCGACGAGCAGGTGGTGAAGGACTTCATCGCCGGGAACATCGG